>CAYSJX010000076.1:0-7190 GCA_964431445.1 uncultured Oscillospiraceae bacterium | reverse complement strand
AAGACATTTAAGGCGCGAAAATTACAAGCCGTATTATGGAACGACGGAATCTGATTTTTAAGGAGGAATGGATGAATGACGATACTGAATTCGATTTTCAACGTGTTCTTGGGCATATGCGCAATGGTCGGTTGCCTGAGAGCGGCGAAACTTGTCATCAGAACCATCAATAGTCTTTTCGACAAAATTGAAGACAAACTGGACTAAACCAAGAGCGAAGGCGTGCAAGGCCTTCTGCTCTTTCTTTTGATATTTGAGAAAGGGGAATGAAAAGATGAAAAGCTTTCTGAAAACAGTGATTGGCGGTGCTATCGGGCTGATGGCGCTGTATGTGGTGGGTAAGGTGACCTATCAGGTTGGCAAGGACATGGGTCGGGCGGAAACCGAGTACGAGCATCTGCAGGACAGGGTTGACAGGCATGATTCCGACACGACCGCCTTTCACAGCGAGAATCAGGACGGGGAGGATGTGAGTGTTGCTTCCGTTCAGGACGAAACAGAAGTCCCTAACGAGGAGAATCTCCGGAAAGTGCCCATGAAGCGCTCCGGCAAGCTGTCCATGGCGCTGAGTGCTCTGAAACTGTTCCGGCATAAGGAATCCAAGTCCGTCATCGGGGATCTGGTGAAACACCCGGAAGCCCACAAGATTGAGGCCTTTGTGGAAGGGGGTGATCTGCGTATCAACGTATCGAAAAGACCAGCATTCGCATAAAAATATCCTACTCGAGTGATTCCAAGGCGAGGAGACTTTAGCAAGGTCTCTTCGCTTTTATATTTCCGAAAGGAGCGATGATAAATGACAGATTGGTTCAAGCGAAACACATCCACGATCCTGACCTGTCTGGGTGCTATGGGCTTGGTGGGTACGGTGGTGCTGGCGGTGCGGGGAACGCCCAAGGCTATGCGAGCGCTGACGGACGCCAAGGTGGAGAAAGGTTCCACAGAGTTAAACAAGCTGGAGGCAGTAAAGGCAGCGGCTCCCGCGTATCTACCCGCAGTTGCAGCAGGAACAGGAACGCTGGTGTGCATCTTTGCCGCCAATGTGCTCAGCCGCAAGCAGCAGGCGACGCTGATCAGCGCCTACGCTGCGCTGGATCAGGCATTTCAGAACTACCGGGAGAAGGCGGTGCTCTTCGGTGGACCGCAGCTGGATCGAGCAATCACGGACGCCATAGAAGACGAGCGAGAAGATAAGGCGGAAGAGCGTCCGCCATGGGACGAGGTGCAGACTTTCTACCTGGAAGGTTATCCCAAGTTCTTCGAAGCGACCATGGAGCAGGTGCGATGCGCCGAATATGTACTCAATCGGAATTTTGTGCTTCGTGGAGACGCGACCTTTAACGAATTTCTTCGCTTCCTGGGATTAGATGACATAGGCGAAGACGGCGAAAAGATTGGTTGGGAGCGCTATATTGGCGAGGCATTTTATGGATATTCGTGGGTTGATTTCGACCACATATACCGTGTTACGGATGACGGAATGTCGATATGTGAAATTCACATGCCATTTGCGCCCCACGGTTTCGACGAAGAAGACTGGAGTTGCGAAGAGAATGTCCCAATCTGTGGTGTGGAGTAAGTACCGCGAAAAAAACATCTCTTTTTATGAAAGGAGGCGAATGCAATGAAAAAAATCGATGGTGTGAAGGCGCTTGGTCTGATTGCGACCGTCGGCGGCGTTGCTCTGAGTTTGCTGAGCAGCTTCGTTGAGGAGAAAAAGACCGATGCAAAGATCGAAGAAAAGGTTCGGAAGGCATTGGCTGAAGCGAAGGCCGATTAAAAAGGTCGAGAGCCCGATTACAGGGGCTCTTGCTTTTTGTTGCGAGGTGGTGAAAAGCATATGACGCGAGAAGAAGCTATATCGTGGCTACGGCGATATCGGAGGTATGAGACAGACTGCCCCTCCAGAAAACTTTTCGGATGGCGCAATAACTACGACTTTAACAGGGCTGTGTACGAACGATACCTTATTCTCGAACTGATCGACCGAATCAAAAGAACGTTCATACCTCCGATTGAAGTGATTCGCCAGTTCTATTATGAGATGGACGATGTCCTGTGTGAAAGCGAAAATGCTGAAACATGGGCGTTTGCATCTATAATGGAAAATTGTGCCCAGGATATTTTGCAATTTCTTCGTGAAAAAGAGAAGGGAGAAAGAAAATGAATCGACTTGATTGGAAAACACTTGCGGAAAGGGCTTCGCTGACCATTCGTAAATACAGCCCGGAAATCCTTACAGGTATTGGTATCAGCGGTATGATCACTACGACGATCCTGGCGGTACGTGCCACACCTGAAGCCTTGCGTCGCATTGAGGAAAAGAAGAAGGCGGAGCATCACCGGAATTTGACTGCGATGCAGACGATCCAGGCTGCGGGAAGGTGTTATATTCCGTCCGCCATCGCGGGTGGCATTTCGGTAGGTTGTCTGATTGGCGCAAGCGCCGTGAACGGACGACGAAACGCAGCTCTGGCTACCGCCTACAGTCTTGCGGAAACAAGCCTGCGCGACTATCGCGCTAAGGTGATTGAGACTGTAGGTGAGCACAAAGAAACTGAAATTCTGGAATCGGTCGATAAGGAGCGGGTAGAAAAGAATCCTCCTGCACCGAATGATATTATCTATGTGGAAGGTAGCGGGAAGACACTTTGCTATGATGCTATGTTCGGACGGTATTTCTATTCAGATGTGGAAACGTTGAAGCGTGCCGCGAACAAGCTCAATAGGCAAATGAGTATGATGGCCGAACCCTACATGTCGCTCAATGAGTTTTACATGGAGATTGATTTGCCTACTGTAGAAGCCGGTGATCTTCTGGGCTGGAATGTAGACAAGGGCATGATCGATTTGCGTTTTTCTTCCCAGCTTGCAGGCGGGCATACTCCTTGTCTGGTAATGAGCTATGTGGTTACGCCAGAATACGACTACTTTTGAAGCGCCAGCTGGATGATTGTCTGATTCCGCGAAAAAAACAAAGTGCTTTATGAAGGGGACACCCCTGAAAAATGAAAGGAGACATGAACAATGGAAAACATGGAAATGAACGAGATCATCACCACGGAAGTGATGGACGATGCACTGACTGAAGTGACTACTTCTGGTGATTCGGGCATGAAGACCGGTCTTGTGATCGGTGGGTCGATGGTTCTTGGAGCGCTGCTCTATGAACGCGTCGTGAAGCCGGTCGGTAAGAAGGTTTATGCCAAGATCGCGAGCAAGGTGGCCGCCAAGAAGGCGAAGAAAACCAAAGTGGTTGATCTGGACGACATGGAGATTGAGGACATTCCTGACATTGAGTAAGAAAAACCCGTCGAGGCGAAGGCGTCATTTGCAAGGCGCTTTCGCCTTTTCTTTTTCTCCATACCAACAACGAAAACAGGAGGCTACAAAGAGATGGACGATTACAAATCCAATTCAGACCGCTCTAAGGAGCAGAGCGAAAAGCGTTCTGAGCACCGCCAGGGGAAGGTTATTTCCGGCGAAGCTCACAGGCGCAAGAAAGGCAATCTGAGCAAGGCGGGCGACGTGTTCATGCCCGGCGATGTGGATAGCGTGAAGAATTATATTCTGATGGATGTACTGGTGCCTTCCATCAAGCGTGCAATTTCCGACATTGTGTGCAACGGCATTAACATGCTGCTGGGAGAGCCGACCCGCACAAAATCAGGCGGACAGGCTGCGAAGGTGAACTACCGCTCATATTACGAGCAGCAGAATGAACGCCGTGATTACAATCGGCCCCGGGCGCAAGCGGCTTACAGCTACGATGATGTCGTTTTCCCCAGTCGCGGAGAAGCCGAAGAAGTGTTGTTCCACATGGAAGAACTACTTGAGCGGTTCGATGCCGTAAGCGTTGCCGACCTGTTCGACATGGCCGGCATCAGCGGAAATTACACAGACAACAAGTACGGTTGGACGGACCTGCGAGATGCCCGTGTGGTTCATGTCAGCGATGGCTATATCATTCGACTGCCGAGAGCGACGACACTATAAGGAGTAGATGGGATGAAAATTGATATTTCTAAGTATGTCAATACAACGAAGCTGGTTTTGAAGAAGCATAGTCCGGAGATTCTGGTATTTCTGGGCATTGGCGGTACACTAGCAGCCACAGTGATGGCTTGCGTGGCGACGCGAAAACTCGACGACGTGTTGGCAGAGCATACTGACCGCGTAAAGAAGGCCAAGAACATCCACGAGGATAGAAAGAAATTGACAGCGGCCTATCTGCATACCGGCATCGACCTTATGCAGTTGTATGGTCCTTCCGTAATGGTCGGCGTAGTTTCCGTTGGTGGTATTCTTGCAGGCAACAACATCCTGCGGAAGCGTAATGTCGCACTGGCCGCTGCCTATGCGGCAGTAGACCAGGGCTTTAAGGACTACCGAAGCCGAGTGGTGGCGCGCTTCGGCGAAGAAACCGACAACGAGCTTCGTCACGATCTTCACAAGGAAAAGATCGAAGAAACGGTTGTAGATGAGAACGGCAAGACAAAGAGGGTCAAGCGCGAGATCACAGTCGCCGGGGAAAACAAGCCCAGTGATTATGCGCGTTTCTTTGTGAAAGGTGAGGCTAAGGCCGCCGAGGGCAACGAGAGTTACGATTCGTTCTTCCTTCACTCTCAGGAGGAACTGGCGAACCATATGCTGCGTGCCAAAGGCTTTCTTTTCCTGAATGATGTGTATGAAATGCTTGGCATCGACCCGTCTATTGCTGGGCAGATGGTCGGTTGGGTTTACGACGGGAATGATGAAACCCACGGTGACAATTATGTCAAGTTCCGCATTCAGGAGGTTTATCGCAAGACCGGCGATGAACATGACGTCTATCAGAAGGTATTCCTGATCGATCCCAATGTTGACGGGGCAATTCTGGAACGGGCCTTATCTAAGGGTTTGATCACTGCGTGATATTTGCACTCGACAGCATCTTAGACACCAAGCGGAAGCGTCACATTGTCGGCGGGATGTTGCTGAGTGCATCCGCCCTGTTCGGCGGATTGGCAATTACCGTTCTCACCATCCGCGGAGATGGATGAACGCGAACATAGAATAAAGGAGGGAGCGCCCCTGCGGCGCGTAATATGATGTTTTGGGCAGTTATGCTGACTTTTGTAATGACGGTGCTGGCAATGCTCGTACTTTTTCTGCACAATGGAAACTCCAAACAGTTGAGCGAAAACCATCGGCTCCGTGATGAGAATGAGAATCTGCGGTGCCAAATTTCCGGCTATTACGATCAGGATCAGCGTCGCAGGGAACGTTCCGCCTATGACCGTGGACTTTATGACGGTCGTCAAACCGATGCACTGTATCGAAATGTGCTCAAACGATATTCCCTACGGGAACAGGCGTCTGTGATGATGAACGGCGAGGAGGAAAAGCAATGAACAAGAGCACTGTAGGATTGATATTCTTTGCTGCTGGCTCGGTGGCTGGATACATGATAGCACAGAAGCTGCTCAGAGACAAGTATGAGCAGCTCGTACAGGACGAGGTCGATTCAATCAAGAAGTCGTTTTGTAAATACGGTCCCAATGAAGCACAGCCTGTTACAGCTGAATTCACAAACGCTCCCTCTAAGGCGTGTGACGGGGAGAAAGTCAATTACCGCAAATTCGGCGAATCTCTGAAATATATACCGAAGTCAGAGGAAACGCAAGTAGCTCTACTTCCGAGGATTATTTCACCGGACGAATTCGGTGAACAGGATGGTTATGATGAGATCAGCCTGACGTATTACGCAGACAGGACGCTGACGGACGACCACGATCACCCACTGGATGACGATGAGATCGAAGAGACAGTTGGCAAGGACAGCCTTCTGCATTTTGGAGAATACGAACCGGATTCTGTTTTTGTTCGCAACGACCGACTGAAGGCTGACTACGAAATCCTGCTGGACACGCGCACCTATGCGCAGGTACTGGTAGAGAAACCGTGGCTTGCGCACTAACAAGGAGGAAATGACATTTTGAGCGCGAGAGTGAGAGGAGTGACGACGCGCGGACAGATCGAACAGGAATACCTGGACTGGATGACAAGACTTGTATGCCAGAACGAGCGTGCCGGAGGCGTATCGTGGAATCGCCTTTTTGCGATGCTTTATAGGACGGAATTCACTTACCTGATGCGGCTGGATGAAAACAGAGCCGTTGATGGACGCGACCTTCGGTACCGCTTCGCTTACGAATGCGGCCACACCAGTCAATTTGTGAAAAACAAACTCGATTGTCGGCCTTGCAGCGTTCTGGAAATGATGATAGCGCTGGCGATTCGCTGCGAAGAGCACATCATGACTGATCCGGACAGCGGAAATCGAACTGGGAAATGGTTCTTCGAAATGGTTCATAGTCTCGGGTTGATAGACATGCATGATAGCCAATTCGATGTGACGGAAGCTCAGACACATATTATTCGCTTTTTAGAGCGGGAATATGATCCAGATGGCAGTGGAGGCTTGTTCACGCTGAAGCACCCTCATACCGATATGCGCCAGGTAGAAATCTGGTATCAAGCCATGTGGTATTTAAGTGAAATGATACACGAAGAAAGGACGTGACCTAAATGGCCGATCATGTGGTATTTGTGACGACAGAGCTGCAGGAGAGAAGAATCCTTCAGCTTGAAGCAGCGATCCAGAGACAAAATAAGCAGATTCGCCGCCTTGCCAACGCCGGACTTATGCTGATGGCAATGGGTCTGTTGCTTCAACGGCAGATTGATATTTTGAATGACAGGAAACGGAAAAATGAATGAAAGAGCGGGTTGAAACATGATCGATTTTCTGATGATTTCCACCCGCACGACAAAGCGCGGAGTCATTGAAATCTACCCCAAATTTATCATACGAAATCCCAGCGAGCATCTAATGATCCGCGGCAGCGATTTCTATGCGATTTGGTTGGAGGAAAAGGGATTGTGGTCGACCAACGAGCAGGACGTCATTGATATTATCGATCGGGAACTCGATGCTTACGCCAAGGAGAACGCAACACGGTTTGATGGCGGTTACAGGGTTTTGCATATGTGGGATGCGGAAAGTGGCATGATCGATGCGTGGCACCGATACTGTCAGCGGCAGATGCGCGACTCATTCCACATGCTCGACGAAAAATTGATATTCGCCAACACGAAAACCACCAGGGGGGATTACGCTTCAAAACGCCTCCCTTATCCCTTGGAAA
>CAYSJX010000075.1:0-7288 GCA_964431445.1 uncultured Oscillospiraceae bacterium | reverse complement strand
CGCACCAGCCGATGCCGTGGGTGAAACCGGAGACATCCTTGATCTCCTTGACCTGCACCCACTTGCCCTCTTCGGGAATGGGAGCCGGGCCGTGGTAGGCGCCTTTGGCAACGCTGCACATATGTTGTACTTCGCTACTGTAAATCATGGCAATTATCCTTTCTTTTCAAAGCCTGCAGGCTTTTGATATACATGTTCGGAAAAACCGCGTTTTTCCGCATATATTATACAGGCAAGTCCCCCGAATGTCAATTCCCATTCGTGGGAATTTGCGCGGCGGGTCAGCCGCAGCGCAGCTTTTTCCGGTCTGCTCCAATCCGGAACAGGGTGGAAATCAGCAGCACCGCCACCGCCATGACACCGGCCACGGAAATGGTGTGCATGCCCTTGGCCGCGAACAGATCCATTTCTCCCCGGACGGCGTAATTCATAGTGTAGTACACCCCCGCGCCGGGAATCAGGGGGAAAATGGAAACCAGCAGATAGCCGATGGCGGGATATTTGCGCAGCCGGGCCAGCAGCTCGGCATAGAGCGAAGCAAAGGCGCAGGAGCAGAAGTAGGCCGTCAGATCCGTGCCGCCCAGCCCCATGGTCAGGCGGTAGACGGCCCATGTCAGCAATCCGCCCAGCGCGCACAGCAGCATTCCCGGGCCGTGGATATTGAAAATGATGGCAAAGCCGATACAGCCGATCAGGCACGGCAAACTCTCCTGCCAGAAGCTGTAGACACGAATGCCCATATTGACCGGCTCTCCCCACAGCAGCGTGGCCACATTCCAGGCCGCGCCGGTGCCGCAGGCGATGGCCACGGCGATCATCAGCACCTGCACAATGCGAAGGGTGCCGGAATTGGTATCACCGAAAATGATATCCCGCATGGCGTTGGTAAACAGCAGACCGGGTACCAGAATCATCAGCGCGCCGATGACC
This sequence comes from uncultured Oscillospiraceae bacterium, assembly GCA_964431445.1. Classification (GTDB taxonomy): domain Bacteria; phylum Bacillota; class Clostridia; order Oscillospirales; family Oscillospiraceae; genus Faecousia. The sequence goes on along the minus strand of CAYSJX010000075.1, from coordinate 6,358 downwards.
ACGGAATCGGGATTGGCCGCAAGACCCACTCTGCCCAGTCCATAAGCCAGCAGGGCCATGGGAAAAGCGGCGAAAATGGTGCGGAAAAACTGGTTGGCACGGTAATGATCCATCGCACGGCTGATCAGCCCCACCAGCAGGCCGCAAATTCCGGCGCACAGCCCATCCAGCAGGCCGCCGCCGTAGAAGACAGCGAAGCCGCAGGCTCCCAGAAAATGGCCCAGCAGATCGATGGGTGCCGCATGAACGCGCCGTGTCCGGCAGGTCTCCCGCAGCCACTGCATGGCCGTGTCGATCTCCGGTTTTTCCGCGCAGATGCGGCGGCTCAGGGCGGAAAAGCGCTCCACGGAGTCGATATCGTTGCCGTGCTGGCCGATCCGGCGCATCCGGGTCATGGGCAGGCCGTCCCGGCAGAGGATACTGGCCGTCAAATTGTTCGGAATGGCAAAAACCTCCGCTTCCAGCCCGTAAGCGGACAGGACACGGCTGATGCTCTCCTCCACCCGGTAGGTTTCGGCTCCGGCCATAGCCAGCTCATAGCCAAGGTCGGTGGCAAGATCCAGTAACAGACTCTCGTTCATGATTGCTTCCTCGCAGCAGATAGACTAACGTCAACAGTATAGCACATTTTCCCCGAAATACAAGAGACAATCTGCCGGAGCATGGGGAAAGAGGTGTCTTGGATGCCGCCACCTACGATGGCTGGGCGGAACCATTTGGGGGATTGCCACACCAGTCTGCGGACGGATTTGCAAGGACAACGGGGCTGGTGTGGTGTTTTCCTGCCTTTCCGCATGAAAAAGGGCGTGCCGATCGGCACGCCCTGAAGCGGTGGGATTATTTGCGCACAAACAGGATTCCCAGTGTGTTGGGCCCGCAGTGGCAGGAAATGGTGCATCCGGCGATGGTCTCGTAGACCGTTGAGAAATGGCCGTGTTGGTCGATCTCCTGCTTGACCGCCGCCAGTTCCTCTTCTCCGACGGTGGTATAGGTCAGGAACAGCTCATCGCGCGCGATATCCTCCCGGTTGGCCAGACGGTCTTTGACATAGTTGGCCAGGCACTTGGCGTAGCTGCCCCGGTACTTTTTGACCACGATCATCTTGCCGCCGCGAACCTCAATGCAGGGCTTGAGCCTCAGCAGATTGGCACCCAGCGCCGCCACGGCGGAGCAGCGGCCGCCCTTGACCATATAGCTGAGCTGATTGAGAACAAAGCTGGCCTCCACCCGGGCGGTAAAATCCGTGAGGGTGCGGGCGATCTCGTCCAGATCATCGCAGGTTTTGGCCAGACGGCAGGCTTCCAGCACCACATGGCCCTGCCCGGTGGACAGGTTCTGGGAATCGATGACCCGCACATTGGGGAAATCCTGCGCGGCGATGCAGGCGTTCTGGTAGCAGGAAGAGAAACCGGAGCCGATGTTGATATGGATCACGCCGTCATATTCTCCGGCGTATTTGGCAAAAAGCTCCTGGTATTCACTGACATTGTAGGCGGTGGTGGAGCACAGGTCTCCTCCGGCGGCTACATGGGCAAAAATATCTGCCGGGAAAATGGTCTGCCCGTCCTGGAAGGGCTCGCCGCCCTTGACCACGGTCAGCCGGGCCAGATCGATGTTATGCTCGGCCAGCTGGACGGGAGAAAGATCACATGTACTGTCGGAGAGGATTTTGATGTTCATGGTAGAGCATCCTTTCATCAGTTGGTTTTTGGAATTGGATCGGAACCCATCATAAAGCAGTTGGGCTCCAGTTTTTTGCTGCCCCGCAGGTAGGCACTGCCCCAGTCACGCATGGCCACCAGCACCGGCATCAGGCTCTCGCCCAGCTCAGTCAGGGAATATTCCACCTTAGGCGGCACGATTGGGAAAACCTCCCGGTGGATCAGCTGCTGTGCCTCCAGCTCCCGCAGCTGCTGGGTCAGCATTTTCGGGGTGATGCCGGCAATGCTCTGGCGCAGCTGGGAGTAGCGCAGCTTGCTTTGGGCCAGATGCCAGAGGATCAGGGCCTTGTATTTACCGCCGATCAACTCCAGCGTGGCTTCCACGGGGCAATTGGTTTTGGCTTGCATGGTAATACCTCCATGGTTTCCAAAAGGATAGTATGGCACAAAAAGGTGCATACTTGCGCTTTGGAACCGTTGTGGTATAATATAGCACGAAAACCGGAGAATGTCAACAAAGTGTTGATTTCATATTGATTTTTCCGGAAAAATCGTGGATAATAAGGAAAAGTGAGGGATGCATATGAAACTTCGATGCCGTGTCACCGGCATGACCTGCGCCGCCTGTGCCGCCCGGGTGGAAAAGGTGAGTGCCGCCGTGCCCGGCGTACGGAAGGCGGAAGTCAATCTGCTGGCGGGAAAAATGACGCTGGAAGCGGACAGCGAAGCCGTCCTCGGCCCGGTGGGAGATGCCGTCCGGGCCGCCGGATACGCGCTGGAACCGGAGGTCAGCACGCCGAAAGCGGCCACTTCTGCCCCGGCGCAGGATGCCGCACAGGAAATGAAAACCAGAATCATCAGTTCGGCGGCGTTTTTGCTGGTGCTGATGTATTTTACCATGGGCCATATGATCGGTCTGCCACTGCCCGGCTGGTATCACGGCACGCAGCACGCCATGACGGCAGCGCTGGTGCAGCTGCTGCTGACACTGCCGGTGGTGTATCTCAACCGCAGCTACTACAGCCGGGGTCTGCGGGCCCTGTGGCACCGTTCGCCCAACATGGATTCGCTGATTGCGGTCGGCTCCGGCGCGGCGCTGGTCTACGGTATCGCCACCCTGCTGCGTATGGCCGATGCCATGGGATGCGGCGACTGGGAGACGGTGCAGGCCTGTAGTGAAAGTCTCTATTTCGAGTCCGCCGCCATGATTCTGACACTGGTGACTCTCGGAAAATATCTGGAAACCCGGGCCAAGAGCAAAACCGGCGATGCCATCCGCCAGCTGATGGCCCTGCGGCCCAACACAGCCACCGTCCGCCGGGGGCAGACCATGCAGGAGATTCCCGTGGAGCAAGTGCGCCAGGGGGATATTGTGGTGGTGCGCTCCGGCGGCAGCATTCCCGTAGACGGAACGGTGATCAGCGGCACGGCCTTTGTGGATCAAAGTGCCCTGACCGGAGAAAGCGTCCCCGTGGAGGTGGAGCCCGGCAGCGCCGTGGCTGCGGCCACGGTGGTCAGCGCCGGGTATCTGGAACTGCGGGTGGAAAAGGTTGGAGAGGATACCACCCTCGCCCAGATCATCCATCTGGTGGAGGAGGCCGGCGGCTCCAAAGCTCCTATCGCCCGTCTGGCAGACCGGATCGCCGGTATTTTCGTCCCGGCGGTGATGACCATCGCGCTGGTGGCTTTCCTCGGGTGGCTGCTGGCAGGTGAGAGTCTGTCCTTTGCCCTGACCACCGGCATCGCCGTGCTGGTGATCTCCTGCCCCTGTGCCCTGGGTCTGGCCACACCGGTGGCCATTATGGTGGGCACCGGCCGGGGCGCGCGGCTGGGTGTGCTGTTCCGTAATGCCGCCGCGCTGGAAAATCTGCACCATGTGGACACGGTGGTGCTGGATAAGACCGGCACTCTGACCACCGGCAAGCCCCGGGTGACACGGCTGCTGCCGGAGGGCTGCTCCGAAGAGGAGCTGCTGCGTCTGGCTGCCGCGCTGGAATACCGGTCAGAGCATCCCTTTGCCGCCGCCATTGCGGAACGGGCCAAGGATCTGGCACTGCCGGAGGCGGTGGATTTTGAAACGCTGCCGGGGCGGGGCGTGGCCGCCACAATTGACGGTGTCCGCTGCCACGGTGGCAACCGCAGACTTATGGAACAGCTGCAAATCTCCGTGCCGGAGCTGCCGGAGCTTGCCCGGCAGGGGCAGACGCCCCTGTATTTCGCCGCCGGAGGCCGGTATATCGGCGCGATTGCAGCGGCAGACGTGCTGAAGCCGGATTCCGCGAAGGCGGTACACGCTCTGCGTGCGCTGGGGCTGGATGTGGTAATGCTCACCGGTGACAACGCCGCGACTGCGCAGGCCATCGCCGCGCAGGCCGGGATCTCGCAGGTGGTGCCGGAGGTGCTGCCCGGCGACAAGGCCGATGCCATCCGTTCCCTGCAGCAGCAGGGGCACCGGGTGCTGATGGTAGGCGACGGGATCAACGATGCCCCCGCACTGGTCACCGCCGATGTGGGCATGGCCATCGGCGCGGGCACCGATATTGCCATCGATTCGGCAGACATCGTGCTGATGGCAAATTCTCTGCAGGGAGTATGCAGCGCCATTGAGCTGAGCCGTGCCACCATCCGCAACATCCGGCAGAACCTGTTCTGGGCATTTTTCTACAATTGTCTGGGAATTCCCATTGCGGCCGGTGTGCTCTACCCGTCCTTCGGCATCCAGCTCAGCCCCATGCTGGGGGCGGCGGCCATGAGCCTCAGCTCCGTATTTGTTGTGACCAACGCCCTGCGCCTGCGGCTGTTCCGGCCCTCCGGTGCACCGGCGAGGGAAGAAAAAAACGATGATTATCTTTTGAAGGAGGAACAAACCATGAAAACTGTCATTGTGGTGGAGGGTATGATGTGTACCCATTGCAAAGCCCGGGTCGAGCAGGTGTGCATGGCCGTGCCGGGTGTGACGGAGGCTCTTGTGGATCTGCAGGCCAAAAATGTGACTGTCACCGGCAACGCAGATGTGGCCGCCCTGAAAAAGGCCATCACCGACGCCGGCTATCAGGTGGTGGGCTGAGCCATGGCGGAGAAATTCAGCTATCCCTCCTGCGGCGCAGGGCAGATCTGCGGCCTGTACTGGAAGCCGGAGGGTGAGATCAAAGCCGTGGTGCAGATCGTCCACGGCATTGCCGAGCATGTGGCCCGGTATGACAGCTTCGCCACCTTCCTTGCCGCCCACGGCATTCTGGTGGTGGCGGAGGATCACATGGGACACGGCAGCTCCATCGGGGACGGCCCCCGGGGCTATTTCACCGGTGGCTGGCATGCGGCGGCCGAGGATACCTACCATCTTTTGCAAATGACCCGGCAGGCGCTGCCGGAGGTTCCCTATGTGCTGCTGGGGCATTCCATGGGCTCCTTCCTTGCCAGAACCGTGCTGGCCGCCCATCCGGACAGTGGCATTACCGCTGCCGTGATCAGCGGCACCGCATGGATGAGCGGCGCGGTGCTGACCGCCGGGCGGGCCGCCGCGCGACTGGTGTGCAGCCGGCAGGATGAGCGGCAGCCCAACGCTGCCCTTCACCGCATGATGTTCGGCTCCTATAACCGCCGGGTGGAGCATCGCCGCACCCCCAGCGACTGGCTGACCCGGGATGAGGCCGTGGTGGACGCGTATGAGGCCGATCCCCTGTGCGGTTTTCCGGAGAGTGCCGGTCTCGCCCGGGATATGATGGAGGGCCTTCGCTACATTCAGAATCCTTCCCATCTTCGTGCCATGCGTGCCGAGCTTCCGGTGCTGTTCATCGCCGGTGGAGACGATCCGGTGGGAAACTACGGCACCGGTGTCCGGCGGGCTGCACAGGAATTTGAGAAGGCGGGCATGGGTCATGTCACCACCCGAATCTATCCTCTTTGCCGCCACGAGGTACTCAACGAGCTGAACCGGGACGAGATCTGGGGCGATGTTCTGTCGTGGATCACGGCGCAGTGTGGCAGAAAGGATTCATTAGACACATGAATATCCAGATTTTCGGCAAAAACAAATGCTTTGACACCCGCAAGGCCGAGCGCTGGTTCCGGGAGCGGCGCATCAGCTTCCAGCGGATCGATCTGCCCCGCTACGGCATGTCCGGCCGGGAGTTTGACAGCGTTTTGCAGGCCGTGGGCGGCGTGGACGCGCTGGTAGATTGGGATAATCCCGCCCAGCAGGTGACCAACCTTCGCTATATGGACGATCCCCGGGCGAAGGAGGATGCCCTGTTCGATGACCCGGGCCTGATCCGCACCCCCATCGTCCGCAACGGACGGCAGGCCACAGTCGGCTACTGCCCGGAAATCTGGGCAACATGGAAATAACAGCCATCCATAAGACAAAATACCGGGCTTGACATGCCCGGTATTTTCCGTTACAATATTCAGGTATGCCCCAGTAGCTCAGTCGTATAGAGCGATCGCCTCCTAAGAGTTTGTTATAGCAATCGCCTTTTGACGAAAAGTGATTGACATACTGTTAGATTACAACTAAATAATGATAGATTTTCAAGAAATGCCGCTTTAGTTAAATGGATATAACAAGCCCCTCCTAAGGGCTAGTTGAGGGTTCGATTCCCCCAAGCGGTGCCACAAACAACGCCGGAAAACCCAGTAAAATCAAGGCTTAATAGTGACAAGTAACTATTTTGTCTTGCACTGGGGCAGAGAACGGT
>CAYSJX010000074.1:0-7294 GCA_964431445.1 uncultured Oscillospiraceae bacterium | reverse complement strand
GTGGAATCGATCAAGGAAGGCGCCAATGTGGTCGGCAATAAGACCCGCGTCAAGGTGGTCAAGAACAAGGTCGCGCCGCCCTTCCGGGAAGCATACTTTGAAATTCTCTATGGTCAGGGAATCGGCAAATGGGGCGAGCTGGTGGATCTTGCTGTTGAGCAGGAGATCATCCAGAAGTCCGGCAGCTGGTTCAGCATGGGCGATGAGCGAATCGGACAGGGTAAGGAAAGCGTCAAAACCTACCTGCAGGCCAACCCGGCCATTGCCGCCGAGGTGGAGGCACAGGTGCGTGCCAACCTGCTCAAGGCAAGTCCCACGGCCATGCTGGCCGCAAAGGCGGCGGATCGGCCTGTAGCCGTCAGCGCCGACGATTTCAACGATGAGGATTGAGTCTCTCCGTTCGGAGCCGGATCGGGCCGGGCGCTACTGGCTGACGCTGGAGGATGGCTCCCGCATGGGTCTGTACCGCCAGACGGTGGAGGATTTTGCCATTTTCCCCGGCCGGGATCTGACCGAGCAGGAGCTTTCGGAGCTTCGGCAGGCTGCTGGTGCCATGTCCGCGAAAATGCGTGCCGTGCGCATTGTTGCCGCCTCCGCCGTATCCGGTGCGGAGCTGCGGCAGCGGCTGGAGCATAAGGGGGAAGACCCCCGGCAGGCCGAACAGGCGGTGCAGTGGCTACAACAGATGAACCTGCTGGACGATGGCGAAACGGCTCGCCAGCTGGTGAGTCGGTGCGTTTCCCGGGGCTATGGCATTCACCGGGCCCGGCAGGTGCTGTATGAAAAGAAAATCCCAAAGGAGCTTTGGGATGAGGCCCTGCAGGACTACCCCGACCCGGGGGATTATATTGACTCCTTTCTTCGCCAGCGGGTGAAGGATCCGCGCGATAGTGCCTCTGTCAAGCGGGCCGTGGATGCGCTTGTGCGCCGTGGCTACAGCTACGGCGATGTCCGCTCCGCTCTGAACCGGCTGCGTGTGGACGGGGATTTTCTGGAGGAATAATATGGCGAATATTGGATTTATTTCCCTTGGCTGCGCCAAAAATCAGGTCGATTGCGAGCGGATGATGTACCGCGTGGCAGAGGCCGGACACACGGTGCTGCCGGGAATTGTGGACAGCGATGTGGTGGTGATCAACACCTGCGGCTTTATTGACAGTGCGAAAAGTGAGGCAATTGAGCATATATTGCGCACGGCTGAGCTTAAGCAGGATGGCTATGTGGGCAAAATTCTGGTGACCGGTTGCCTTTCTCAGCGCTACCAGCAGCAGATTTTGCAGGAAATGCCGGAAGTGGACGGCATTCTCGGCACCGGCAGCTATCATAAGGTAGTCGATGCCATCGAAGTGCTGCTGGCCGGGCAGCAGGTATTTGATTTTGACTCCATCGATGCGCCGGAACTTGAAACCGGCCGCATTCTCACCACACCGGAACATTATGCTTACCTGAAAATCGCGGAAGGCTGCGATAACCGCTGCGCCTACTGCGTTATTCCCTCTCTTCGGGGAAAATACCGCAGCCGGTCACTGGATGATGTGCTCTATGAAGCCCGGCTTCTGGCCGACTCCGGCGTAAAGGAACTGATCGTAGTGGCGCAGGATACCAGCCGCTACGGCACGGATCTTCCCGGCGGCCGGCGCCTGCTTCCCGAGCTTTTGCGCCGGCTTTGCGCCATCGATGGCTTCCACTGGATCCGCCTGCACTATCTCTACCCCGACGAGATCGATGAAGAACTGATCGACACCATTGCCGCGGAGCCGAAAATCGTCAAATATCTGGATATTCCCATCCAACACTGCAACAGCGCCATCCTTGACCGGATGAACCGCCGTGGCAACGGGGAATATCTTCGCTGGCTGTTTGCCCACTTGCGGGAGAAAATCCCTTCTCTTGTGCTGCGCACCAGTGTGATTACCGGCCTGCCCGGAGAAGGGGAGGAAGAATTTGCCGAGCTGTGCAGCTTCCTGCGGGATATGAAGCTGGAGCGTGTGGGTGCCTTCCCATTTTCACCGGAGGAGGGGACACCGGCCGAGCAGATGCCCCACCCGGATGCCGACACAGCCCAGAGTCGTGCCCAGATTGTGGAGACCATCCAGTCCCGCATTATGGACGAATACAATGAGGCCATGATCGGCCGCCGGATCGAGGTGCTGGTGGACGGCTATGACGAGGAGTACCAGCAGTATTACGGCCGCACCTGGGCCGACTCCCCGGATATTGACGGCCGGGTCTGGATCGCTGCGGAAGATGACCTGACAGAAGGCGAATTTGTGACCGTCTGCGTAGACGGCCTGACGGACGGAGACCTCTCCGGCTATCTTGTGGAGGAATAAAAATGACGACTGCAACGAAAATCACCCTGCTTCGGGTGGTCATGATCCCGGCGTATCTTGTGCTGATGTATGCCAGCTGTGGCGTTCCCAACGGCTGGATGTGGGGTGCGCTGACGGTTTTTATCCTTGCCAGCATCACCGATTATGTGGACGGCCAGATTGCCAGAAAGTGCAATCAGGTCAGTGATCTTGGAAAATTTCTCGATCCGCTGGCGGACAAGCTGCTGACCCTTGCGGCCATGGTGATGTTCTGCCAGTGGGGCAAATTCCCCGCTTGGGCGCTGATGATCGTGCTGACCCGGGAATTTGCCGTCTCCGGTCTTCGCATGGTGGCCGGCCCCAAGGGCAAGGTGATCGCCGCCGCCATGAGCGGTAAAATCAAAACGGCCTCCACCATGATCGGCCTGTGTGTCATGATGGCGTTCCCCACAGTGGAGTGGCTTTGCTGGGTCGTCGTGGCCATGATCGTGATCACCACGGTTTATTCCGGGGTGGAGTATTTTGTAAAGAACTGGAACTGCCTGTGCGATTGACACTGGCGGATGATGCCAAGTAAAAGGGTGCGCTGCATGCAGCGCACCCTTTGCCGGGCTAATCACTCGATGAAATGAGGTTATGGGATGAATACAAAGGAAATCGGTGAGCTTCGCCGCCGGCAGCGCCGGGACAGAAGCAACGCAGCGGCCGTTTTCGGCTGCTATGTCAATGAGAGCAGGCAGATCATCACCCAGTTCCGCCAGAGCATCGGCATCATGCCGGAAAATGAAGCGGAAAAATATTTTGCCATTTTCCGCCGCACGCTGGGCGGCACGCTGGGGAAAAATCTGATCGATATCACTTTCTCCACGGCGCAGGTGGCCGGAAGCGAGGAGCATAAGCTGCTCATGGAGCTGCGCCGCACAGCCCTGGAGGACGAGCAGGTCCGCACCGATTTTTTCCAGAAGGTGGTGGATAATCTCGATCTGGATACCGCCTATGCCATTTTGCTGTGCTGCGACAGCTATGATGTTCCCTTCAAATCCGGGGACGGCTCCGCTTCGCCGGATCAGTCCGATGAGACCTTTACCTATGTGCTTTGTGCCATCTGCCCGGTCAAGCAGACGAAGCCGACCCTGCATTACATTCCGGAGAGCCGGGAATTCCACGACGGCAATATGGCCAATGTGATCATGGCACCGGAGCTGGGCTTTCTGTTCCCGGCCTTTGACGGCCGGGCCACCAATATCTACAACGCCCTCTATTTCAACAAAAGTCCCAGGGAAAATCACGCCGCGCTGGCGGACGCGTTGTTTTGCACATCCATTCCCATGCCCGCGGCGGAACAGAAGCAGGCATTCGCGGCGCTGCTGAGCCGCACACTGGAAGACGAATGCAGTCTGGAGGTTGTCCAGTCCGTCCATGACGAGCTGTGCCAGCAGATCGCCATGCATAAGGAAAGCCGTGTCCCGGAACCGCTGCTGATCGACAAGGAGCAGGTGCGGCAGGTGCTGGAGGACTGCGGCGTATCCCAGACCCACAGCGCAAAATTTTCCGTGGAATTCGATGAGACCTTCGGCCTCGATGCCCAGCTGCACCCGGCCAACGTGATCGACCATAAGAAGCTGGAGCTGCAAACCCCCGATGTGATCATCAAGGTGGCCCCCGACCGGGGTGACCTGCTGGAGACAAGAGTTCTGGGCGGCGTGGAATACATCCTGATCCGTTCGGATGAAAACGTGACGGTCAACGGGGTGGATATCCACCTGAAAAATCAACAGGAAACCACGGTTTAAGGCTTGCATTTTCCATTTTTCTGGCCTATAATGATGAAAAACGCGGGAGGTCTCCTATGAAACGGAAAGAGCTTGTTCATTTCACCCTGCACGGCACCGGGCAGGCGGCAGATCTGTCCTCCGCCCTGATGGGCGTGGCCATGTTTCTGCCGGTGATCGATTTTGTGGCCGTGCGCGGCCTGTCGGCCTGCGGTGGTTGGGAGATCTTTTCCGGGCTGGTGCTACCGCTGCTTCTTTGCGGCGCGTGGCTGGTGCTGGTGCGGCTGTTTCATTGGGCGGATGCCCGGGCCTTTGGAATTCTGGGTGCGGCAGTTTGCGTGCTTCTGGCGCTGCAGCTGTTTTCCTGCGGTGATGGCTTTCGTATTGTTGGCGGTCTGATCTGGTATCTGCTGACGGGGGCGCTTTTGGTGCTGGCGGTTTTCGGGTATTTTTCCATCCGCCCGCTTCTGTTTGCCACCGCTTTTTTGCCCGCCCTGCTGCGGCTGTGGATGCTGATCGGGGCCTGCAGCGGCTGGAGCGGATTTTTGCGCAGCCTGCCGGATATTTCGGCAGTTTGTATGCTCTTTGCCCTCAGCTGTCTGCCCGTTATGCTCAAACCGGAGCAGAAATGACATAAAAATCCCCTGCACATTCTGTGCAGGGGAATACTTTTTATTTGCAGCAGTCGAGAATGATCTGTACACACCGCTCCGGGCCGAGAACACCGGAGTTCAGGCTCAGATCATAGTTGCGGGCATCGCCCCATGTCCGTCCGGTATAGTGCTGGTAGTTGATCTGGCGGCGGCGATCCTTCTCATTCAGCCGGGATTCCGGCGATTTTTCGGAGCTGCCGTACAGCCGGACAATGCGATCTGCCCGGTAGTCCATGTCCGCATGGATGAATACATCCAGTGTGTCTGTGCGGTCTTTGAGGATGTAGTCCGCATTGCGGCCCACTATCACGCAGGGGCCCTGTTCCGCCAGCTGCAAAATCACATTGCACTGGATGCTCCACAAAAAGTCCGCCGCGCTCATGCCGTTCATGACGCCGGGCACACCCTGTTGGGAGAAGGCGTAGGAAAGTCTGCTGGTGCTGGGGGCATGCTCGCCGTGTTCTTCGATATAATCCGGGGCAAAACCGCTTTCCAGCGCGATCTGCTTGACAAGCTCCTTGTCGTAATAGGGAATGTTCAGGGCCTGTGCCACCTGATGGCCGATGGAGCGTCCGCCGCTTCCGAATTCACGGCTGATGGTGATGATCCGTTTCTGCATATCCATGCCTCCTTTTGAAGTAACTTCATTATAGCAAAGGGAACGCGGGTTGTCAATTATCTCCAAAAAGAAAACTTCACGCAACGGGATTGTAGTAAACCTGCACAGACATATCCTTGAGTACCTGCACATCGGTCACGCTGGTGCCGAACAGGCTGATGGTAGAGAGCAGGTGGCAGGTTTTCAGGCAATCCACGCTTTTAATATCTTCATTGTAATCAAGCTGTAAATAACACAAATTGTACAGAACACTCAAAGGTGTCAGGTCGCTGAGCAGATTGTGCTGTGCATCCATGTTGTACAGTACGCTATCCTCCGTGAAGGCCGGCAGGGCGCTGACCTCATTATAGGCGAAATTCAGCGTGTCCAGCACCGGCATGGCGGCCACGGGGTCAATGTTCAGCAGGGTATTGTTCGACACATTCAGCTTGACCATGGCGGCGGCATTTTTCAGCTCGTCAATGGAGGTCAGATTGTTGTGAGACGCATTCAGCTCCACCAGCTGGGTCAGCTTTTCCGCGCCGGACAGGTTCATCAGATCATTGTTGGAAACATCCAGCCACGTCAGATTGACCAGCTCACTCAGAGCGGCGATGGTGGAAAGGGAATTGTCCGACACGTCCAGATATTGCAGACCACCGAGACCACGCAGCGCTTCCAGCGACACCAGCGCGTTGCGCTCCAGATCCAGCTTTTTCAGCTGCGTCATGTCCGCAACCACGGAAATATCCAGAATCATATTGTCGCCCAGTTCCAGACTGGTCAGTTCCGTTGCCCCGGAAAGAGCGGCAATGCTGGACAGCTGGCAGCCACGCAAATTCAGCGCCTGCAGTTGGGGCAGGGCCGCAATGTTGGCCAGATCGGAGGCTGTCAGCGGGCAGCCCGTTACGGTCAGCTCCCGCAGCTGGGGCAGCTGACTGATGACGCTGAAATCTGTGCAGGTGCTGTCGTTGGCCGTCAGCCGCTGCAAATTCGGCAGCCATTTCAGATCCTGATAATCCGACACTTCCGCCGGAATGTTCAGCTCCGTGACCGTCCACAGATCGTTGGAATAGAGGGTAGTGTCCGCGTCCAGTTTCAGATGTTCCCGCAGCGCCGTCTCAAAGGCCGTGTCCGCAAACACAACCGGCTCGATCACGCCGCCGACAATATAGCTATAGGTGCCAAGCTTACTGACAAGACCCTGCTCAGATACAGTGATACCGTAAAATACCTGCTCACCGGTCACCAGCTGGAAAGGACGGCTGTATGCATCCTTTTTTATGGACGGATAGTTGCCGTCCGAAGAAATGTAGCAGCTACCGACGTCACTGGTAAAACCGAGCTGGATATACTGGGAGTAGGTGCCCGGCGTATTGTCCGGCACGGGGGCGGCCGGGCGCAGGGCATCGAGTCTGGCCTTCATGTCCGGGTCGGCAATGTTATCAAGCATGGTCACTGCGTCCAGGAGCTTGTTCTGCTCCACATAGGTGCTGCAAAGGGCAATGTAAAGCGCCTCATCGGCCCCGTCGGCAATGGCCTTGGAGAGGGTGCGCTCAGCCTTCGTGTAATTACCGATGGAAAGATACTGTCGGGCCAGCTCCAACGCCACTTCGTCGCTCTTATCCGATTGCAGATACGCCAGATCGTAAAACCAGACAGCGGCACCGTAATTTCCCACTTCATTTTGATAGCGGGCCTGTTCCAGCAGCAGATCCCGGGTCAGGGAAGGGTCATATTTCAAAAAGTACCAGCCTATACTGAAAAGGACGAGCAGTCCCAGCAGAAGCGGTACCAGAACGTGAAGCACTTTTTTCATGTCTGCCTCCATATGCGAAACTGAGATTATTATACCAGCGGGCGGGGTTTATGTCAAGTAATGGTGCTGATTTCGCCCCCTTCCGATCTGCGGTGTAAATAGATGTGAACCAAATTGGTGAAAAGAAAAAGATATGATAT
>CAYSJX010000073.1:0-7310 GCA_964431445.1 uncultured Oscillospiraceae bacterium | reverse complement strand
CCGCGGAACAAGTGGTATTATAGCAGAATTCGGGAAAATGTCAATACCCTTTTTTCAATTTTTGAAACTTTTCGGCCGGAAATTACCGGCGGATGGAGTATTCCACCGGCGTGTCAGCCGGAAGCTCCAGCAGCTGCGGGTGCTTCAGCAGCTCCACCACCAGTGCAACCGTGCCGGAATAGTAGTAGCCGTCGGCGATGCGCTCGTCCAGCGTAATGCCCAGAGGCAGCACCTCGTGCAGATCCGGGGTTCCATCGGGGGCATAGTCCATCTTCATGTACTTCTTGCCGGTCACGACAAAGCAGGAGTTGGTGCCCCAGTTGACCAGATGGTGATAGCCGCCCGGCAGACCGATGGAGCCGAGATTGCTCAGGAAAATGGCGGCATGGTTGGGGTCGGAATCGATCAGCGCCTGCGGGGCCCAGCCGTGCTTGTCCAGCCAGAGCACGCACTTGACAATGGCGGTGATCAGCCACTGGGGCAGCTTGCTCACCAGATCCATGGCACCGGTGGAGGGATCCTTGTCCTTTTCATCGTAGCTCTTGGTCTGGTGGATCACCTTCATGATCTTTTCGTGGTAGGATTGCAGTGTCTCCTTGGGGTCGTATTCAAAGAAGGCCAGCGCCTCTTCTGCATGGTCGTCAAAGCGCTTTTTGACGGTGAAAGCGATGGAGATGTTGCGCCGCTGATAGAGCCGGTTGTTGCACACGAACCGGTTCATCTTCGGCCGCAGCACGAACGCCTTGCCGATGGCGGCGCTGATGATGTGGAAGAAGGTGTACTTATCCTCCGTGCGGCCCTCGTTCAGCCTGGCGAGATATTCGTTGATCGGCCGCAGATCGATGTCTACGGTGATATGTGCCTCGTTATCGGCCCGGTTGGGCATCAGGGCGGGCATGATGCGGTTCATGGCGGGGATATCCTTGAGCCAGATGGCATCCTTGCGGTCGCCCCATTTGCGTTTTGTGTTGTCCATAAAGCAGTGTTCCTTCTCTCTTTCCGGGAATATCGACATTCTAGCACATCCTCCCGGAAAATACAAGTAAATTCGCGCCGGAAGCGCCAATTCGCACAAAAAAGCGCAGCTTTTTTCTACCGGACGGCAGCAATCGCACATTGCGCAAACCCGGCAGGGTATGATATAATCAAAAAAACGAACGGAGGATCACTTATGCCAATGCAAATGGGTTTTCGCTGGTACGGAGAGGGCAATGACCGGATCAGCCTGTCGGATATCCGGCAAATTCCCGGTGTCAGCACCATCGTATGGGCGTTGCATCACAAAATGCCCGGGGAGATCTGGCATGAGGAGGAGATTGCGCCGGTCATGGAGCAGCTGCGCTGGTACGGCTTCAATGGCGATGTGGTGGAGTCGGTCAATGTTCACGATGATATCAAGATCGGCAAGCCCACCCGGGATGCCCTGATCGAAAACTATCGCCAGTGCATCCGCAATCTGTCCAAATTCGGGGTGAAGGTGATCTGCTACAATTTCATGCCGATCTTCGACTGGACACGCTCCAATTTGTTCCACGAGGTGGGGGACGGCTCCACGGCGCTGTTTTATGAAAAGGGCATGATTCAGGATAACTACCGGGCCATGGCCGATTATATTCTGGAATTTACGGAAAAATACCACATGTCCTTCCCTGGCTGGGAACCGGAGCGGATGGCCCGGCTGGATCAGCTGTTTCAGGATTACGCCGGCATCGACCACGAAAAGCTGTGGGAAAATCTGCGCTATTTTCTCGAGGCGCTCATGCCCACCTGTGAAGAATGCGGCGTGAAGATGGCCATCCATATGGACGATCCCCCATGGGATATTTTCGGCCTGCCCCGCCTGCTGGTGGATGAGAAGAGCATCGACCGCTTTTTGCGCATGGTGGATCATCCCTGCAACTGCCTGACGCTGTGCTCCGGCTCGCTCAACGCCAATCCCGATAACGATGTAGCGGCCATCGTCCGCCGCCACTGCGACCGGATCGCCTTTGCCCACATCCGCAATGTGCGCCATTTCCCCAACGGCGATTTTTCCGAGGCCTCCCACCGGGACTGCGACGGGGACACGGGCATTCTGGAAATTCTCCGGGCCTACCATGACTGCGGGTTTGAGGGCTATATCCGCCCGGATCACGGCCGCCATCTCTGGGGCGAAGGCCCCGGCACCGTCCGCCCCGGCTACGGGCTGTATGACCGGGCCCTGGGTATTATGTATATGCTGGGTGTCTGGGATCTGCTGGACAGACTGGACACCAGACAATAAAAGGAGGATGCAACAATGACAACAGGAAAGCGAGTCACAATCTTTCTGCTATTGGGAGTGATCGTGTTGGGACTTGCAATTTCCGGCTGCGCGCCGGAAGCGAAGGAGCCTTTGCATGTTCTGGATCAATCCTATATAGATGGTTGCACTTATGCCAGCGTAACAGAGTCGTTTACTGACTCAGCTATGCATTATATGCAGGGAGAAACGATCAAAGCGTTCTTTGACACCTTTTTGAAGAGCTGACCGATGACGGCGATCGAATCAAGCAGGCGCGAAATGATGGTTCTGGCGGGGGATTGCCGTTCCAGATTTGCTTTTGCCGTGAGGAGGGCAATGTGCTGGTTTGTTTTTATGAAAACGGGGCCGTGACAGTCGATTGCGAAGACGGTAAACATTACGCATCGGCGCGGGACAACGAAGTGAATCTGGAGACAGTTAAGGAATGGTTAAGGGAGAAAGAAGTATTATGAAATAATCATAATTATCTGATTTTCCATGCTCCATCACACCTTTTGACATCGTGTCATAGAATGCACCGGGGAAAACCCCGAAAAATGTCAAAGGAGTGTATGCTATGGCAAGATTTACCAACTATGCCACCCTGTCCTACACCGGCGGCACCACCCAGTCCAACACCGTGGTGGGAGAGCTGGTGGAGACCCTTTCCGCCACCAAGGCGGCGGTGCGGGAGGTATATGCCGCCGGGGGGCGCGTGACCTATGTGGTGTCGCTGGTCAACAGCGGCACGGCGGCCATGACCGGCCTGACATTGACGGACGATCTGGGCGGCTATGCCTTCGGCGGCGGTACGGTGTATCCGCTGGCCTATGTGAACGGAACGGTACGGTATTATGTAAACGGCGTGCAGCAGGCGGCCCCCACCGTCACCGCCGGGCCGCCCATGACGGTGACGGGCCTGTCCGTCCCGGCCGGCGGCAGCGCCCAGATCATCTATGAGACCCGGGCCACGGCCTATGCCCCGCTGGGGCAGGAGGCCACCGTCACCAACACCGTCACAGTCACGGGCCCCGGAATCCTGACTCCGGTAACGGCGCAGGCCACGGTTGCCAACGAGGTCGGTCTGGATATGCAGATCGCCAAGGCCCTGTCTCCCATAATGGTGCAGGAGAACGGCCAGCTGACCTATACCTTCGTCATCCGCAACAGCGGCGCGCTGGCGGCCACCGCCGCCGATCAGCTGGTGCTGCGGGACACCTTCGATCCCCGGCTGCGGAACCTGACCGTCACGGCGGACGGCACGGCGTGGACGGCCGGAACCAACTACACCTATGACGCGGCCACGGGGGTGTTTGCGTCCCTGCCGGGGCAGCTGCTGGTGCCTGCGGCCACCTTCACCCAGAACACGGACGGCACATGGACGGCCACCCCCGGCACCGTGACCGTCACTGTGACCGGAACCGTGTAACCACGGCGTTTACCCCAGCGCCCGCCCTGCGGTATGCGGGGCGGGCTGTTTTGTACCGGCGGGTTCAATCCTGCTTCAACCTTTGGTGCTATACTGGTATCCGAAAGAAACGGAGGCGGTACCCTTGAAAATTCTGCTGATCGAGGATGAGACAAGAATGGCACAGGCCCTTTGCCAGCTGCTGCGGCTGGAAAAGTACGAGGTCGATCACTGCGCGGCCGGGCCGGAGGGGCTGGACGCGCTGCAAAGCGGTATCTATGATCTGGCCATCGTGGATGTGATGCTGCCGGGGCTGGATGGCTTCGAGATCGCCCGCCGGACGCGGCAGTCCGGGGTGCGCACCCCGATCTTGATGCTGACGGCCAGAGCGGAGCTGGATGACAAGGTGATGGGGCTGGACAGCGGCGCGGATGATTATCTGACCAAGCCCTTCCAGACCCGGGAACTGCTGGCCCGGCTGCGGGCGCTGTGCCGCCGCAGCATCAGCACGGCGGACGGCTCTCTGACCTTCGGGGATATCGCGCTGGAGACCGGCAGCTCCACACTGCGCTGCACGGAAACCGCGCAGCATGTCCGCCTCAGCGAGAAGGAGTACCGCATCATGGAATATCTGATCGCCAACGCAGGCCACATTCTGACCCGGGAACAGCTGGCGCTGAAAATCTGGGGCTATGACAGCGAGGCGGAGTATAATAATGTGGAGGTCTACATGTCCTTCACCCGGAAAAAGTTGAACTTTGTCGGTTCCCGCACGGAGATCAAGGCTGTGCGGGGGATCGGCTACGAATTGAGGTATGCCGATGTTTAAGCGATCCCGCAGAAAAATCGTTGCCGCCATTATGTCCGTGCTGCTGATTTTGTGGGTGGGGACACTGGCGATGATCTATGTATCCAGCTATGCGGCCATGACCCGCCAGAACCGGGAGCTGCTGCGTGAGCATGTGGCCCGCTACACCCTTTCCCCAGGCGATGGACAGCGGCCCATCGGTCCGCCGCCCAACGACCGGGACGAGCCCTACGGCGCGGAGCGGCCGGAGTTTAAGCTTTCCACCTTCTATTCCGTGGCGATGTCCTATGACGGGACAATTCTGACCACGGAAAATCCGGATGATCCCGTGTATTCGGAGCAGGAGCTGGCCAGTATGGCGCAGGCCGTGGTTCGGCAGGGGCGTGACAGCGGGGTGTGGAATGACCTGATCTATTGCCGGGCGGACAAGGGCGGATATCTGCTGGTGGCGTTTATGGATAATACCATCCTCAACGGCAGCATGCTGACATTGTTTCGCTATACACTGGTGTTTGGCGGCCTCGCGATCGTACTGTTGTTCTTTTTCGCTGTGTATCTGGCCCGCAGGATCGTGCAACCGCTGGAAGAGAGCTATCACAAGCAGAAGCAGTTCATTTCCGATGCCGGGCATGAGCTGAAAACCCCCATTTCCGTGGTCAACGCCAATGCCGAGCTGCTGCAGCGGGAGCTGGGAGAAAATCAGTGGCTTGCCAATATCCAGTATGAAAACGAGCGGATGCGGCTGCTGGTGGGGCAGCTTCTGGAGCTGGCCAGAGCGGAACAGGCGACTGTGCAGCAGGAGCGGCTGGAGCTGAGCCGTCTGGTCACGGGGGAGATGCTGCCCTTTGAGGCAGTGGCCTATGAGCGGGGGCTGCGCATCAGCGGCGAGATCACGCCGCAGCTGTTTGTGCAGGGAAACAGCGATCAGCTGCAGCAGCTGACGGCCATTCTCATCGATAATGCCATTTCCCACAGCGAAAGCGGAGGCTGCATTGTCGTCCGTCTGCGCCAGAGCAGAAGCAATGTCATCTTCAGCGTGGCGAACCCCGGGCAGCCCATTGCGCCGGAGCAGCATGCGCGGCTGTTTGAGCGGTTTTACCGCAGCGATGCCTCCCGGGCCAGTCAGCAGGGGCATTACGGGCTGGGCCTTGCCATTGCCAAAGCCATCGTCACGGCCCACCATGGCCATCTGGATATCCGCTGCCAGAACGGTCAGGTGGAATTCCGCGCGACCTTCCAAAGAGACTGAAGGGCGCTAAAGCAGCGCTTCGGCAGTGAAAGGCAAAATATTCGGTAAATTCAGCCACAAAATCAGAAAAAGTGCTTGACAAACCCGCATCCCTGCGCTATAATACTCAAGCGCTTGGACGATTAGCTCAGCTGGCTAGAGCATCCGCTTGACGTGCGGAAGGTCATAGGTTCGAGTCCTATATCGTCCACCATAAAACACCCGAAAACGACTTGTTTTCGGGTGTTTTTCTAACTTTTTAGCAAAATTTGAAATGGTTTGTAAGTAACACGCAAGAAACGTTACTTTGCTATTGCATTTATCAGTTGATCCGCATCGGCGTGAACATATATCTCTGCGGTAGTCGTATATTTTGCATGGCCAAGCACTTTTTGCAGAATTTCAGGAGATACCCCACTCTTTACAGCCCAGCTCGCAAATGTGTGACGGCAAGCGTGCGGTGTTTTTTGCGGTATTCCAAGTCTTTCAAGTAGCGGGTAATAGTCCCTCTTTCTGAAATTGGATATATCTTTTCCTCCAGTGTATCCGGAAATAAATTGTTCTGGGTTCTTTGCTCTGTCTGCAAAATATTGGAAGTGCTTTTGCCCTTCCGGCCTGATCGGGATTATTCTGTTTCGTCCTGCTTCTGTTTTTTCGCCGCCGATAACGTAATTACCGTGGTACGCATCTAGTGGCAAGCTGAAAAGTTCACCAATCCGCATTCCAGTGTAAATCATCATAAGAATAATTCTTGCGGTTTCGCTACCATCTTTTTCCAGCAGGGCGATTTCGCCGTCTGTGAAAATTTCCTTTTCCTTTTTAATATTTTCGGGAAGCTTTACAAACGATGCCAGGTTCACGGTTATCAATTCTTCCCGAATAGCCCACTGTGACATTTGGGTAACGAGCTGTTTGTATTTGGCAACGGTGGAATGTGACTTACTCATATGCTGGTCAATAACGGCTTGGAAGTCTGCTGTTTTTAAGTCACGGAATTTTCGGTCGTGCAGTTCTGCGAAAATGTTAAACGCTGACATATAAGAGGTTTGACCGGAAACGCCAACTTCCCGGAAATGCTCAGATTTCCATTCCTCATACACTTCTGCGAATGTCATGTTGTACCGCTCTGTTATGGTTTTCCTTGCTGTGCGCTCCAACGCTTCCAGCGCGGCGGTTTTTGTTTCGTAATAGCCCAAGTATACACCGCTCCGAACGGCTGTCCACGGCTTGCTACGCCGCCCGGGCAGCTTGTATACGCTTCCCATTCCGTTGGCCCGCTTTCTGGTTTTCCGCTGTGTCACAACCTGTTTTTTACCGCAATAAGGGCAGTAAAGGGCATCCTCCGGGATGCCCTTTTTACATTTTATGCAGTCCATAGTTTGCCTCCCAGCCATTTGTGCAAAGACAAAAATGCGTTAAAACCGGCATCGGTAATGCCGCTGGCCATCGCCTGTATCCAGCCACGGTCGAGGTGGGCGAAGTCGTATAAAAACAGGCAGACGAAGGTAGCGATCAGCGCAATGGCAAGGACCCGCCAGAGCAGGCCATCCCGCCGGACGCGCTTGATCTGCTTATTGTAGTGCGAGTGCAGCTGCGCTGCCCG
>CAYSJX010000072.1:0-7311 GCA_964431445.1 uncultured Oscillospiraceae bacterium | reverse complement strand
TGAAGCCGGAGGTCATGGGGCCGCTGGCCACACCGCCGGAGTCAAAGGCGATGGCCGTATAGACCGGCGGGACAAACAGCGACAGTGCCAGCGACAGGAAATAGCCGGGGATGATGTAATAAACCAGTGAAAAGTCAAACACAATGCGGATCATGGACAGGCCGATGGCCGCACCCACGCCCACGCACAGGCCGATCATCATGGACTTCTTCTTCACCAGTCCGCCGGTGACTTCTTCCACCTGACTATTGAGTACATGGATGGCAGGCTCCGCCAGCACCACCAGCACGCCCATCACCAGACCGAAGCCAATCAAAAACGGCTCGCTGATCTGCGCCAGACTGTGGCCCAGCTTATAGCCGATGGGCATGAAGCCCACATTGACACCCGTCAGGAAAATCACCAGTCCGACATAGGTAAAGGCCACGCCCACACCGATGCGCAGCAGCTGCCGCCGCCCCAGCTTGAGGAACAGCACCTGACACACCAGAAAGAACAGCACGATCAGCCCCAGCGCCAGCGCCACCTCGCCGCAGGTGTGGGCCGCCGTCCGGGCAAAGGCCCCCAGCACATCGGAACTGACGGTATAATCCGGCACGGTATAGCTCAGATCCTTGCCGGAGAACACGCCCAGCAGCAGCACCGCCAGAATCGGCCCTACGCTGCACAGCGCCACAAGGCCAAAGGAATTTTCCTTATTGCGGTGATCGCCCAGAACACCGGAAATACCGATGCCCAGCGCCATAATGAAGGGCACCGTGATCGGCCCCGTAGTCACGCCGCCGGAGTCAAAGGCCATGGGCAGCAGGGCCTCGCCCCCGCTGACCACCAGCAGCAGCGCCAGCGCAAACAGCAGCATGTAAAACAGCATCAGCAGCTGCGACAGGGGTCTGCGGAAGACGATTTTCATCACCGCCACCACAAGAAATGCCCCCACGCCGATGCCCACTGCGTAAATCAGCACGGTGCCGTTCATGACGGCGCTGACCTGATTGGCCAGCACCTGCAGATCCGGCTCCGCAATGGTGATGAGCATACCCAGCACAAAGCAGACACCCAGCAGCAGCCCCAGCTTTTTCTGGCGGGATAATCCAGCGCCCACATGGGTTCCCATGGGGGTCATGGCCAGATCCGCCCCCAGATTGAACAGACCGATGCCCAGAATCAGCAGCACCGCCCCCACCGTAAAGGTGGCCAGCTCCGCACCGGAGAAATCGAACAGCGGCGTCAGCGCCATGCCGTACACGATCAGGGTAACCGGCAGCGCCGACAGCAGTGCTTCCTTAATTTTCAACCATAATTCTTTCAACCATTATCACCTGCACCATTGTTTCATTTTCACATTTTAGAGTATATCAAAAAATCCCCTTTTTTCCAAGGGGAAATGTGTGAATATTTGTTGAATTTTCGCCATTTTGCCATAGCCGTCCGATTATCTGCGCACGCATAAAAACCCGGGCACGCCGTTGGACGTGCCCGGGTTCTGATTTTGTTTAGCCTTCGAAATTGAGGGTGTTGATCACCTTGCTGCCGTCTTCGGCCACAACGGCCAGTGCGCAGCCGGTGTAGTAGTTCTTGCTGTTCCAGTTGCACGGGGCGATCTCCACCGTGACCTCCTGGCCGTCATACGCCTGCAGCCACTGATACTGGTTGGCGCTGGAGCAGTACAGACGCACCTTGGTGGTGCCATCGGTCAGGTAGATGTTCTTGGAGTAGCTGGTGCCCTCCACCAGCACGGTGGCGCGCATGGTGTAGACATGGGTGGTGAAATCCTTCTCAATGTCCAGATTGTAGAAATCCTCCACGGAGATGCTGCCCTGGAAGGCGGCATCGGAATAGCTGTGAGAACCGTAGAGATTGACCACCACGGTGGCATCACGCAGGCAGGTCTGGCCGTAAGTGCTACCATCCTTGCACTTGAAGTAGCGCTCCGCTTCCAGAACCACCATGTTGCCCGGCTGCAGGGTCTGCAGCACGTCCGCCGTGGTCAGAACGGCGATCACGCCGCTTTCATCGATGAGATAGAAGCCGGTCTGGTTGACCAGAGACGGGCCAACAATGCCCTGCACCGTGACCTTCTCCCCCACCGCGGTGGAGATGGCATCGGAAACGCTGGCATAGGAGCCGGAGGCATCCGCAATCTTCACGGACACGCTGACGCTGGCCTTGGCGCTCTTGCCGCCGTAGCTGGCTTCCACGGTGATGTTCGCCGTGCCGGTTGCGAGGCAGTGCATCACATTGCCGTCGATCCGGATCACATTCGTATTGTCGCTGGTGTAGTGCAGCTTCACGCCGCTGATGTTCAGCAGGGGCAGATCCGCCTTTGCCAGCAGCTCCAGTGCGGGGTCGCCGGTGTATTCGCTCTGGAACTGGGTCAGTGCCAGGCAGCGCAGGGTCAGCGCATTCACGTCCACCTTGGACGGGTCAAAGCCATCGTCCTGCACCGCCACGGGCAGCAGCCGCCAGTAGCAGTCGGAAGCGGTGGACTTGGCGTTGAGGGCCATCAGATACACGGTGACGATCTTACCGTCATAGGCCCGCAGCCACTCGAAATCGTTGCCATTGCACTGGGTGTAGGCGTAGGAGCCGGTCTTGCCGTCCAGATCGTAGAAATAGTAGTTGGTGAAGCCGTTGCCGGGCTCTTCCCGCACCAGTGCCGTCACACGGAACAGGTGGGTGGTGATATCCTGTGTCACAGGGGTGTCCAGCAGCTCCTTGACGGAGATCTCCTGAATCCAGCTGCGGTCAAAATCCTGGGTTTTGCCGTCATTTTCCAGCAGCCAGGCATTTTCCAGCTGGTTGCAGCCCTGATAGCCGAACTTGGAGGCATTGCCGGTCTCGCTGTCAAGAACCCACATGGTCTTGGAAGCGGCTACCCGCACCCGGTTGCCCACGGCCACACGGCCGGCCAGGTCGGCATCGTAAATATAAATGGAATCGGTGGCATCCACCAGAATGACGCCGCTGGGCTTCATGCCGTTGGCATAGGTGATGCAGGCCACGGTGCCCTCCACCATGATCTGCTTGCCCTTTTCCTGTGTGCGGGCTTCTGCGATGGTCATGGAGGTGTAGGCGGACTCGTCAAATTCCCCGGCGGTGAATTCCCGGATCCACGCACTGTTGAGCTCCAGCTTGCCGCCGAAGTTCTTCACGTTGGTGTACAGCAGCACCGTGTCGCCCTTGACGGGCTTGCTCTCCATCTGGGCATAGCCCACGGAGCCATCGGCGCTGTAGGAGCCGTAGACCGTAATGGTATCGGTGCCATCGGTGATGACCATGGCGCCATACTGGGCGTTGGTCACGGAGTCCACGGTGCCACGGACGAGGTAACGGCCTTCCGTGACCTGTCCATCCGTCAGGGGCAGTGCCAGAATCTGCGCAATGGTCAGCTCGGTGTCAAATTCCGGCAGCTCGGGATCGGGCTGATTGCCGGCGTTGCTGATAAAGTCGATGATGCGGCCGTTCTGGATCTCCTTGGTGGTGCCATTGTAGTTTTGCAGAGTGCCGTGCAGCAGCACAACATCTCCCACCGCAGGCTTTTTGTCCATCTGGTCATAGCGCTGGGAGCCGTCGGCACTGTAGGAACCGTAAACCGTAATGGAACCGGTGTCATCCTTGATCAGCAGCTGGCCGTACTGGCTGTTCTGCACCTCCACGATGGTGCCGCTGATGTAGTAGCGCTCTTCGGAGGGAGCCTCCGCGAACTGCTCGCACAGCTCCAGCGCCTTGGCGATGGTGATAATCTCATAATCTGCCCAGACGGATTCAGGCTCCGTAGTGGGTGTGGTGGGTGTGCCGGTGGTGGGTACACCGGTGGTGGGCGGAGTTGTCGGCTCCGGGTCATTGGCGCAGGCTGCCAGACAGCTCAGGCACAGAGCCAGAACCAGCAGCAATGTCAAAATTCTTTTCATGTTTGTTCCTCCATCCATTTGCATATCGGGTGCGAAAAGCCGCACCGATTAAGCATAGCACAATTGCCTCTGGTTCGCAAGGGAAAAATCGGCAAAATTCGACGATTTTTCTTTCCCGCAGGAAATGCTTGCAATCGTCCGTACCCTGCGGTATAATAGAGCATATTTCTTTGGGGGTGGAGCTATGGCGCAGATTGTGGAAATAACGGACTTTTCCGCGCCGGAACTGGATATCTATGCCAGACTGACGGAGGCGCAGCTGCTCAACCGCTTCGACCCTTCCCGGGCCCTGTTCATTGCCGAAAGCCCTAAGGTCATCCACCGGGCGCTGGACGCGAACTATCAGCCCGTCTCCCTGCTGATGGAGCGCAAGGATATTGACGGCTCCGCCGCGTCCATTCTGGCCCGGTGCCCCGATATCCCCGTCTACACGGCGGATGAGGCACTGCTGTGCGGCCTGACGGGGTATCACCTGACCCGTGGGGTGCTGTGCGCCATGCGCCGCCCGCCTCTTTCGCCGGTGGAGCAGATCTGCCGGGAGGCCCGGCGGGTCGTCGTGCTGGAAAATGTGCAAAATCCCACCAATGTGGGGGCGATCTTCCGCTCCGCCGCTGCGCTGGGCATGGATGCGGTGCTGCTCAGCCCCGGCTGTTCCGACCCCCTGTACCGCCGGGCGGCCCGGGTGAGTATGGGCACCGTGTTCCAGATTCCCTGGACATTTTTCGGCGGCTGGCCCGATCCGGGGCTGGCGCAGCTGAAGGAGCTGGACTTTCGGACGGTTTCCATGGCCCTTCGCAGCGACTCCTGCCGGATCGATGACCCGATTTTGCGTCAGCAGGAGCGTCTGGCCATTCTGCTGGGTGCCGAGGGGGACGGTCTGGCCACCGAAACCATTGCCGTCAGCGATTATACGGTAAAAATCCCCATGGAACACGGGGTGGACTCCCTGAACGTGGCCGCCGCCAGTGCCGTAGCCTTCTGGGAACTGAGAAAGAGGTAACGTCATGAACAAGGAACTGCTTCGCACCATCAAATTCACCCTGTTTTCCGCCAGCGCCGGCATCATTCAGGTGCTTTCCTTTACCCTGCTCAATGAGCTGCTGCACTGGAATTACTGGGTCTCCTACCTGATCTCGCTGGTGCTGTCGGTGCTGTGGAATTTCACCCTCAACCGGCGCTACACCTTCCGCTCCGCCACCAATGTGCCCATCGCCATGGCCAAGGTTGCCCTGTACTATCTGGTATTCACCCCCCTGTCCACCGGCTGGACGGCATGGCTGACGGAGCCGAAATACGGCTGCTGCTGGAATGAATATCTGGTGCTGGTGCTGACCATGCTGGTCAATTTCGCCACGGAATATCTGTATGACCGGTTTGTGGTCTTCGGAAAGAGCATTGACAGCGCCGATACCTGACAATACGCCGCGTGGGGAGCTTCTCCGCGCGGCTTTTTCCGGTTCTTTGCCAAAACAGCGCCGCAGGCGATTGTTTTTTTCGGCAGATGGTGCTATAATGGATGAAAAATCCTGAAAAAGCAGGAGGTAGAATATGAACATTATCGTTGCCGGTGCCGGAAAAGTCGGCACCAGTCTGGCATGGCAACTGTCTGCCGAGGGGCACGATCTGACATTGATCGATCTGAACCCGGCCACGCTGGAGGAGCTGGGCAGCAGTCTGGATGTCATGTGCGTGCAGGGCAACTGCGCCGCGCTCCCCACCCTGCGGCAGGCCGGGGTCATGGATGCCGATCTGCTCATTGCCGCCACCAACAGCGATGAGCTGAACCTGCTGTGCTGCACCACGGCACACGGAATCAATCCCGCCATCCACACCATCGGCCGCATTCGAAATCCCGAGTACACCCAGCAGATCTACGATTTGAAGGACGTGTTCGCCCTTTCCCTGTCGGTCAACCCGGAGCGGCAGGCCGCCAGCGAAATCGAGCAGCTGCTGCGTCTGCCCGGTTTTCTCCACCGGGACACCTTCGCCAAGGGCCGCACCAACATTGTCGAACTGCGGGTCAGTGCCGACAGCAAGCTGTGCGATCAGCCTCTGTACACCATGAGCGGCCTGGTCAAATGTCAGGTGCTGGTGTGCGCCGTCATCCGGGAGAAGCAGGCCATTATCCCCAGCGGTAACTTTGTCCTGCGCGATGGTGACCGGATCTTCGTCACCGCCCCCACCGCCAACCTGTCCACCCTGCTGCGCAATCTGGGTCTTCTGGCCCGCCGGGCCAGACGGGTGATCCTGTGCGGCGGCGGCCGTGTCAGCTACTATCTGTCCCAGCAGCTGTGCCGGGCCGGCGTGTCCGTCACCCTGATCGAGCGGGATGAACAGCGCTGTGCCCAGCTGGCGGGGCTTCTGCCGGAGGTCTCCATCATTGCCGGCGATGCCACCGATCAGGCCCTGCTGGAAAGCCAGGGTATCGATGACTGCGACGCGCTGGTGACCCTAACCGGTGTGGATGAGCTGAACATGATTATCTCCCTGTACGGCATCGGCAAAAAGGTGCCGCAGGTCATTACCAAGCTGGGCCGCGCCGCCAACCGCAGCATTGCCGAGACGCTGGAGCTGGGCAGCGTGGTCTACCCCCGGGAGCTGTGCAGCAACCAGATCGTGCGCTATGTGCGGGCCATGCAGAACCAGAGCGGCGCCGCCGTTTCCGTCCATTTCATTGCCGACGGGCAGGTTGAGGCCATCGAGTTCCACGTGGACGGCCAGACCCGCAACTGCGGCCGCCCGCTGAAGGAGTTGAAGCTGCGGCCGGAGGTGCTGCTGGTCAGCATCAATTCCGGCGATACCACCACCATTCCCAACGGCGACAGCCGCTTCCACGAGGGGGATACCATCGTGGTGGTCACCAGCCGGCGGGGGCAGCTGCGGCAGATCAACGACATTTTCGCCTGAGAGGTCACGCCATGAACTACAAGATCATGGGGCGGTTCATCGCCCAGATATTGGCCATTGAGGCCGTGTTTATGATTCCGGCCGGGCTGATCAGCGCGTGCTACGGCGAATGGGGCTCCATGTGGAGTTTCCTATCCACCATCGGCCTGATCGCCGTGGCCTGCGGGGTGCTGTTCCTGCTGTGCCGCAACGCACCGAAATCCATGGCCGCCCGGGAGGGTATGATCTGCGTGGGCCTGAGCTGGATCGTGCTGAGTATTTTCGGATGCCTGCCCTTCTGGTTCTCCCGGGAAATCCCCAATTATGTGGATGCCTTTTTTGAGATCGTTTCCGGCTTCACCACCACCGGTGCCTCCATTTTGTCCGATGTGGAGGCGCTGCCTGCCGGAATGCTGTACTGGCGCAGCTTCAGCCACTGGATAGGCGGCATGGGAATGCTGGTGTTTCTGCTGGCCGTTGCTCCCGGCGAGGGCAATACCGGCTTTACCATGCA
>CAYSJX010000071.1:0-7341 GCA_964431445.1 uncultured Oscillospiraceae bacterium | reverse complement strand
T
Source organism: uncultured Oscillospiraceae bacterium (assembly GCA_964431445.1). Lineage (GTDB taxonomy): Bacteria > Bacillota > Clostridia > Oscillospirales > Oscillospiraceae > Faecousia. The sequence continues at coordinate 7,340 of CAYSJX010000071.1, read as the reverse complement.
GCATGATCAAATTCGCCAAATGCTGCACCCCCGTGCCCGGGGATGCCATTGTGGGCTTCATCACCAAGGGCTTCGGCGTGTCCATCCACCGGGCGGACTGCCCCAACGCCGCCAACCGGGATCACCCCGTGCAGGCCGCCCGCTGGGTGCGGGTGCGCTGGGCCAACGAGGATGACCAGCCCTTTGAGACCACCCTGGAGCTGGACTGCATCACCCGGGACGGGCTGCTGCTGGATGTGGCCACCGCCATGACCACGGCACGGGTGCGGGTGAAGGAACTCTTCGGCAAGGATCTGCCGGACGGCAAGAGCATTTTCACCGTCCGTTTCGAGGTCAAAAACGTGGAAGAGCTGGACGCCATCCGCAACCGCCTGCTGAACATCCGGGATGTGGTAGGCTCCCGCAGAGGACAGAATTGATCAAAAAAGGGGTCATCGCGAACCGGCACGCAGCACGGGTGTGGCCGATAGAAGTGTCATTGCGAACCAGTGCCGCAGCACTGGTGTGGCAATCCCCCCGTACTTCCGGGTTGTCGGATAACGGGGATTGTGCATCTAACCGGGGGATTGCCACGTCGGCTACGCCTCCTCGCAATCAACACGAATTTTTTTCACCACTATGAACGAAAATGTGCTATAATAGCATTACAAACCTCAGGCGGCAAGGCCCCAACACTTGCTTTCGCCTGCGCAAAAAATGACCTGTCTTTTTGATAGGGGATTTTTGCGCTTTTTTGCTGTCACTCTACTCTTTTTCATAACAATGACAGCGGGGTCTGGTTCGGTAATCCCCCCGACCTTCCGTCCGGCCATTGTAGGGGGCGGTGCCCTCGACGCCCCGCCCGTCCGATGACCGACCTGCCGGATGATTGTGGTACTGCCCCATTGTCACCTTCGGTGACGCTTCCCATTAGGGAAGTCGAAAAAGAAGTATTATTTTTGAAAGGAACAGCATTATGCGTGCGATTTTGACGCGGGTCAGCTCGGCCAGCGTGAGCATTGACGGCCAGCCGGTGGGGAGCATCGGCAGGGGCTTTCTGATTTTGCTCGGCATCGGCCCGGAGGATACGGAAAAGGAATGCCGTTATCTGGCGGAGAAGGCGCTGGGTCTTCGGATTTTTGAGGACGAAAACGGCAAAATGAATTTGGGACTGGACGCGGTGGGCGGTCAGGTGCTGGTGGTCAGCCAGTTCACCCTCTATGGCAACTGCCGCAAGGGTCGCCGCCCCAGCTTCACCGGGGCCGCCGGGCCGGAGCTGGGTAACCGGCTGTATGAAAAATTCCTGTCCATCTGCACCGAGCTGGGCTATCCGCCCCAGCACGGCCGGTTTGGGGCCGATATGCAGGTCGCCTCCGTCAACGATGGGCCGGTGACCCTGATTCTGGACACGGACACCCTGATGGACAGCCCGAGAAGAGGTTAAGCGATGCTGAAAATCCACACTCTGACACTGGGAGACTACCAGACCAATACCTACATCGTCCACGATGCTGCCGCCACAACCTGCTGCATCATCGACCCGGGCTACGAGGCCGATACCATCCTGCGCCATGTGGCGCAGCGGGGGCTGACGGTGGATGCCATTTTGCTGACCCACGGCCACTTTGACCATGTGGGTGCTGTGGAGCAGATCGTGGCGCAGACCCACTGCCGGTTGTGGATGCACGAGGGGGACTGGTCTCAGTTTCCCAACCCGGTCAACGCCTACTTTTATCCGCTGGCCAACTGCGATTTTACCGAGGTGGACTTGATGGAGGATGGCGGGATCATCCACGCCGGCGGCACCGAATTCCGCGCCATTTCCACCCCGGGGCACACCTGGGGCTCCGTGTGTCTGCTGTGCGGCGACGCGCTGTTCAGCGGCGACACCCTTTTCGCCGGCTCCTGCGGCCGGACGGATCTGCCCGGCGGGGACGCAGGCACACTGGCCCAATCGCTGGCGCGGCTGGCGCAGCTGGAGGGAGATTTCCGGGTCTACCCCGGCCACGGCGGCGCCACCACACTGCTGCGGGAGAAGAAAACCAATCCGTACATGCCGCGCCCATAGCCGCGCGGCCCCATGAGGATGCAGATATGACCCTGATACTACATGGCCACGACGATCTGTACGCCGTGGAACAGCTGCAACTTGCCCTGTTTCCGGAGGATTCCGGGGTGGAGGCTGTCTCTTCCCTGCACCGGGGAAAAACATGGCTGACCGCCACCGCCCGCATCACCTGCAACGGCAAAACCGCCACCGGCTGCCGCAGACTTCCGGCAGCCCGGGAAACGGTGCGGGCCCGGCGGCAGGCGTTGCAGCAGAGCTACTATCTGGCAGCCCGGCAGCTGCTGGAAACACCGCCCCCATGGGGGGCGCTGGCCGGTGTGCGGCCCACCAAAATCACCACCCGCTGCCTGCTGGACGGTGGCACCCCCGCCGAGGCCGACCGGGTGCTGCGGCAGGTCTATTATGTCACGCCCCAGCGGCGGGCACTGGCGCTGGAATGCTCCGCCGCCACAGTCCGGGCCGCCGGACTGACAAATGAAAAGGATGTTTCCCTTTACATCGGCATTCCCTTCTGCCCCACCCGCTGCGCCTATTGCAGCTTTGTCAGCCGCACCGTGGGGCAGAAAACCGGGCTGCTGGAGCCGTATCTGGAGGCACTTCTGACGGAAATGCGGGAGACGGCCGCCCTGCTGGCAAATTCCGGCCGCACCCTGCGTACCATTTACATAGGGGGCGGCACCCCCACCACATTGTCCGCGTCCCAGCTGGAACGGCTGCTGGGGGCGGTGCGGGAGCTGTTTGACCTGCGCCGGGTGCTGGAATTTACGGTGGAGGGAGGAAGACCCGACACCCTCGATGCCGAAAAGCTTGCCGCCATCGCACGGATGGGGGTTGACCGCATGAGCATCAATCCCCAGACCATGGACGACGGGGTGCTTCGTGCCTGCGCCCGGCCCCACAGCGCGCAGGATGTGCTTCGCGCCTACCGGCAGGCGGAGCAGGCGGGCTTTGCCGCCATCAACATGGATCTGATCGCCGGACTGCCCGGTGACACCTGCGCCGGCTTTGGCCGCTCGCTGGATGCGGTGGCGGCGCTGCGCCCGGCCAACATTACCGTCCACACCCTCGCCCTGAAAAAGGACGCCGACCTGTTCCACAACCGGCAGGGGCTGCCTTCGGCGCAGGATGTGGGGGCCATGGTGGACGCGTCGGCTCAAACATTGCGGGCGCTGGGCTACCGGCCCTATTACCTGTATCGGCAGAAGTACATGTCCGGCAGCTTCGAAAACGTGGGCTGGAGCCGGGACGGTCTTGACTGCCTGTACAACATTTACATGATGGAGGAAGTACACAGCATCATCGCCCTGGGCGGCGGCAGCGTCAGCAAGCTCAGCCGGCCGGATGGCACCCTGCTGCGCTTCCCCAATCCCAAATTCCCGGAGCAATATATCTCCATGCTGCCTTCCGTTCTGGACAAAAAGCGGGAGCTGTTCGCAGCCATGGAAGGAAAGGACGTGCTGTCTTGGACACCCTGATCTGCAATGTCACAGTCGTGACCATGAATGACCGGATGGAGGTGCTGTTTGGCGCCAACATCGGCATTGAAGGCGGAAAAATCTCCTATATCGGCAAAAAAACGCCCCAGGAGCATCCCGCCACCATCATTGACGGCACCGGCATGGTTGCCATCCCCGGCCTGATCAACTGCCATACCCATCTGGCCGCCACGGCGCTGCGCAGCTGCTTTGACGAGCTGGATCAGGCGCAGGCGCTGGAGCAGCTGCTGCAAAAGGAGGCCCGCATGGACTCCCGCTGCGCGAAAGCCGCCGTGACGCTGGGCCTTGCCGAATGCCTGCGCTTCGGCGTGACCTCCGTGTCGGATCTGTACTACTATCCCGATGCCACGGCGCAGGTGCTGGCGGACGCGGGGATGAAGGGCAATCTGGCCCTGTCCGCCTACCGCTTCATCGATGCCGGGGAGGATTTCGATTTTGAGACCGATGAGCAGTGTCAGGCGCTTTGCCGGGTGGTGGAGCGTTGGCACGGCTATGACAATGACCGCATCCGCATCGACTGCGGCATCCACAGCGAATATACCAGCAACTACCGGCTGTGGGAGGCGCTGGCCGCCTACGCCGAGGAGCGGCAGCTGGGGATGCAGCTGCATCTGAGCGAGACCCAGCCGGAGGTGGACGGCTGCCTGGAGCGCAACGGCCTTTCCCCCGTGGAGCTGCTGCAATGCCACGGCTTCTTCCGCCGCCCCACCACCGCCGCGGGGTGCGCCTGTCTGAGCGAAGATGACCTTAAGATCCTTGGCCGCCACCATGTCACGGCGGCTCTGACCCCCCTGACCAGTGCCAAAAGCGGTCTGCCGCTGGCGGCTGCCGGGGCCTGCGTCCGGGCGGGAATGAATGTGACGCTGGGCACCGGCGGTGCCATGGAATGCGGCAACACCGACCTGTTCGAGGTCATGCGGGGTGTCGCCCTGACCGAGCGGGCCAAAGCCGGGCGGGCCGATGCCCTGCCGGCCTCCGCCGCGCTGATGATGGCCACCATCTGCGGAGCCCGGGCACAGGGCCGGGCGCAGCAGTGCGGCATGCTGTGCGAGGGCATGGATGCCGATATCGTGCTGGTGGATTTCTCCGCCCCCCATCTGATGCCCTGCCACAATGTCCTCAGCGCGCTGGTGTTCGGCGCGAAGGGCGGCGATGTGGCCATGACCATGGTGCGGGGCCGTATTCTGTACCGGGACGGCCAGTTCCCCACGCTGGATTTGTCCGGCGCCGTGGAAGAGCTGACCGAATATGTGATCCCCCGCCTGTTCGGGGATAAGGAGTAAGCCATGGAAACACCGAAAAAACAAACCTTCCTCCACGGCACCGCCCTGCTGGCACTGGCCACCGTGGTGGTCAAGCTGATCGGCGCGCTGTACAAGATCCCCCTCAACGGCATCATCGGCCCGGAGGGCTTCAGCTACTTCAATACCGCCTATGAAATTTACAATGTGCTGCTGATGATCTCCACCGCCGGCCTGCCGGTGGCCATGAGCCGCATGGTCTCCGAGGCCAGCACCCTCGGCCACTACAATCAGGTGCGCCGCATCTACACCACCGCCCGCACCCTGTTTATGGCCATCGGACTGGTGTGCAGCGTGCTGATGACCGTGTTCTGCCGCCAGCTGGCCCAGCTGCAGCACCAGCCCAACGCGTGGGCCGCCATCGGTGCCCTTGGCCCCTGCGTGCTGCTGATTTGCATTATGTCAACCTTCCGCGGCTTCTTCCAGGGGCAGGGCAACATGATCCCCACCTCCGTCAGTCAGGTGCTGGAGGCGGCGGTGAAGCTCATCGCCGGTATGGTGGCGGCCATGGTGCTGCTGAAAATGACCAGCAGCATTCCTCTGGCCGCAGGCGGCGCGATTCTGGGCGTGACCATCAGTTGCATGGTCTCTTGCCTGTATCTGCTGCGCCGGTTCCGCCGGGCCTACCGGGAAATTCCCGTCACCACGGACACCCCCTGCTCCTTCTCCGAGACGGCTCTGCGGCTGCTGAAAATCGCCATTCCCATCACCATCGGCTCGGCCGGACTGTCCTTCCTGATTATGGTGGAGACGAAGGTGTTCATGGGGCAGCTGCTGGGTCTGGGGTATACCCAGTCGCAGGCCGATACCATGAAGGGCATTTTTGACATGACCAAAACCATCTACAATATGCCCTGCGCCTTCATTACACCCATCACCGTCAGCATCATCCCCGCCATTACGGAGCAGCTGACCCTGAAAAACCACGAAAAGGCCCGGGCCACCGGCGACTCCGCCGTGCGGGTGACGGGGCTGATCTGTATGCCCTGCGCCGTGGGGCTTTTCGTGCTGGCGCGGCCGGTCACGGCGTTGCTGGGCGGCTACCGTGGGGAAAATCTGGATCTGGCCACGGTGCTGATGAGCATGCTGGGCATCTGCGTGGTGTTCAACAGCATGGTGCTGCTGACCAATGCCATCATGCAGGCCAGCGGCCACGAAAACCTGCCGGTGATTAACACCTTCATCGGCGGCATTCTGCGTCTGGTGGCGGTGTATTTCCTGACGGGCAACCCCCACATCGGCATCGTCGGCACCACCATCGGCTCTCTGCTGTGCTATATCACCATCATGGTGCTGAATCTGTGGACGATGTACCGGGTGGTGCCCGATCCTCCGGCGGTCATGCGCAACCTCCTGCGGCCGCTGCTGGCGGCCGTCATCATGGGCGTGTGTACCTATGGGGCGTGGCAGGGCCTGATCGCCCTGCTGGGGGAGAATGCCAGCTCCCTGATCCTGTGCGGCGGGCCCATCGCCGTGGGTGTGGTGGTATATCTGCTGGCCGCCGTGGCGCTCAAGGCCATCACCCGGGCGGACTGCCTGCTGCTGCCCAAGGGTGAGAAGATCGCGGATCTTCTCCATCTGTAAGGAGGCGCCATGACAAAATCCGAACTGATCACCCAGACCGCAGGCCGCACCGGCCTGCGCCGCCGGGATGCCGAGCTGGCCGTCAACGCCGCGCTGGAGAGCATCTGCGCCGCGCTGGAGCGGGGCGAGCGGGTGCAGCTGACGGGCTTTGGTACCTTTGAGCTGCGCACCAATGCCCAGCGGCCCGGCCATGACCCCCGCACGCGGGAGCCCATCGTCATCCCCGCCACACAGGTGCCCGTGTTCCGCCCCTGTCAGGGACTGCGGGAGCGGGTCAGTAAATAAAAGGAGCGAAAATATGCGTCTTGATAAATATCTGAAGGTCTCCCGCCTGATCAAGCGGCGCACCGTGGCCAACGAAGCCTGCGACAATGGCCGTGTCAGCGTCAACGGCCGCATCGCCCGGGCCAGCTACGAAGTCAAGCCCGGCGACCGCATCGAACTGGCCCTGGGCAACCGCACCGTCACCGTAGAGGTGCTGCAAATCAGCGAAACCACCCGCAAAGACGACGCCCCCACCATGTACAAAGAAATCTAACCCCACCACTGGCAACCAATCTCCCCACCGTGGCAATCCCCCGGTTAGACGTAACATCCCCCCGATTTTCCGACAGCCCGGAAGGACGGGGGGATTGCCACACCAGTGTGTGCACTGGTTCGCAAGGACACTTTGATTTTTATTCCCCTACGGCGATCATCCGGCAGGTCAATTATCCGGATATGGGCATGCAAAAACGGCAGGAGGCACTTGGGCGCTTCCTGCCGTGATGTTTGTTTTGCGGGGATTACAGCTTGGGGCCGGCTTCTACGAGGGCCTTGCCGGCTTCGTTGCCGGTGTACTTGACGAAGTTCTTGACGAACCGGCCGGCCAGATCCTCGGCCTTCTTCTCCCACTCGGTGACATCGGCGTAG
>CAYSJX010000070.1:0-7430 GCA_964431445.1 uncultured Oscillospiraceae bacterium | reverse complement strand
CCGCCGTAGTCATCGGTGCGCTTGTTGAAGAAGGAGATGGCGAACTGATCCAGCAGATACCCTTCGTGAACGGCGTGAACCTCCACACCGTCTACCCCCGCGTCCTTGCACAGCTTGGCGGTGCGGGCGTAGGCCTCGATGATCTCGTGAATCTGCTCCACCGTCATTTCCGGGCACTGAATGTCCGGCGCCCAGCGGGCGGGCTGGGCCGAGGGGGAGGCCAGCTCATGGCTGGTGTCAATGACAGGCTTGATGATGGCACGGGTCAGGGGATTTTTGTGCAGCGGGCCGATGGACTCCGTAATGGCCCAGGAACGGCCCATGCCGGCGGTCAGCTGAATGAACAGCTTGGCACCGGTTTTGTGGATCTCATCCATGAAATCCTTCAGTTCCCGGAACTTTTTGGGGTTCTGCCACAGCCATTTGCCCCAGAAGGTATCCCGCAGGGGGGCAATGCCGGGGATGATCAAACCCACATTGTTCTGGGCACGCTCCAGAAACAGCTTGGCTGCTTCCTTGTCAAATCCGCAGCCTGTCAGCTCGAACCAGCCGAACAGGCTTGTGCCGCCCATGGGGCACATGACAATGCGGTTTTTGATTTCCACATTGCCAATTTTCCAGGGGGTAAAAAGTGCTTCATACCTGGCTTGCATAATGCTCCACGCTCCAATCTTTTGTTGATCTATCTTACATCCCCGTGGGGATGGCCGATCCGGAGAAATCCGCCTGAAAAGGGGAAAAACGGGACTTTCTTGATCATATTATACGCCTGTCCGGGCCGCCTGTCAACGGCTTCCCGGGCAGAAGAGGGGGCGCAATATGCACAAATCGGAGATCGCTGCCGCGTTGACAAAGACTTTTCCCCATGCTATGATAAAGGGGTCTCTGAAGCAATCGCCTGTGTCAAAATCCGTCGCGATCGGCGCTGGCCGCTTGCAGCAGAGGTTCCACAAACAAAAAGCCTCCGGCCAGCCGGATGGCGGAAGGAGCGCATCATGCACTACGATTTTACCACCATTATGGATCGCGCGGGGCACGACGCGATTGCCGTGGATGCGGTGGGCGCGGCGGATGGGTTCACGCCCGGCGCGCCGAAGGAGGGCTTTGACCTGATCCCCATGTGGGTGGCGGATATGAATTTTGCCACGGCCCCATCGGTGATCAGCGCCATGCGGGAGCGGATCGAACACCCCGCTTTCGGGTATTTTGACCCCTCGCAGGCGTATTTTGACAGCATTATCCGCTGGCAGGAGCAGCGCAACGGCGTGACCGGCCTGCGTCCGGAGCATATCGGCTATGAAAACGGGGTACTGGGCGGGGTAATCAGCGCCATGGCGGCGCTGTGCGCGCCGGGGGAGAAGGTGCTGCTGCACAGCCCCACCTACATCGGCTTTACCCACTGCCTGGAAAATAACGGCTATCCCATTGTCCACTCGCCGCTGGTGCGGGATGAAAACGGCATCTGGCGCATGGATTTTGCGGATATGGAGCAGAAGCTTCGCAGCGAACACATCCACACCATGGTTTTCTGCTCGCCTCACAACCCCACGGGCCGTGTCTGGGAACGCTGGGAGCTGGAAAAGCTGATCGAACTGTGCCAGAAGCTGGATGTGCAGCTGATTTCCGATGAGATCTGGTCGGATCTGATTTTGAGCGGCCATCGCCATATTCCCACCCAGTCCGTCAGCGAGGCGGCCCGGCAGCGCACCATTGCCCTGTATGCCCCATCCAAGACCTTCAATCTGGCGGGGCTTGTGGGCAGCTACCACATTGTCTACAATGATCGCCTGCGTCACGCCATGGAGCAGGCCGGCTCCCGCTGCCACTATAACAGCATGAATGTGCTGTCCATGCATGCACTGGTGGGGGCCTACCGGCCGGAGGGCGGCGAATGGGTGGACGAGCTTTGTCAGGTTCTCACCGGCAACGTGGATTTTGCCTGCCGCTTCATCCGGGAGAATTTCCCCGGGGTGACTTTGTCCACCCCTCAGGGAACCTACATGCTGTTTCTCGATTGCACCGACTGGTGCGCAGGCAGGGGACAGACCATCGAACAGCTGCTGCGCGCAGGCTGGGATGTAGGCGTTGCATGGCAGGACGGAAGACCCTTCCACGGCCCATGCCACATCCGCATGAATCTGGCGCTGCCCCGCAGTCGGGTTGAGGAGGCGTTCGCGCGTCTGGCCCGGTATGTCTTTACCGCAAACCCGACAGGAAAGTGAGGGCGTTTCATGCTGCCACAGGCATTTTTACAGCGTATGCAGGCACAGCTGGGGCCGGAATACCCCGCATATCTGGAAAGTCTGGATCGCCCCCGGGCTGTGGCCCTGCGGCTGAATCCGCTGAAAGGCGCGGCTCCCCGGCTACCATTTCTGGAAACTGCGGTGCCATGGGAGAACACGGGGTGGTACTATGACCCCACGGCCCGTCCCGGGCTGCACCCCCTGCACGAGGCGGGCGTATACTACTTGCAGGAGGCCAGCGCCATGTCCGCCGTGGCGCTGCTGGAACCCCAGCCCGGGGAGCGGGTGTGCGACCTGTGCGCCGCCCCCGGCGGGAAATCCACCCAGATCGCCGGGCGCATGGGCGGCAGGGGACTGCTGGTTTGCAACGAGATCCACCCCAAGCGGGCACGGATTTTGTCCCAGAACATCGAGCGCATGGGCGTTGCCAATGCGCTGGTGACCAACGAAACGCCCCAGACATTGTCCCGGCGGCTGCCGGGCTTTTTTGACCGGGTGCTGGTGGATGCGCCCTGCTCCGGGGAGGGGATGTTCCGCAAGGAGGCGGCCGCCGTCACGGACTGGAGCCCGGAGACGGTGCAGCTGTGCGCCCGGCGGCAGGGAGAGATCCTGCACTGCGCCGCGGCTCTTCTTCGCCCCGGTGGGCGGCTGGTATACTCCACCTGCACCTTCGCCCCGGAGGAAAACGAGCAGACGGTGCTGCAATTTCTGGCAGAGCATCCGGAATTCGCACCGGAGCCGGTGCAGGCCCCGTGGTTCACCCAAACCGGGGAGGGCATGTTCCGCCTCTGGCCCCACAAATGCCGGGGAGAGGGCCACTTTGTCGCCGTGTTGCGAAAGTGCGGTGGGGAGGAGGAAGAGCCGGTGCGGCTCCAGAGCGGCGTGCCGCTGCCTGCTGCGTGGAACGGTTTTGCCGCGGCCATGGGCATCACCCTGCCGGCCGGGAAGGCGGTGCGCTTCGGCTCTCGGCTGTACTGGGCACCGCCGGAGCTGCCGCTACTGGATGGGCTGAAGGTGCTGCGCCCCGGTCTGGAGCTGGGGGAGGAGAAGAAAGACCGGCTGGAACCTGCCCACGCGCTGGCGCTGTGGCTGCACGACTGTTCCAACGTCTGCCCGCTGGATCCGGAGGGGCCGCAGCTGCGTGCCTACCTGCGGGGCGAGACCGTGGCCGGAACCGGGCGGGGCTGGTGCCTCGTCATGGCCGGGGACTACTCCATCGGCTGGGCCAAAGGGGATGGAACCATGCTGAAAAACCACTATCCCAAGGGACTTCGCCGGGAAATCCCGTAAAAAATACTTTACATAAATCACGGTTCATGGTATAATACTCCTTGCGACTATGAAAAGTATCAAATGTGTTACCTGAGGAGGATGTTCCTTGGCCAGATATGAAATCAGGGGCGGCACACCGCTCAATGGCAGCGTCACCATCAGCGGCGCGAAAAACGCGGCGGTTGCCATTTTGCCGGCTGCGCTGCTGGTTAACGGCATCTGCCGGATCGAAAATGTTCCGGACATCTCCGATGTCCGTATTCTGCTTTCCATTTTGGAAGGGCTTGGGGCGAAGGTCAGCCCGCTGCACGACGGTGTGGTGACCATCGACTGCTCCCACGTCCACGCCACCGAGCCGGAGGCGGCTCTGGTGAAGAAAATGCGTGCCAGCTATTACCTGATGGGGGCCCTGCTGAGCCGCTTCGGCCACTGCCATGTGGCGCTGCCCGGCGGCTGTAATTTTGCCACCCGTCCCATCGATCAGCATATCAAGGGCTTCCGGGCGCTGGGCGCTTCGGTGGAGGAGACACAGGAATATGTGGCCCTTTCTCCCGGCCCCAACGGCCTGTGCGGTAGCCGGGTGTGTCTGGATATGGCCTCCGTGGGGGCCACGGCCAACATTATGATGGCCAGTGTCCTTCTGCCGGGGCAGACCATCATTGAAAACGCCGCGAAAGAGCCCCATATCGTGGATTTGGCCAACTTCCTCAACACCATGGGAGCGCAGGTCTCCGGCGCGGGCACGGACACGGTCAAGATCCGGGGCGTCAGCTCCATGCAGGGCGGCAGCTATGCCATCATTCCCGACCAGATTGAGGCCGGAACCTATATGGCAGCCGTGGCCGCCGCCGGCGGCAATGTGCTGGTGAAAAATGTCATTCCCAAGCATATGGACTGCATCACCTCCAAGCTGGCGGAGATGGGTGCCGTCATCACCAATTATGACGACTGTATCCGCATCCAGAGCGATGGCAAGCTCCATGCCACCACGGTCAAAACCCGGCCGTACCCCGGATTCCCCACAGATATGCAGGCGCAGATCTGCGTGTGCATGACACTGGCCAACGGTGTCAGCCGCCTGACGGAGAGCGTGTATGAGACCCGCTTCTTCGGCTACTGTCAGGAGCTGGAGAGCATGGGCGCCCGCATCAATATCAACGGCAAAACCGCGGAGGTCACCGGCCGTGACCGGCTCAAGGGCACCACGGTGGTGGCCCGGGATCTGCGGGCGGGCGCAGCGCTGGTGATCGCCGGGCTGACGGCAGAGGGTGTGACCCGTGTGGAGAACATCCACTATGTGGAGCGTGGCTATGAAGATCTGATCAACAAGCTGACCCGACTGGGTGCGACCATTTCCCGCATCGAGGACTGAAAGCGCAAAAGCATATAAAAAGGGCACGCCGATCCTTCGGTGTGCCCTTTCAGCGTGTCGAAAACATCTGCGTTGTGAAATAAGTGCGCAATCGTGTAAAAAAGAAGCGTCATTGCGAACCAGTCCGTAGCACGGGTAAAAAAGAAAATGTCATTGCGAACCAGTCCGCAGACTGGTGTGGCAATCTCCCTGTTCTTCCGGGTTGTTGGAAAAACGGGGGGATCGTACGTCTAACCAGGGGATTGCCACGCCAGCTTGAGAGCTGGCTCGCAATGACAGCAGGGTCGTGGTGTGGCAATCTCCCCGATCTTCCGGGTTGTTGGAAGAACGGGGGTGTACGTCTAACAGGGGGATTGCCATTTGCCGGAAGAGAATTTCTTTATTTTTTGCCGGATCCGCTGTTTTATCTTGCTTTTTTCACCGTTTGGCGTCACCCTATAGCCAGGGAATTTCCAGATTGATCGTCTGCGGCCGATGAAGTGTTTCCCCTGCGGCCATATCACAACGGTGAGGTGATTTTCTTGTTCAGGCGCAAATACAGCAGCCCCAAATATCTCAGGCTGGAGCCGGCTGGGCGGTTTCGGCTGGATCCGTTTTTTCTGCTGCTGGGCTCCGTGCTGTTCTGGGAGCTGTTCCTGCATGGGATATTGTTTCAGCAGTTTGGCAGCCGCGTGCTGTTCGTAGCGGGCTACAGCCTGTTTTTTGCCCTGCTGTTTGCCCTTTTGTCCGGTTGTTTGCCCCGGGCGGGCAATTTGGCCGTGCTGTGGGTGGTGCAGGCGGTGTTGTATTCTGGTACGCGGCGCAGCTGATCTATTATAAAATTTTCGGCGGCTTCATTTCCGTCTATCTGATTCAGATGGGCGGCGATGCCATCACCAGCTTTTTCAAGGAAACGGTGGCCTGTGTGGCGGCCAATTTCGGCCTGCTGCTGGTGGGGCAGGATGTGCTGGATCCCGGCGTGGAGCATATCGCCATTTTGTATAACGGCTCCTTCATCACCGATCGGGTGCGCTTCAATTCCTCCAATGGGGAGGTGACGTATCTGGTGGATCCGTCTCTGGTGCCGGAGGGGTATGTTGAGGCTGTCACCCAGATCGTGCAGAACCGGTTCACCATCTCCACGGCGATTTTGAAGAACGATTATTACCGGGTTGTCTTTCAACCCTCAGACAGCCGAGAAAACACATCGGACAGCGATGCATGCAACAGAAGATCCGCCATGTAATCCCGGGGCGTGGGATCCCGGTTGATCAGCACCATGCGATCTCCCTGATAGTAGTGCAGCAGTCCCGCCGCCGGATAAACCGTCAGACTGGTTCCGGCCACAATGAGCATGTCTGCATCCTCAATTGCCTGGGCCGCGCCATCCATGGTTCGCTGGTCCAGGCTTTCTTCGTAGAGAACCACGTCCGGCTTGACAAGGCCGCCGCAGGCGCAGCGGGGAATGCCGGGGGCATCCTTGACGAATTGGGCATCGTAGAATTTGCCGCAACGGGTGCAGTAGTTGCGCAGCACGCTGCCGTGCAGCTCCAGCACGTTTTTTGAGCCTGCTTTTTGATGCAGCCCGTCGATGTTCTGGGTCACCACGGCGCTTAGCCGCCCCTCCTGCTCCCATTGGGCCAGCACCCGGTGGGTAATGTTGGGCTCAATGCCCAGCGGCAGCATTTTCTCCCGGTAGAAGCGGAAGAAATATTCCGGCTCGTGCAAAAAGAAGGTGTGGGAGAGGATGGTTTCCGGCGGATAGTCAAATTTCTGACTGTACAGCCCATCCACACTGCGAAAATCCGGAATTCCGGAGGCGGTCGATACACCTGCTCCGCCGAAAAAGACAATTTTCTCACTCTCGCTGACCCACTGCTTCAAAATTTCCAGTTCATCCATACAAGTACCTCCTGATTCCAAAAAACACCCTCCGCCAAAGACAGAGGGTGTGATCATCCGTTGAGCTTTCTTTTTCCGGCAGAAGTCTCGCTCTAAGACTTCTTCATCGTGGATTTATCCACAACAATATTATATGCACATATCAGGGCAAAATCAAGAGAGAATTCACAAAAGTTAAGAAATACCATTGTGGAAGATGATCGAGAATTCCACGGTTTCCCATGAAGGTTTACGCTTTTGCGGGCGTGTTTTCCTGTTGCTTCGCGACGTTTTGCGCGGCGGCATCCTCCGCTTCCATTTCGGACAGAAGCTTCCGGTCTTCTTTGGAGGAAAGATCCAGCTTTTCATACATGTCCGGCCGCCTCGCCCGGGTGCGGCGCAGGGACTGCTTTCTGCGCCAGCGGCGTACCTTTTCATGATTGCCGGAGGTGAGAATTTCCGGAATGGCCCGGCCATGCCACAGGGCGGGGCGGGTGTACTGGGGGTATTCCAGAAGACCGTTAAAATGGCTTTCGTCCTCAAAGCATTCCGGATCCGCCAGCACGCCGGGCACCATGCGGCATACGGCATCCGTCACCGCCATGGCGGCGATTTCTCCGCCGGTCAGGACAAAATCCCCCAGCGACAGCTCCTCGTCCACGCATTCGTCAATAAAGCGCTGG
>CAYSJX010000069.1:0-7522 GCA_964431445.1 uncultured Oscillospiraceae bacterium | reverse complement strand
CACTTCTATCGGCCACACCAGTGTGCGCACTGGTTCGCAATGACAGTTCTTTTTTCATCCCTCTGTAGGGGCCGATTGAGGCACATCGGCCCGCCTGCACCACGTTCGACAATGCATCCGCAGGGGGCGGCATCCCTGACGCCCCTTGTCACCACTTCCGGATGGCCTTCAGGGGGACTGTGCCAGCGGGCTTCCATTGTTCACATTTTACCGGAAAGGTCTTAACATTTTATTCACCAAAAGTGGGCAAAAGGGGGTATAATAGGGGCAGGAAAGAGATCCGTGGCTTTTGGGGCTGCGGGTAGCGTATATACAGACAGGAGGTCTTTTCATGGCAGTTTCCGTTCTGATCGTTGAGGACGATCACAATATCTGTGAGCTTTTACAGATGTATCTGGAAAAAGAGGGCTATGCCGTCACCACCGCGGCGGACGGCGGCAAGGGACTGGAGAAATTCCGCTCCATTCAGCCCGATCTGGTGCTGCTGGATGTGATGATGCCGGTGATGGACGGCTGGGCCGTCTGCCGGGCCATCCGGGCCGAAAGCCAGACACCCATTATCATGCTCACCGCCAAGGGTGAGACGGACGACAAGGTCAACGGTCTGCGGGCCGGGGCGGACGATTACATCACCAAGCCCTTCGAAATGAAGGAGGTGCTGGCCCGCATTGAGGCGGTGCTGCGCCGCTCCGCCGGGAGCAAGCCGGAGCAGAAGCCCCGCCGTCTGGTCTTTGACCGGATGGTGATCGACATGGACTCCTTTGAGCTGCTGATCGACGGCAAGAAGGTGGACACCCCGCCCAAGGAGATGGAGCTGCTGTTCTATCTGGCCTCCACCCCCAACCGGGTCTACACCCGCAATCAGCTGCTTGACGAGGTGTGGGGCTTTGACTATTTCGGTGACAGCCGGACGGTGGACGTTCACATCAAGCGCCTGCGGGAGAAGCTGGAGGGCATTTCCGACCAGTGGAATCTGAAAACCGTGTGGGGCGTGGGCTACAAATTCGAGGTGGTGTAAGCCATGCGCAGTGCCAACGGCCGCACCTACGCAGCGGCCATCGTGATCTTTCTGATCGCGCTGCTGCTGTTGGGCTGGATTTTGCAGCTGTTTATGGGCAATTATCTGGCAAAAACCGCCTTTTCACGGCTCAATCGGCAGGCGCAGGTTCTGTCGGATCTGACGGGGGCTTACTATGCTCAGGGCGGACTGAACAGCATTCAGTACCTGTTTAATCTGGAAATCGCCACGCAAGCCGCCGATGCCGATGCCATCATCTGCAACAGCAGCGGCCGGATCCTCACCTGTTCGCAGGATCCCATGAGCTGCGCCCACACGGGCATCACCGTGGATGGGGCGCTGCTGGATCAGGCCCTGCGCACCGGCAGCAGCAGCGATACCGGCATTCTCTCCGGATTGTACGAGCAGAACCGCTATGTCTGTGTCCGGGCCATTTATTTCGGGGAGACGGCCGTGGGTGTGGTGATCGTGTCCACCCCCACCAGCTCCACCACCGCCGTGCTGGAACGGATCAAGCAGACCTTTCTCTACGCGGCGCTGATCGCGGCGCTGATCAGCATCGTGGCGCTGCGCTATGCCTCCCATCTGCTGGGCGACCCGCTTCGGGAGATGGCCCGCACCGCCTCCGCCTTCGGCCACGGAGATCTCGACGCCCGGGTGAAGCTGGAGCGGCATCAGCCCCAGGAGGTGGAGGAGCTGGCGCTGGCCTTCAACAACATGGCCTCCTCCCTGCAAAAGAGCGAGTATCAGCGGCAGGAATTCGTGGCCAATGTGTCCCATGAGCTGAAAACCCCCATGACCACCATCGGCGGCTACATTGACGGCATGCTCGACGGCACCATTCCGCCGGAAAAGCATCGCCATTACATGCAGATCGTCTCCGATGAGACGAAGCGGCTGAGCCGGCTGGTGCGCAGCATGCTCGATATTTCCCAGCTGCAAAGCGAGGGCGGCATTCCGGACGAAAAAAAGAGCCGCTTCGACATTTCCGAGTGCGCCGGGCAGATGCTTCTGACCTTTGAGCAGAAAATCAACGACCGGAAGCTGGATGTGCAGGTGGATATGCCGGATTATCCCCTGTTCACTGTGGCCAACCGGGATTCCATCTGTCAGGTGATCTACAATCTGATCGACAACGCGGTAAAATTCTGCCCCGGCGGCGGTGTCCTCGGGCTGCAGATCCGCAACGGCGATACCAAAATTTATGTCAGCGTCAGCAACGATGGCCCAACCATCCCCCCCGAGGAGCTGCCGCTGGTTTTTGACCGGTTCCACAAGCTGGACAAATCCCGCTCCCAGAACCGGGACGGCTGGGGGCTGGGGCTGTACATCGTCAAGACCATCGTGTGCAGCCACGGAGAGGATATCTCCGTCACCAGTGCGGAAGGGAAGACCACTTTTACCTTCACGTTGCCTCTGGTCAACTGATTTTTTCCGCAGGCGAGGACTTTTATGAAAGAGGAAAAAGTAACAAAAACCGGCCCCGACAGCTGGGATACCGGCACCTACCAGACGGGAAACACCACCCCGCCCCGGCGGGGGAGCCCCGTGACCGTGGTGCTGCTGACGGCGGTGATTGCCCTGGGCGGTCTGGCCAGCGCGCTGGGAATTATCAACATCCGGCTGCTGCGGGCCCTCAACGACAGGCCCCAGGAGCCTTCCGTGCCCATCATGCTGCAGCCCGCCGTGCCCGGTACCGAAGCGGGGGACAGCTGTCTGGAAACCGTGCCGGTCGATCCCGGCACCGCCGGTGCCATGGTTTTGCAGCATACCGACCGCAACGGCCAGAGCGAAGCGCTGACGGAGCAGGAGCGGGCCGCCGCCGCCGATGTCAGCACCGTGACGGTGCGCTCGGACGACCGGGGTGACTGCCCGGGCCTGATCCTGACGGCGGACGGCTACATTCTGACCTACGCTCACAGCGTATCGCACGCGGAGCGGATCATCGTCACATTGCCGGACGGGACACTGCACCGGGCCTGTCTTGTGGGCTATGACGGTTTTTCCGATCTGGCGGTGATCTATATCCGCTGCGACGGCCTGACCCCCGCCACCTTCAGCGACGGGCAGGAGCTGCTCTCCGGCAGCAAGGTGACGGCCTTCTGCGGCGGACAGGTTTCCGGCGGGGCGGTGTTCGCCTCCGACACCCGGCTGAACATCGCCGGGGCGAATTTGCCGCTGCTGATGACCTCCGCAGCCAATGCCGAAAGCATCGGTTCCGTGTGGAACGGCAATGGACAGGTGATCGGTCTGGTCACCCCCCGGCTGCAACGGTTTCTCCACGGAGAGGACACAGACATTGCCTATGTGATGCCGGCCGTGACGGTGAAAAACATTGTCGATCAGCTGCTCAGCACCGGCTGCGTCTCCGGGCGACCCAGTCTGGGCACCGGTGTGGAGGAGGTCACGGACGTTCACCAGAATTACTGGAAGCTGCCGGACGGCCTGCGTGTGACCGGCTCCGGCAACGGCGAGCTGCGCGAAGGCGATATTCTGGTGCAGCTGGCGGGCAGAGAAGTGGACAGTTTTGATTCTCTGTATGAAATTCTCTTCTCCTGCCAGCCCGGCCAGACCCTGCAGGCCACCGTCTACCGCGGCAACCGCACCGTCCAGATCACCATCGCCCTGCACGCACAGTAAAACCCAAAAATTATGCCGTCATTGCGAACTCTTTTGAGCTTCCGTAGGGGGCGGCATCCCTGACGCCCCTTTGTCATCCATTCCGGGCACCCGGTATCGTAGGGGCGACCATTGGTCGCCCGCTGCATTCCCCGCCAGGGAATGCGTCAAAAATCTTTGATTTTTTACATAAAACCGTGCCATTTTGCGCATATTCCGGCCGCTCAATATTGGAAACGTAGGGGCGACCGATGGTCGCCCCTACGACAAATGGGGAACATTGTGCAACATTTCGGTGCGCAAGGGGCGGCAGGGATGCCGCCCCCTACGGCAATCATCCGACAGGGCGGTCATCGGACAGGCGGGGCATCGTGGGCGCCGCCCCCTACAATAAGACCCTGCTGTCATTGCGGGGAGGCGCAGCCGACGTGGCAATCCCATAAAGTCTTACTGTCATTGCGAGCCAGTGACCGATGTCACTGGCGTGGCAATCCCCCGGTTAGACGTACAATCTCCATTATCCGACGGCCCGGATGGACGGGGGGATTGCCACACCAGTCTGAGGACTGGTTCGCAATGACACTTCTTTGTTACACTGGTGTGCGCATTGAGGCGCAATAACACGTCTTTTTTACAATTTTTCTTTCTTACATTATAATACTACCATTTTCGCAGGAGAAACAGGATGGAACAGGTATTTTATTCACAGCAACAGGTGGAGACCATCTATGTTGACCGGTTTAACCGGCTCAAGCCGTCCACCATTTTGTATCTGACACAGGAAATGGCCTCCGGCCACTGCCGGCAGCTGGGGTGTGACTGGGATGCCATGGCGCAGATGGGCCTGTTCTGGGCCGTGGTGCGCCACCGGATCCACATCGACCGCCTGCCGGCCGCCGGAGAGACACTGCATCTGGAAACATGGCCCCTGCCCACCACCCGCACCTGCTATCCCCGGGCGATGGCGGCTTTTGACGGGGCGGGCGCGCCCCTTTTTCAGGTTCACACATTGTGGGTGCTGATGGATCTGGACAGCCGGGCCATGGTGCTGCCTGGCAAGAGCGGCGTGCAGGTGCCGGGCCTGCTGCGGGGCACGGAGCTGCCCGCGCCGGTGTCGCTGGTGCCGGGGCCCATGGAGCAATGGGTACAGCGGCAGGTGCATTTCAGCGACCTTGACCGCAACGGCCACATGAACAACTGCCGGTATCTGGACTGGATTGCGGATCTTTTCCCCAGCACCAGCCACGAGACACGGCTGCCGAAAGAGCTGAGCCTGTGCTACCTGAATGAAGCCCGGGAGGGCGAGCAGCTGCGGCTGCACTGGGCTGGCACGCCGGATGGCACCGTGCATGTGGAAATCACGGACGATGCCTGTGGAAAACGGATCTTCGGCGCGGCGCTTGGATTCTGATGGTTTTCTGTCAACCGCCCCCGTTTTTCGGGAAAGCCCCCGGTACGGCATGGAAAAGGGTGGAAAAGCGGGAAAACAGCCGGGTATTTTCCTCCCCACGGGCGGATTTACCTGTGGAGAAACCTGTGGAAAATGTGGAAAACTCTGTGAAAACCCGGTTTCCATAACCGGGTTTTCCACATTTATGTTAACCGTTATTTCGTTGCCCGGCCCGTGCCTTTCCATCTGGGGGAGCCCCCGCTGTCATTGCGAGGAGGCGTAGCCGACTTGGCAATCCCCAAAATCTTGCTGTCATTGCCACGCCAGTGACCGATGTCACTGGCGTGGCAATCCCCCGGTTAGACGTACAATCCCCCCGTTCATCCGGCAACCCGGAAGGACGGGGGGATTGCCACACCAGTGTGCGCACTGGTTCGCAATGACAGTTCTTTTTTACACGATTGCGCACCGGTTCGCAATGACACTTCTATCGGCCACACCAGTGTGCCATGACATGTTTTTCTTTATTTATATTGTATATCGGCAAAAAAGCCTTGTTTTTTACATGGATGTGTGGTACAATTCAGGATGAGAAACTGTTCGCAAAGCTGACGCTTTCGCGACGGGAAAGGAGCAGCGCATCTATGTTTTCTTCCGCCTATGTTTGGGCCAAGATCCTTGGATATCTGGAGGCGCAGCTGACCCCAATCCTCGTGTCCAACTGGTTCGATGACGCGGAGGTGGTGGAGCTCAATGATGAGCAGCTGATCCTCCACGCCGGGTCGGAATACCGCCGGGAGGTCATCAGTACCCGCTACGCCAGCTACATTCAGGAGGCTTTGAAGGAGATCTTCCACTCCGATGCCAAGCTGGTCGTTTTCGGAGACGAGGAGCTGGAAAGCTACCGTGCCAAGGACAAGCCCATGACCGCCATGGACTTTAACCCCCAGTTTTCTTTTGACAACTTCGTGGTTGGCCCCTCCAACCGCTTCGCCCACAGCGCAGCCATCGCCGTGTCCAACCACCCCGGCGATGTATATAACCCCCTGTTCATTTACGGGCCCCCCGGCGTGGGCAAGACCCACCTGCTGTACGCCATCGCCAATGGCATCCGCAAGAACCGGCCGGACGCGAAAGTGGTCTACATCAAGGGCGACCAGTTCACCGTGGAGCTGATCGAGGCCATTAAAAACGGCAAAAATATCGAATTCCGCAGCAAATACCGGGAAGCGGATCTGTTCCTGATCGATGACGTGCAGTTCATCGCCGGACGGGAGGCCACGCAGGAGGAGTTCTTCCACACCTTCAACAAGCTCTACGAGGAGCATAAGCAGATCGTCATGACCTCCGACCGCAAGCCCAGCGACATGCAGACCCTGCAGGACCGGCTCAAATCCCGGTTTGAATGGGGCCTGACCGCCGACATTCAGCCCCCGGACTATGAGACCCGCATGGCCATTCTGAAAAGCAAGGCAAAGCTTCTGGGTCTGGATCTGACCGATGACGTGTGCAACTACATAGCCATCAACGTCACCAACAACGTCCGCCAGATCGAGGGCACCGTCAAGAAAATTCTGGCCTACCGGGATCTGAACAACATGCCTCTGGATCTGCAGAATATTTCCCGGGCAATTGACGACATGTTCAAAACCGAGGGCAGCAATCTGCCCACCCCCAGCCTGATTATTTCTCAGGTGTGCAAGTTCTACTCCCAGTCGGAGGTGGAGCTGCGGGGCTCCCAGAAAACCCGTGGCATCGCGGAGGCCCGCTCCGTTGCCATGTATCTGATCCGCAAGCTGACCAACCTCTCCCTGCCGGACATCGGCAAGGAATTCGGCAAGGATCACTCCACCGTGATCTACAACATCCGCAAGGTGGAGGTAGCCCTGAAAAACGGGGACGAGAGTATGCAGAATAACCTGCGGGATATTACGGCGAACATCAATTCCTGCCTGTAATTTTTTCCACAGCCGGGTGTGGAATGTGGAAGGAATTTTTGTGGAAAACCGGGCGGTGAAATTTCCTTCACATCCCCCTGTGGAAAAACGGTGAAATCACACATGGGTGGCTGTGGAGAAAAAATCCGCGCCGGCTCTGGATAAATTCGAGTTTTCCACATAATTTTCCCCTACTGCTACCATCACTAAGTTTATTACTCCTGTATATATAAATATATATCAGATAGAGAAGAAAGGACGATCCCTATGCGTTTTACCTGTGAAAAAAGTATGCTGGTGCAGGGACTGAATATCGCCGGGCGCACCGTGGCCCAGAAGAGCAGTCTGACGGTGATCGAAGGTATCCTCTGCCGGGCCGGCCACCTGCTGACCCTGACGGGCTACAATATGGAAACCGCCATCACCTACACGGTAGAGGCCGAGGTCACCGAGACCGGCAAGTGCATCCTGCCGGCCCGGCTGTTCGGGGATATTATCCGCCGCCTGCCGGAGGGCCCGGTGACCGTGGTGGTGGATGAAAATCTGAAAGTGTCCATC
>CAYSJX010000068.1:0-7552 GCA_964431445.1 uncultured Oscillospiraceae bacterium | reverse complement strand
ATGGAGCAGGCGTTGATTTCCTCGCTCTCATCCAGCTCCGGCAGAAGGCCCCGCTTTTTCAGCACCTTGGTGCCGATGGTGGCCAGATCCATCAGGGTTTGGGGCCGCCGGGCGGCTTTTTCCGCGCCGTAGACCTCCACCCGGGCCGCGAGGTAGCGCTCGTAAGCACGAAGCACCACCGGATCTTCGATTTTCACCCCATCAATATGGGTGGAGAAGGTGGTATGACGGCAGTGATCCGACCAGTAGGTGTCCACCACACGGATCTCCGTCACGGTGGGGTCACGCTTTTCCTCCTCCCGGAAATAGCGCTGCAAAAACAGCAGATCCTCCCCGTCCATGGCAAGGCCCATTTCCTGCCGCAGTGCCTCCAGCCGGAGGGTATCCATGGCGGTAAAACCCTCCACCACAGCCACATGCTGTGGGATGACGCACTGGGCATGCAGGGACTGGGGCAGCTCCAGCGCCGCCTGCCGGCACTCCACGGGGTTGATCAGATGCCCACGGATCCGATCCAGCTCCTGCTGCGACAGCTCGCCGCAGAGGATATACACCTTCGCCGTGCGAACCGGCGGGCGCTCTCCCCGGGTCATCAGCTGGATGCAGGCCGCGGCAGAGTCCGCCCGCTGGTCAAACTGACCCGGCAGCGGTTCCACCGCCAGCACCTGTCCGGCTTCTTCCGGCAGATGATCATATACATCGTCCACCTGGGGCTCGGAAAACACCGTTGCCACCGCCCGGCGGAAAGTCTGCTCGTCCTCCATCTCCGTGTCATAGCGGTTGAGCAGCCGCAGGCCGGTCAGCGACCGGATACCCAGCAGGCCGTTGATCTCCTGCTGCAGGCTCCGGGCTTCCTGCCGCAGACCCGGTTTCTTTTCCACATAAATCCGACGAACCATTTCTTACCTCCAACGCTCTGCCTTACAGCAGCTCCAGCGCCCGTTTTCCGATATCCCGGCGCAGATATTTCTTCTCAAAATCCACCTGATCGGCGGCGGCATAGGCCAGCTTCAATGCCTGCTCCAGCGTCGGCGCCGTGGCCGTCAGGCCCAGCACACGGCCGCCGGTGGTCACCAGTTTGCCGTCCCGCAGGCCGGTTCCCGCATGGAAGCAGGTCACATAGGGGTCAAACCGCTCGGGCAGATGGATGGGTTTGCCCTTTTCATACCCGGCCGGATACCCGCCGGAGGCCAGCACCACGCAGGCGGCGCTCTCCTGTTTCCAGCGAATGTCCAGCTGAGCCAGGGTGCCCTGCTCCACGGCCTGCATAATGGTCAGAAGATCCGTCTGAAGCAGCGGCAGCACCACCTGTGTCTCCGGATCTCCAAAGCGGCAGTTGTACTCGATGACCCGGGGGCCATCGGCTGTCAGCATCAGGCCGAAATACAGGCAGCCCCGGAAAGGACACCCCTCCGCCGCCATGGCCCGTACCGTGGGCAGGAAGATCTCTTCCATGCAGCGCTCGGCCATTTCGGGGGTATAGCAGGGGTTGGGCGCGATGGTGCCCATACCGCCGGTATTGAGGCCGGTGTCCCCTTCCCCGATCCGCTTGTGATCCATGGAGGACACCATGGGCCGCACCGTGACCCCATCGGTAAATGCCAGAACGGAAACCTCCGGCCCGGTCAGATACTCTTCCACAATGATGCGGGCGCCGCTTTTGCCGAATTTGCCGTTTTCCAGCATATCCCGGGCGGCCTGCAGCGCCTCCTGCCGGGTCTGGGCGATGATCACGCCCTTGCCCAGCGCAAGGCCGTCCGCCTTGATCACCGTGGGCAGCGGCACCGTGCGCAGGTATTCCAGCGCCTGCTCCAGCTGGGTAAAGACCGCGTGGCGTGCCGTGGGGATGTGATATTTCATCATCAGTTCCTTGGCAAAGACCTTGCTGGCCTCAATTCTGGCGGCAGCCGCCGTGGGGCCGAAGCAGGCAATTCCCTCGCCATGGAGCCGATCCACGCAGCCCATGGCCAGCGGGTCATCCGGTGCCACCACGGCAAAATCCACGAGGTTTTCCCGGACAAAAGCCACAATTGCATCCAGATCCGTTGCCGCAATGGGGACGCAGATGGCCTCCCGTGCGATGCCGCCGTTGCCCGGCAGGGCATAAATGCGGTCAACAGTTTCGTTTTCTCTGAGCTTTTTAATGATGGCGTGTTCCCGACCGCCGCCACCGATCACAAGAATATTCATACCTGCCTCCGATGCAGCCGTTTCAAAAAGCTGCTTTTTAATGATGGAACAGCCGCAGACCCGTAAAGGCCATGAACATGCCGTATTTATCGCACTGGGCAATCACCGCGTCGTCCCGGATGGAGCCGCCGGGCTGCGCCACATAGCTGACACCCACGGCCTTCGCCCGCTTGATGCTGTCCGGGAAGGGGAAGAAGGCATCGCTGCCCAGCGCCACGCCATGCAGGCCGTCCAGATACGCCCGCTTTTCTTCCTGCGTCAGCGGCTCCGGGCGGGTGGTGAAGTATTCCGGCCAGATATCCTCGGCGCAGACATCCTCTTCGTTACCGTTGATATAGCCGTCAATGGCATTATCCCGGGCCGGGCGGCCCAGATCCGGCCGCAGGGGCAGCGCCAGCACCTTGGGATGCTGCCGCAGGAACCAGGTCTCCGCCTTCCCCGCCGCCAGGCGGGTGCAGTGTACCCGGGACTGCTGCCCGGCGCCGACGCCGATGGCCTGTCCGTCATAGGCAAAGCAGACGGAATTGGACTGGGTATATTTCAGGGTAATCAGCGCCACCAGAAGATCGGTCTGCGCTTCGGTTGGCAGCGTCCGGTTGACCGTCACCACGTTTTCCAGCAGCTCCGCTCCGATGACACAGTCATTGCGCCCCTGCCGGAAGGTGATGCCGAAAACCTGCTTTTCCTCCTGCTGTGCCGGAACATAGGAAGGATCCATCTGCACCACATTGTAGTTGCCGCCCCGCTTTCCCGCGAGGATGCGCAGAGCCTCCGGAGAATAGCCGGGGGCAATGACACCGTCCGACACCTCCCGGGCCAGCAGCGTGGCCGTCAGCGCATCGCATTCATCGCTCAAGGCCACCCAGTCACCGAAGGAGCAAAGCCGGTCGGCCCCCCGGGCCCGGGCATAGGCACAGGCCAGAAGGCTGCCGTCAAGTCCCGGCACATCGTCCACAAAGCAGGCTTTTTTCAGCTGCGGCGGCAAAATCTTTCCAACGGCGGCGGAGGTGGGGGAAACATGCTTGAATGATGCCGCACAGGGCAGCGACGTTGCTTTTTTCAGCTCCGACACCAGCTGCCAGGCATTGAGGGCATCGAGAAAATTGATATATCCGGGCCGCCCCTGCACCACGGTGACAGGCAGCTCGCTGCCGTCCGCCATAAAGATGGCGGCAGGCTTCTGATTGGGGTTACAGCCGTATTTCAGGGTAAATTCCTGCATAAATGTTACCTCCAGTTCCGTTTTTCCCGTTTATTCGTAGCGATTGATGATCCGCTGCTCGCTCTTTCCCGTAGCCGGATCGGTATAGCGCACAAACAGGGAAATTTTGTTGTCGCCGTCCAGATTGTCCCACAGCTCCCGGGTGAAAGCGTCGATATCCGCCGGGATGGCCACATGCTCCGGCTCTCCGGCGAAGGAGGGCAGCGGGCTTCCGTCCCCGGCGTAGGTATGCAGGAAATATCCGCAGCCGGGCATGGCGGGATATTCGAAGAAGCAGCGCTGGCAGTTCTCCCCTTCCGGGTCGGCTGCCTTCAAAATGGCAAGGCGGCAGCTGCCGTCCTGCTCGAGAATGCCGGAAATTCTGGGTGTCCAGTTGGGGCCGTCATCCTCAAAGCGGCGGGTGCGCAGGGCATTTTCCCAGCTGTCGCCCCGGCAAAGCCAGTCCCGGATGGTATCGGTCTGGTCGCCGTTGGTCACGATCAGGCTGCTGCCCAGCTGCCGCACGGGATGATAGATGATCAGATGGGGGTCAGTCATCAGCGCCGGGTCATACGCCTGTGTGCGGATGCCGTCCGGCTCCTGCCGGAACACCCGGTTGCGGCTGTTGACGCTACGGCCCATGATGAAATAGGCCGCCACGGCAGCCCCCGCCGGGCTGCAGCCGAGGACAATGCCCCGCCCGGGGTAACGGTCACCGGCCAGCCGCCGGCCCATGGTTTGCTCAAACACCATAATTGCCTCCTTCCCGGATGCTCCGGGTTTCCGTCTCACCGGCCGCGCAGACCATGGCGCAGACCTGTTCCGTCGCCTGTGGAAGCAGCACCCATTCGGCCTGCTCCATCACACGGCGCTGCAATGTTTCGGGGGTATCCCCCGGCAGCACCGGCACCGCCTTCTGCGCCACGATGGGCCCGCCATCGCAGACGCCGTTGACAAAATGCACCGTTGCGCCGGTGACCTTCACCCCACGGCGCAGGGCCTGCTCATGCACACGCAGGCCGTACATGCCCTCCCCGCAGAAGCTGGGGATCAGGCTGGGGTGAATGTTGAGAATGCGGTTTTCCCACCGGTCGGTAAATTCCGCCGGAAGGATGGAAAGGAACCCGGCCAGCACGATCACGTCCACCCGCCCGGTCAGCAGCCGGTGCAGCTGGTCGGCCAGATGAGGTTTCGTGACCACGGCGGTCTCCACCCCTGCCGCCTGCGCCCGGCGCAGGGCATAGGCATCGGGCCGGTCGGACACCACCAGCGAAATCTCCCCGTGGGGCAGCTGTCCCCGGGCCGCCGCGTCCAGCAGGGCCTGCAAATTGGTGCCGCCGCCGGAGACCAGCACCGCCACCCGGGCCGTCATACCAGCTCCACCCGGCTGTCGCCCCGGGTAATGGTGCCGATGACATAGGCATTTTCGCCCTCGGCCCGCAGCAGTGCCAGTGCCTGCTCCGCCTGCTCCGGGGGCACCACCACGCTCATGCCCACGCCCATGTTGAAGGTGTTGAACATATCCCGCTGGGAAATGCCGCCCACCCGGGCGATCTGCCGGAAAATGGGCAGAATCTGCACCCGATCCAGTTCGATGCGGGCGCAGAGCCCCTCCGGAATGCTGCGGGGGATGTTTTCATAGAAGCCGCCGCCGGTGATATGGGAAATCCCCTTGACCTGCACCTGCTCCAGCAGGCGCAGCACCGCCCGGACGTAGATACGGGTGGGGGTCAGCAGGGTTTCGGCCACGCTGGCACCACCCAGCTCCGGGCAGGGCGCATAAATGGCGGGCGGATTGTTGTCGATATCGAAGACCTTGCGGCAGAGACTGAAACCGTTGGAGTGGATGCCGGAGGAGGCCAGTGCGATCACCACATCTCCGGCGGCCATGCGGGTCTTATCGAGAATTTTTTCCCGATCCACGATGCCCACGGCGAAGCCGGCCAGATCATAGTCCTGCTCCGGCATGAGACCCGGATGCTCCGCCGTTTCGCCACCGATCAGGGCGCAGCCGGCCTGCACGCAGCCCTCCGCCACACCGCTGACGATGGAAGCGATCTTCTCCGGTACGTTTTTGCCGCAGGCGATGTAATCGAGGAAATACAGCGGACGTGCGCCGCAGCAGATGATATCGTTGACGCACATGGCCACGGCATCGATGCCGATGGTGTCATGGCGATCCATGAGCACGGCCAGTTTGACCTTGGTGCCGCAGCCATCGGTGCCGGAGACCAGCACCGGCTCCTTCATGCCGGTGGGCAGGGCAAAGCAGCCGCCAAAGCCGCCCACATCATCGACACAGCCCTCGGTTTTGGTGCGGGCAATGTGGCGCTTCATCAGCTCCACCGCCCGGTATCCGGCGGTAATATCCACGCCGGCAGCGGCATAGGCCGCGCTATGGGAGTTTTCGTGTTCCATAATTCGCTCCTTTTCAGTCATAAATGCCGGCCGTTATTCTTTTCCGGTCCAGCAGTAAGTGCAAAGCTTGCAGGGCGGCAGCCCGATGGCCTTCACCACGCCCTCCAGCGTCTGGAAACCCAGAGAGGCGAAGTGGAATTTATCGCAGATGGCCTGCCGCATGGCCTTGCCGCGCTCGGTGCTGCCATCGGCGTATTCCTCGATATGATGGAAGCCCTCTTCCCCTTCCAGCTCCAGAATCACCCGGCGGGAGATCAACTCCAGATCCGATGTGGAACGGGAAAAATTCAGGTATTTGCAGCCGTACATGATCGGCGGACAGGCAGAGCGCATATGCACCGCCTTGGCCCCGTTTTCATAGAGGAACTCCACCGTCTCCCGCAGCTGCGTGCCGCGGACAATGGAGTCGTCCACAAACAGCAGCCGCTTGCCGCGAATCAGCTCCTGCACCGGGATCTGCTTCATTTTCGCGATTTTCTGCCGGTCGGACTGCCGGGCCGGGGTGAAGCTGCGCGACCATGTGGGGGTATACTTGATAAAGGCCCGGGCGAAGGGCAGCCCCGTCCGGTTGGCATAGCCGATGGCATGGGGAGTGCCGGAATCGGGCACGCCGCCCACATAATCGATGTCCATGTCCCGGCCCTGCGCCATGTCCCGCTCGGCCATGGCCGCACCGTTGCGGTAGCGCATGGCCTCCACATTGATCCCTTCATAGGTGGAGGTGGGGTATCCGTAATAGCTCCACAGGAAAGCGCAGATGCGCATATCCTCCCCGGGCTCTGCCAGCCGGGTCATGCCATCCGGCGTAAGCTCCACGATCTCCCCGGGGCCAAGCTCGCAGACCTTTTCATAGCCCAGCTTGGTGAAAGCGAACTCCTCCATGGAGGCGCAGTAGCCGTCGGCATTGTGGCCGATCTGCACCGGAATGCGCCCCAGCTTGTCCCGGGCGGCGATCAGGCGGCCGTCCTGACAGAGGATGAGGATATTGGCCGTGCCGTCAATGGCGTGCTGGGCAAAACGGATGCCCTCGGCAAAGCTGCTTTTCTGATCGATCAGGGCAGCCACCAGCTCGGTGGAATTGACCTTGCCGCCGGTCATGGCATCAAAATGCCCGCCGCTGAAGGAGAGGAAATGCTCGATCAGCTCCTCGGCATTGTTGATCGCCCCCACGGTGCAGATGGCGTAGGTGCCCAGCTGGGAGCGCACCAGCATCGGCTGGGGGTCGGAGTCGGAAATGCAGCCGATGACGGAGGTTCCCTCCATTTCCTCGAAAATATGCTCAAATTTTGTGCGGAATGGGGAGTTTTCAATGTTGTGAATTTTGCGCTGGAGGCCGATCTGCGGGTCATAGGCCGCCATGCCGCCCCGCCGGGTTCCAAGATGGGAGTGATAATCCACTCCGAAAAACACATCCACCATGCAGGAAGCACGGGATGCGATGCCAAAAAAGCCGCCCATGGTAATCTCCTTTGAATTTGAGAACCTCTGACGTGCGCCGGCCGATGTCGATGGATGCAGAGGCTTCTTGATGGTAAGTGCGCAAAAGGCCCTGTCCCGGAAACCGGCGGCAAGGCTTTTTGTCAAATGCGTTATGCGAAAAACAGCTCGTTGAGGGTCATGGGATCCACATACTGGCCATCCCGGTACACCCGCATGTTGCCGGAGGCGATCTCATCGATCAGCATCACACGGCCCTGGGCATCATAGCCGAACTCGAATTTGATATCATACAGCTCCAGGCCC
>CAYSJX010000067.1:0-7737 GCA_964431445.1 uncultured Oscillospiraceae bacterium | reverse complement strand
GCTCCCCTGCTAAGGGAGTAGGCGTCTAAACAGCGCGCGAGGGTTCAAATCCCTCTCACTCCGCCAAAATGGACACCTTTTGTCTACGGACAAAAGGTGTTTCTCTTTACCGCCCCACGGGGCGCAGATGCTGAAAGGACCGCCCCACGGGGCGCAGATGCTGAAAGGTGGAAATGATCATGTTTGACGCGCGGAAGGTCACGGGCGATTGTGTCGCGTGGATCCGAAAATTCTTTGCAGAAAATGGCCCTGGCTGCAATGCCGTGATCGGGATTTCCGGCGGGAAGGACAGCTCCGTGGTGGCGGCGCTGTGTGTGGAGGCGCTGGGCGCGGATCGTGTTGTGGGCGTGCTGATGCCCAACGGGGAGCAGGCGGATATCGCCATGTCCTACCGCCTTGTGGAGCATCTGGGCATCCGGCACTATGTGGTGAATATCCACGATGCGGTGGAGGGGCTGACGAAGGCCATCCCCATGGAACTGACGGCTCAGAGCCGCACCAATCTCCAGCCGCGCATCCGCATGTCGGCGCTGTACGCGGTCAGCCAGTGCTGCAATGGCCGGGTGGCCAACACCTGCAACCTCAGCGAGGATTGGGTGGGCTATTCCACCCGCTACGGTGACTCTGTGGGCGATTTCAGCCCGCTGTCCCGGCTGACGGTGGACGAGGTCAAGCAGGTCGGCCGGGTGCTGGGGCTGCCGGCGGAGCTGGTGGACAAGGTTCCTTCCGACGGCCTGTGCGGCAAGACGGATGAGGACAATCTCGGCTTTACCTATGCCGAGCTGGATCGTTACATCCGCACCGGACAGATCGAGGATCCGCAGAAAAAGGCGCGGATCGATGATCTGCACCGGAAAAATCTGTTCAAGCTGCAGCTGATGCCGGTATTCGAGCCGGAAATCGGCTAAATGCCGCTGGAATGCGCGAAGCGTGAGCTTTTTGAGGAAAGCGGCATCCGGGATGCGGACATTTATCCCATCTGCGATTACTGGGGGTTCAACCGTCAGGCCTGTTCCAACGGCATGGTTTTCCTTGCGGTGGTTCATTCGCTGGGAGAGCTTCCCGAAAGCGAAATGAAAGAAATCAGAATGTTTGACACACTTCCGGAGGAACTTACCTATCCGCAGACTTCACCGAAGCTGTATTCGGAGGCGGCCAGGAAATTGGGAGAGCTATATGGAAATGCATAAGCAGGAGCTGCTGAAGCTTTCTCCCGGAGAGCTGACAGATCTTGGCATCTGCCCGACCTGTTTCAATCGGGAAAACGGCGGCGCGCTCTACGGCGACAATTCCGACAAACTGCTCTACGAGGATGCACAGATCGAGTGCTTTCTGGTGGGCAATCCGAGAGCCGATGGTCACATGTGTATTTCGACCATTCGGCATTATCACGATATGAGCGAAGCGCCCGACCAGATCAACGAAAAGATCATCCGTTTCGCAAAGCAGTTCGTGCGGATCCTTCGTCAGGTTTATGGCTGCGAACGAGTCTATCTGTGCAGCATGTGTGACGGCCCGAATAACCATTATCATATCCATCTGATTCCCCGCTATGCGGATGAAAAGCGGGGCAGCAAAAACTTTGTGAAGCCACGCAAGGAATATGTGGCGGATTTTGACAAACTGGAAAAGATGCGCAAAATGATCCATGCATACACCCGGGAAAATGACGACAAATCCCTGTGAAAGAATAGCACGCAGAAAAATGTGTTTTTCATGCCGGAAAAGCTCAGAAAAATGTGTAAAAACAGCATTGAAAACACAGGAAAAATGTGTTAAGCCGGCGAGCCCCGCCGGTCGAAGGCGGGGAAACCACAAAATACCATAAAAAAGAACAGGCATGACCGAAATCGTGCCTGTTCTTTTTGACTTTTACAGGGGCGGATATTGGCTGACTTTCCAGCCCAGAAGGCGCATGATCTCCAGCTCGTCCAGCGCGTCAAAGAAAGCGTTGTGGCTTTCATGGTATGTATGGCTGTTGCTGAGCAGGCGGAGCATGGCCTCCACGCCGTAGCCACGCTTCATCCGACCGGTGGAGAAGCATTCGGCCATGGCCGGAATGCGGGGGTTGTGCTGCCGGTAGGCGGCGAGGCGCATAATATCATGCCAGCAAAGCAGGCGAAGCTCCGGCAGATGGTTGCGGTCAAAGCTGGCGTTGTAGGCGAAAATGGAGCGGACACCGTGGCGCTCAAACCAGCTTTGCAGATCGGCAATGGCTTCGGCACGGGTACACAGGATGGGCTGCACCGGTGTTTCGATAAAGAGGGTGCTTTCGTACATGCCGCCGATCTGGCATTCAATGGGCAGGATGTGATATTTCGCGTCCAGCAGGGAAAAGGTCGCCTCGTCCGCAATGCAGCAGCCGATGCTCATGACCTGATCAGCCCAGTTGGTTTCCGTATCGATCACAGCAAATTTCCCCACAAAATCCCTCCCTTCGCCGGGTGTGAGAACAGTATAGCGGAAAAGAGGGAAATAAGCAAGAGAAAGTGGGGAAATCGGAGAAAAACGTGGGATTGCCACACCGGTGGTATGGACTGGTTTGGAAGAACAGGGGGATTGCCACACCAGTGTGCGCACTGGTTCGCAATGAAAGTTCTTTTTTACATAACCTTCGTAAGGGCAATTGAGGCACATCGGCCTGCCCGCACCGGGTTCGACAACGCATCCGTAGGGGGCGGCATCCCTGACGCCCCTTTGTGCCCCGTCTCTGGAACGTACCGGTTTGCAACGGCAGAGCCGCTTTTATCAGGAATCTTCCGGTACCGGTGCGGTTACGGATCCGATGTCGTTTCCTGTTCGATTGTGTCCGACTCGGTGGGTGGGGCCTCGGGGAGTGGAATGTCTGTGACATCGGCGGATTCCTCCATCCCAAGCTCGGCCCGGGTGGCGAGGCGGAACAGCACGGCCTGCGCATCCGTCTGCCCGAACAGTTCCAGCACATCCGCAGCAATTTGCCATCTTCCATGGTCTCATCTCAGCATCTTGAATCGCTTCACAGTTATATACAATCCGGAAAGGAAAAACTTACACACCGCCGCAATTTTTCCCCAAAAACCAACACCCCGGTTCAAAAAACCGGGGTGTATATGTTGGCTTGACTTCCGACTCAGCACAAAATGGGGTGCAGGGCGGTGGAGAGGGTGTGCTGGGTGGCCTGGGCTTCGGCAAGGTCACGGCCGAGGGTGGTGTAGTAGGCTTTGACCTTCGGCTCAGTGCCGGAGGGGCGGACGATCACGGTGGAACCGCCCTCCAGCCTGTACAACAACACATTGGAGGCGGGCAGACCTGTCCGGGCTGTGTCGCGGTAATCCGTCACCGCCGTGACGGCAAGGCCGCCCAGCTCTGCCGGGGGCGCGGCGCGCAGTCCTTCCATGATGGCATTCATCCGATCCATGCCGGAGAGGCCGGGGAATTCGAAGGACTCCACCCGGTTCAGATACCGGCCATACTGGCTGTAGAGCTGCTCCAGCCGCTGCTGGATGGAAGAGCCGACGGAACGGTAGTAGGCCGCCATTTCGCAGATGAGCATGGAAGCCACAATGGCATCCTTGTCCCGCACATAGGGCCCGGCGAGGTAGCCGTAGCTCTCTTCAAAGCCCAGAATGAACCGCTCCGGATGGCCCTGCTGCTCCAGCTGGGCAATCTGGTCACCGATCCACTTGAAGCCAGTCAGGACACTGCGCATCTGCACACCGTAATGCTCGGCCACGGCATCGGCCAGCGGGGTGGACACCAGACTCTTGACGGCCACGGGGTTTTCCGGCATGGTGCCGTTTTCAATCCGTCCGGCGCAGATATAGTCCAGCAGCAGTACGCCCACCTCGTTGCCGGAGACCAGCCGGTAGCTGCCGTCCGGGCAGCGCACCGCAATGCCGACCCGGTCGGCATCGGGGTCTGTGGCCAGCATCAGATCCGCACCGGAGCTTTCCGCCAGTGCCAGACCCAGCTGCAGAGCTTCGAAAATCTCCGGATTGGGGTAGGGACAGGTGGGGAAATTGCCGTCCGGCTGCGCCTGCTGCGGTACAACGGTGATATCCGTGATGCCGATATCCTCCAGAACACGCAGAACGGGCACAAGCCCGGAGCCGTTGAGGGGAGAGTAGACCAGCTTCAACCCGGCGCTGCGGCACAGTCCCGGCCGCACCTGACACGCTTCGATTGCGGCATAGAGCGCCTCCAGACAGTCTTCACCCACATATTCGATCAGCCCCCGGGACAGACCATCCGCAAAATCCATGGTTTTTGCGCCGGTCAGGACATCAGTGTTCTGGATTTCGGCGTAGACGGCTGCGGCGGCATCGTCCGTCATCTGGCAGCCGTCGGGGCCGTAGGCTTTGTAGCCATTGTACCGGGCAGGGTTGTGGGAGGCGGTGATCATAATGCCTGCGTTGGCACCATAGAACCGGGTGGCGAAGCTCAGCGCCGGGACGGGCATCAGCGCGCTGTAGATGCGCACACGGATGCCGTTGGCCGCCAGAACAGCCGCCGCCGCCCGGGCGAACACATCGGAATTGATGCGGCTGTCATAGGAAATGGCCACCAGCTGATTGCCACCCTGGGTTTTGACCCAGTTGGCCAGACCCTGCGTCGCCTGCCGGACAACGTAGATGTTCATCCGGTTGGTGCCGGCGCCCAGCACACCCCGCAGACCGGCGGTGCCGAATTTCAGCGCCACGGCAAAACGCTCCCGAATCTCGCCGTCCTGCCCCGCAATTTCCTGCAGTTCCCGGGTCAGAGCCGGATCCTCCAGCCGGGTGGAAAGCCAGCGCTCATATTCCTGTTGATACATTCTGATCACCGTTCCTTTTCCTTTAATTTATGCTTTCATAATACGGCATCGGAGCCGGTTTGTCAACTGCGCTGCGGCTTGCCTTTTTGGAAAGTTTGTGCTATGATGATGCAAAATTCTGTAAGCCAAGGAGAAAAGCTATGTCTGAAATTGCCGCGCTTGTGGCCCGGGAACTGGGTCAGAAGCAGGAATATGTGCAAAATGTGATCGATCTGCTGGATGCGGGCAACACCATCCCCTTCATTGCCCGCTACCGCAAGGAGCTGCACGGTGCCATGGATGATACCACCCTGCGGACACTGGAAAGCCGCCTGAGCTACCTGCGAAATCTGCAGGCCCGGCGCGAGGAAGTGCTGTCCGCCATCGAGGGGCAGGGAAAGCTGACACCGGAGCTGTCGCAGGCCATTGCCACCGCCGGAACGCTGGCGGAGGTGGAGGATCTGTACCGGCCTTATAAGCAGAAGCGCCGCACCCGTGGCTCCATTGCCCGGGAGAAGGGGCTGGAGCCGCTGGCAGCGGCGATCTTCGCTCAGGACGGCCGGAATCCGGAGGAACTGGCACAGGATTATGTGTGCCCGGACAAGGGCGTTGCCACCGTGGAGGAGGCGCTGGCCGGTGCGGCGGACATCATTGCCGAAGACCTGTCGGACGATCCGGCCATCCGCAAATCCCTGCGGGAGCTGATCGCGCGCCGTGGCACGCTGGTGACAAAGGCAACAGACCCGGAGGAGGATACCGTCTATTGCCTGTACTATGATTTTTCCGCTCCTATCAGCCGCCTGCTGGATCACCAGATCCTGGCCATCAACCGGGGCGAAAAGGAGGAGAAGCTGAAAGTTACCGTTACCCTGCCCGGCAACGAGGGCGCGGCGGTGGTCTGCCGGGCGGCCCTGAAGCCCCGGGCGGCGGTGTCCGCCTTCGTGCGGGCCGCAGCGGAGGACTCCTTCGAACGACTGATTTTTCCCTCCGTGCAGCGGGAGACCAGAAGTGAGCTGTCCCAGCGGGCCTGCACCGGTGCCATCCACAATTTCGCGCTGAATTTGAAGCCGCTGCTGATGCAGCCGCCGGTCAAGGGCTTTGTGACCATGGGGCTGGATCCCGGCTACCGCAACGGCTGTAAGGTGGCAGTTGTGGATGCCACGGGCAAGGTGCTCGATACCACGGTGGTGTATCCGACCTTCAGCGAGCGGAAAAAGCAGGAGGCCATCGACCAGCTCTCCCGCATGATGCGCAAGTGGCACGTCAGCCATATTGCCATCGGCAACGGCACCGCCTCCCGGGAGACGGAGGCCATGGCGGTGGAGCTGCTGCGCGCTTTCCCGGATGCGGCCTATGCCATTGTCAACGAGGCGGGGGCTTCCGTGTACTCCGCATCGCCGCTGGCGGCGGAGGAATTTCCGGAGTATGATGTCAATCTGCGCTCCGCCGTGTCCATTGCCCGCAGATTGCAGGATCCGCTGGCGGAGCTGGTGAAGATCGACCCTAAGGCCATCGGCGTGGGGCAGTACCAGCATGACTGCCCCCAGAAGGAGCTGGACAGCGCCCTCGGGGCCGTGGTGGAGGATTGTGTCAATGCCGTGGGCGTGGATGTGAACACCGCCTCCCGGAGTCTTTTGCAGCAGGTCTCCGGCCTGAATGCCACAACGGCCCGGAATATCGTGGCCTACCGGGAGGAAAACGGCGCCTTTACCAGCCGCAGTCAGCTGAAAAAGGTTCCCAAGCTGGGGGCCCGTGCCTTTGAGCAGTCGGCGGGCTTCCTGAGGGTGCCGGAAAGCAGTGAACTTCTCGACCATACCGGCGTGCATCCGGAGTCTTACGCCGCGGCCAGAGCGCTGCTGCGTCTGCTGGGCAGTGATGATCTGTCCGCCCTGCCGAGCCGGCTGGAACAGTATGGCCTTGCCAATGCGGCACAGCAGTGCGGGGCCGGGGAGATGACCCTGCAGGATATCGCCCGGGAGCTGGCGAAGCCGGGGCGGGACCCCCGGGACGAGCTGCCCGCGCCGGTGCTTCGCAAGGATGTGCTGGAAATGAAGGATCTGGTGCCCGGCATGGAGCTGACCGGCACGGTGCGCAATGTGATCGATTTTGGCGTGTTTGTGGATATCGGCGTGCATCAGGACGGCCTTGTGCATATCAGTGAGGTGAGCAATTGCCGCCTGCGCCATCCCAGCGAGCTGGTGAAGGTGGGCGATGTGGTGCAGGTGACGGTGCTTTCCGTAGATGAAAAACGCCATCGCATCAGCCTGTCCATGAAGCAGGCAAAGCAGGGCAGGGCACCGGGGAAGAAGGGGCTGTAAAGACACAGAAAAGTCTTCCACGGAAAGGTTACACAATCCCCGCAGGTTTCCGCCTGCCCCCTGCAATCGGTACGGCAGAGGATGTGACAAGGGGCGTCAGGGATGCCGCCCCCCTACGGGTGTGTAAAAAAGAACTGTCATTGCGAACCAGTGCGCACACTGGTGTGGCAATCCCTCTGTCCTTCCGGACTGCTGCGCTCGGCAGGGCTGATTTCCATGGCGCTGGCCGTGGCGGTGTACGGGCTGGTGCTGCTGGGGTATGCACTGGTCACCGGCTCGCTGCTCTATCCCAATATTCCGGCCACGCAGGCAGTGATCGCCCTCCTGTCCGCAATTTACATGGCCTGCGCCCGCCGGGGCATCAACCGCGCCCTGAAAAAAGCGTAGCCCAGCTGATCGCCTGAGAACCCGTACACCGGTGGGGACTTCTTCACAGTTCTTGGAAATGACGATTTTGGACGAAAAGAGAAGAGGGAAGAGAACCAAAAAAGACGACGATTTTCGAAAGAAAATCGTCGTCCCAGTCTGTCGAAAAAGTCCAGTTTATGCTGGGCTTTTTGCATTATGTATGATATAATACGGATGGGTGATGAAAAATGCTTGAGCGAGGAAAAATGGAACGAGGAATATACGAAATCGTGGACACCG
>CAYSJX010000066.1:0-8246 GCA_964431445.1 uncultured Oscillospiraceae bacterium | reverse complement strand
CGCCAGCATGTTCTCGAAGAAGCTGCCGGGGCGGGTGGTGAGAATTTCGTAATGGTCAAAGCCGCCCAGCGCCATGGTCTTGGCCGTCAGTGCTTCGGCCATGATATAGGTCTCCCCGTTGTCCGCCCGCACCAGTGCGTAGCTCTCCCGGGGATGCAGGCAGATGCCCATGTTGCCGGGCAATGTCCAGATGGTGGTCGTCCAGATGACGAAGTAGGCGTTGCGCAGGTCAAATTCCGAAAGCTTCCCCAGATCGTCCTTCACGGCAAATTTCACATAGACGGAGGTACACGGATCGTCCTGATACTCAATGTCGGCCTCGGCTACAGCGGTGGCACAGGCGGGGCACCATGTCACGGGCTTGAGGCCCTTGTAGATATACCCCTTGTCAAACATGCGGCCGAAGATCTTGACCTCCTGCGCTTCAAAGTGTTTGTCCATGGTGCGGTAGGGATGCTCCCAGTCGGCCACCACGCCCAGCCGCCGGAACCCGCCCATCTGCTTCTGGATGAAATCCTCGGCAAAATCGGCGCAGGCGTTGCGGAATTCCGGAACGGTCATATCCCGGCCCAGCTTCCGCTTGGAATTCTCAATGGCCCGCTCAATGGGCAGACCGTGATTGTCCCAGCCGGGCACATAGGGGGTATAGTAGCCCATCATGGCGTGGCTGCGCACGATGAAATCCTTCAGTGTCTTATTCAGGGCGTGCCCCATGTGGATATAGCCGTTGGAGAAGGGAGGGCCGTCGTGCACCACGAAGGGGGGCAGATCCCGGTTCTTTTCCAGCATGGCGTTGTACAGATCCATTTCCTGCCACGCGGCCAGCATACCCGGCTCCCGGGCGGGAAGGCCCGCTTTCATGGGGAAGTCGGTTTTTGGGGTGATGATGGTGTTTTTATACTCCATTGGATGTAACCTCCGTTTGTGTGTTTGGAGACCTCTGATGAAATCGGCAAGGCTCGCTGCTCGGCCACAGACGATTTGTTCGGAAGCTCCTTTGAAAATAAAGCGCCTTTGTCCCTGTTAGCAAGAGACAAAGGCGCATAACCTCTGCGGTACCACTCTCGTTCCGCCCCGGTGGGGCGACACTCGCGCGCGCGATATCGGGCGCACCCGGCGCACTCTACACACCCCTGTGGGCTTCGGTGCGCGGCTCGGAGGGGATATGGGCGTTGGCGCCTGCTGCCTTGCACCGACCGGCAGCTCTCTGAAAGGCGTGGAAAACGTCCACCTGTCCTCGTCACAGCGGGGAATTATTTATTCAGCGGGTCGTAGTTGCGGCCAAACTGAAGATTGGCAAATTTGGTGGTGGTGTCGGAATTGGGATGCATGGGCTCGGCCTTGGGGGCCTCCTCCGTGGGTGCGCCGATCTGCTCTTCCAGTGTCCGGGAGATTTCGTCTGCCACGGCGCCGGACTTGGCCTCCACCTTGTCATAGTCAAAGGCGGAACGGGTCTGGGCGGGGCGATTGCCGGCCTTGATATGCTCCAGCGTGTCGATGCAGCTGCGCAGCTGGAAGGTCAGATCGTCGATCTTGGACACGGCCAGATGCCGGGCATCCTCCACCCGCTGCTCTTCGGCGGCGATCATGGCATCGGCGTTTTTGGCATTCTCCGCCGCGGCCTGACTGGCATCGGCCAGCAGCCGGGCGCATTTTTCCTGCGCCTCGCGCACCATGCCGTCACAGTTCTGGCGGGTTTCCTCCAGCGCGGTTTTCATGGAAGCCTCGTTCTTGCGGTATTCCTCCAGCTTGCTGACCAGAACCCGCATCTTGCTCTTGAGCAGGGCGTTTTCCTTGTACAGTGTAATATAATCCTCGGTCAGCGGCTCCAGGAATTCGTCCACGGCCTGCATGTCATAGCCGCCGAAGGTCTGCTTCCCGAAGGAGATCTGCTCGATTTGCTGCGGTGTGATCATAATGATACCTCTTTTTCTGATTATCTGAAATGAAGGCTGCACAGGGCCGATCGACAGGCACCGATGGCGTGGGCCTTCGGCCCGGACGATTTACCCGGCAATCCCTCAGGCGTAGGTCTCTGCCTCGGACTGCAGTGTCTCCAGATCGCCCATGACCTCCATATTGTGGGGGCAGAACAGGTAGGTGGCCAGGGCAATTTTGTTGACGGTGCCGTCCAGCGCGTAGGCGCAGCCGGACAGGAAATCGATGACACGGCGGGAAATGGCCTTGTCCACATTTTCCAGATTGACGATCACGGCCTTCTTGTCCCGCAGATCATCGGCGGCCTTGGTGGCATCGTTGAAGCTGGTGGGGCGGAACAGCACCACGGCGGGGCGGTTGCCGTTCATATTGAGCACCTTGCCGCTGAAGCTGCCGGTCTCCGGGGCGGCGGGCTCGGCGCTCTCCACCGGGGCGCTGCGGCGGGAAGGCCGGGGCGCGGGCGCAGGCTCTTCCTCGTAGCCATCGGTGCCGTCCTCATACTCATCATATTCGTCATCAGCGTAAGGCTGAGCAAACTTCTTCACATTGTCCCAAAAACTCATGGATGGTTTCCTCCTAAAATATGTCACATCAGCTCTGATGCGTTTTGGAATAATCTCTGGCACCGAAAATGGCGGTGCCGACACGGATCATGGTGCTGCCGCAGGCAATGGCATCGGCGTAATCCCCGGACATGCCCATGGACAGAATATCCATAGATACATTATCGTATTTTTTTCTCATTATGTCAACAGCAAGGTTGCAAATTTCTTGAAAAAATTTGTTGTTTTCTCCCGGATTTTTGCAGATCGGGGGGATCGCCATGAGCCCAAGCACCCGAATATTGGGAAAATCGGGCAATTTATCCAGCAGGGCCGGCAGCTGCTCCGGGAAAAAGCCGGTCTTGCTCTGCTCCCGGCCGATGTTGATTTCCAGCAGAATATCCTGCCGCAGCTGCTGGCGCACCGCTTCCGTGCTAATGGCCCGCAGCAGCCGCTCCGAGTCTACGCTCTGGATCAGCTCCACCTTCCCCACCACATGGCGCACCTTGTTGGTTTGCAGGTGGCCGATAAAATGGACACGGGCCCCATCATAGGCGTGCTGCCGCAGCTTCTCGGTCAGCTCCTGCACCCGGTTTTCCCCGCAGCAGGTGATACCCGCGGCGATGGCCTGCCGGACACGGTCGGCATCGTTCATTTTTGTGGCGGCGCAGAGGATGATCTCCCGGCTGTCACGGCCTGCCGCCCGGGCGGCCTGCTCGATTTGCGCCCGGAGCAGGGCGACATTTTCGGCTATGGACATGATAAACTCCTTTGATCGAATGATATT
Organism: uncultured Oscillospiraceae bacterium; assembly: GCA_964431445.1. Lineage (GTDB taxonomy): Bacteria > Bacillota > Clostridia > Oscillospirales > Oscillospiraceae > Faecousia. The sequence goes on along the minus strand of CAYSJX010000066.1, from coordinate 4,979 downwards.
GCCGCAGGATAAACAGACAGGCGGCGGAGCAGCTCCGTCGCCTGTCGCATTATGCCGTGGGTGCCGCGGCCTTCAGAGACTTGATGGGGGCCAGTGTGGAGATGGCATGCTTGTAGATCATTTGCTGCTTGCCGTCTGTCACCAGAACCACCACAAAGCTGTCAAAGCCGGTGATGACCCCCCGGAGCTGGAAGCCGTTCATCAGAAACAGGGTGACCGGGATTCGATCCCGCCGCACCTCGTTGAGAATGGACTCCTGCAGATTGATTGCTTCTGACATATGTATACCTTCTTTCTGTGAGTTTGGGATACACATATCTTAGCATGATTCAGTTGTCGAAATTGGTAATAAGCCGGCGGGCCTGAGCAAGAATTTCTTCCCCGGATTGATCGTCCCGGCGCACAAGCCAGTGCATGGCACCATTGCGGCGGAACCACGTCAGCTGCCGCTTGGCGTACCGGCGGGAGGACTGGCGCACCAGATCCGCCGCCTGCTGCAAGGTGCAGCGGCCCTCCAGCGCGTCCACAAATTCCTTGTAGCCGATGGCCTGCATGGCGGTGCAGTTTTCCGGAATGCCGGAGTTGAGCAGCGCCTCGATCTCTCCCATCAGCCCCTGTTCCAGCATGATGGTCACCCGCCGGTCAATGCGGCTGTAAAGAGTCTGACGGCTTTCGAAGTCCAGCCCCAGCCACAGGGGAGTGAACCGGGGGGGCATGGCCCGGGTGCGCCGGTCGTGGGCGGTAATGGTCTCGCCGGTTTCATAGTAAACCTCCAGCGCCCGGATCAGCCGCCTGCGGTCGTGAATGCGGGCGGCGGCCTCGGGGTCGATCTGCCGCAGCTCCCGCAGCAGGGCATCGGTGCCCTCCCGGTCGGCCCGGGCTTCCAGCTTCTCCCGCACGCCGGTGGAAGGGAAGGGGGCAAAATCGCTGCCGCGAATCAGACTGTCCATGTAAAGCCCGGTGCCACCGGCGATGATGGCGGTCTTGCCCCGTGCCAGAATATCCTCCACAATGGGGGTGGCCATGGCACAGTAGCGGCTGACGGAAAAATCCTCCTCGGGCTCCGCCACATCGATCATGTGATGGATGATGCCCTGCCGCTCTTCCAACGTGGGCTTGGCAGTGCCGATATCCATGCGGCGATATACCTGCATGGAGTCGCAGGAGACCACTTCACCGTGCAGCTGCCTGGCCAGCGCCACGGCCAGTGCCGTTTTGCCGGAGGCGGTGGGCCCGGCGATGCAGATGATGCTGTTCACAGAAGCCTCACGCCCCATTCGCCGTCATAGTTGCCGTCTTTGAGATAATAGAAAAATTCGCTCAGATTGTCCGAGTCCATCACCTGCATCACCTGTGCCAGATCATCGGCAAGGCGGTGCCGCGCCAGCTCCCGGCGGGGCAGCCAGAAGACCTCCCCTTCATCGGAACTGTGCAGCTCGCCGGAAAACCGGTTGGTTTTGTACAGCAGCACCACATAGCGCTCGCCCTGCCGGGTCTGAAACTGCTTGGTGCCGCAAAGAAGGGGCTTTTCAATGGTCAGGCCGGTTTCCTCGTATACCTCCCGGATAACCGCTTCCACAAAGGACTCGCCCGGCTCCACATGGCCGCCGGGGAAGCAGATGCCGGGCCAGGAAGGATCCTTCCGGTCTTCCACCAGAATGTTGCCACGGTCATCGTAGATCATGCACAGGTTGGTAAAGATCGCCTGTTCGCTGCGTGCCATCTTGGTTCCTCCAATCAGGTTCGTTTGAATTGCTTTTCCAGCTGCTTTTTGCTTAAGGAGACGCAGATGGGGCGGCCGTGGGGGCAGTATTTCAGTTCTTCCCGGGCCATCACCTGCCGCACCAGCGCCAACAGCTCCTGCTCGTCATTGACCCAGCCGGCCTTGATGGCAGCCTTGCAGGCAACGGTGTGCAAAATTTCATCGCGCACAGTCTCCTTCTGCTCCCGGCGGCCTGCCAGCAGGTCGGCGGCGATGGCCTCCACCGCATCGCAGGCGGCATCGGTGGTCAGATCCATGGGGATCTGGCGCAGCAGCAGGGTATTGTCCCCGAATTCCTCCAGCTGGAACCCCAGCTCCTCCAGCATGGCCGCATTGGCCAGCAGCTCCGCCACGGCGGCGGGGGCCAGCCGGACGGAAAGGGGAGACAGGAGCATCTGGGCGGAAATTTTCTCCTGATTGGCCTTCAGCTTTTCAAAGAGAATGCGCTCGTGGGCGGCGTGCTTGTCGAGGAGAAAGGCATCGTCTCCCTGCTGCACCAGAATGTAGCTGTTGAAAAGCTCACCAACCATGCGCCACGGCTTTTCCTCCGGCATGGGCAGCACGGTCTGCTCCGGCTCCACCGGGGGGGAGGGGATGGGGCAAACAGGCGCGATCGTTTCTTCCGCCACCGGGGCAGGCGTGGGAGCCGGTGCGGGGGCAGGGGAAAATACCTGCGGCGTGGCGATGGGCTGGCGCAGGGGCGCAGTGCCGGAGTGCCGGATGGCCTCTGCCGTGGCGGCCGCGGCCTGCGGCTGGGGGCGGGGGGCGTCTTGCAGGGCACCGGCAAAGCTGCGGTAGGTCTGCGCATCCATGGTGCGGAAAAAGTTTTCCTGCTTTTTGGGCAGGGCGGTCTGCTGCGGGGCTGGCGCTTTCTGCGCTGCGGCCGTGGGAGGCGCTTCGAAGCGGATCTGCGGCCGGTCAGCCGTCTTGTTCAGCGCACCCAGCACCCCATAGTGAATGCAGTCGAAAACAGCCTTTTCCTGCAAAAATTTCACTTCCGTTTTCGCCGGATGGACGTTCACATCCACGGCGTTGGCCGGAAGATGCAGATGCAGCACACAGGCGGGGAATTTCCCCACCATGATCCGGTTGCGGTAGGCCTCCTCCAGCGCGGCGATCATCTGCCGGGACTTTACCGGCCGGTCGTTGACAAAGAAAGTCTGCATGCTCCGGCTGGGGCGGGCATCCGTGGGCTTGGAAACGTAGCCCGTCAGGTGATACTGCTCCCATTGACTGTCCAGCTGGATCATCCGGGCGCTGTCCCGGCCGTAGACACTGTACATGGCGGCCTGCAGATCCCCGGTGCCTGGGCTGCACAGCAGCTGCTTGCCGTCCCGCAGGAAGGTAACGGCCACCTGCGGGTGCGCCAGCGCCTGCAGCTGCACGGCTCCGGCGACACGGCCACCCTCCACAGAGTCGGATTTCATGAATTTCATCCGGGCGGGGGTGTTGAAGAAAAGATCCCGTATGATGATGGTGGTGCCCACCGGGCAGCCGACTTCGGATTCCCGGGTGATGACACCGGCCTCCAGATGCAGCGAGGTGCCGCTGAGCCGGTCAGCCGGGCGGGTCATCAGATCGATGCGGCTGACGGAAGCGATGGCTGCCAGTGCCTCGCCCCGGAAGCCCATGGTGCCGATGGCGGCCAGATCTTCTTCGGTGCGCAGCTTGGAGGTGGCGTGGCGCAGGAAAGCGGTGCGGGCATCCTCCGGGGCCATGCCGCAGCCGTCGTCCGTCACCCGCAGGAAGGTCATGCCGCCGTCCTTGATCTCAACAGTGATTTTGGCGGCACCGGCATCCACCGCGTTTTCCAGCAGCTCCTTGACCACGGAGGCCGGACGCTCCACCACCTCACCGGCGGCGATCAGATTGGCGAGATGGGAGGGAAGTTGGAGAATTTTGGACATGGTGTCACCTCATAGACAGAATTCCCAGCACATTGACGGCGGTGTGGATCAGCACCGGCGCGAAAATGCTGCCGCTGCACTCATACGACCACGCCAGCACCAGCCCGGCGGGCAGATACTGCACCAGCGACAGCGCCAGTGTCAGCGTCGGTGTGATGGAAATGTACTGCGCCATGTGAACGGCGGCAAAAAACAGCGCGGAAATCAGATAGGCTGCCGTGCGGTTCCGGCTCAGCAGAGAGCCAAAAATCAGACCCCGGTGGATCAGCTCCTCCGCCAGCGGTACCAGCAGCACCGTGCCGATGGCCGTGACGGCGAAATTGACCCCGGCCATGGCTCCGATGGACTGATCGTTGGGGTTACTGAAATCGGGAAACAGCTGGGCAATTATCAGAGAAAGCCCGGCGTTGGCGATCATATACATCCCAAAGCCTGCTACCGCCACGGCCAGCAGTCGCACCGGATGCTGCCCGGCATAGGATAAAGAGCGGCGCAGAAAGTGGTGCATAATCGCCGTAAGCAGCAAAAAATTCAGGGAAAAGAAGAGAAAATTGATCCAGACGGAGCTGAGCGGGCGGATCAGCAGACCGTTCATGGCACGCAGCAGGTACGGCAGGGCCAGCAGTTCAAAGGCCGTGTAGAAAAAGCCCAGCTGTTTTTCCCGGTTGGATACCGGGACGGGAAGTTTCGCGCTTCTGGTCATCAGGAAAGCATCCTTTTCAGTTTGTAAAGTTCGTTCATGGCTTCAATAGGAGTCAGGGTCTCCACCGTCAGGCCGGACAGGGCCTCGCACACCTGCTGAGCCGTCAGATCCAGCATGGAAACCTGTTCCTGCTCCTGCGCCGGCGCGGCGGGGACGGCGGGACGGCCGCTACCCTCTTCCAGCCCGGCAAGAATTTCCCGGGCCCGGGTGACCACGGCGGCGGGCAGCCCGGCAAGGCGGGCAACCTCGATACCGTAGCTGTCATCGGTGCTGCCGGGGACGATTTTGCGCAGAAAGATCATCTGATCGCCCCGCTTTTTTACGGCGATGTTGTAATTTTTCACATTGGGCAGCTCCTGCTCAATGGTGGAAAGCTCATGGTAATGGGTGGCAAACAGGGTTTTGGCCCCCAGCTTGCGGGGATTGGCGGTGTATTCCAGCACCGCCCTGGCGATGGACATACCGTCATAGGTGGAGGTGCCCCGGCCAATCTCATCGAGAATCAGCAGGCTGCGGGAGGTGGCATATTTCAAAATGGAGGCGACCTCCGCCATTTCCACCATGAAGGTGGACTGCCCGGCGGCCAGATCATCGCTGGCACCGATGC
>CAYSJX010000065.1:0-8475 GCA_964431445.1 uncultured Oscillospiraceae bacterium | reverse complement strand
ATAAGATCTCTGAACTGGCAAAAAAGCTTGGAAACACGATTAGCACGCTTTTTCATTCCGGCACAAGCGGAATGGTCACTGGTTGGGGGAAACTTATCACGAGTTTCCGCACCGGTATCGCAAGCCTGCTAACTTGGGCTGCCACCGCAAAGGCGGGATTGCAGATCGCATGGGCGAAAACCAAGAGCGTTTTCGTCACGTTTACCACACAAACGATCCCCGCGTTCTTTGCCTGGATGTCAGAAAAAATCACCTCCGCAGTGCAATTCCTCAGCAAGATCGACTGGCAAAAGCTCGTCAAAATGTGCTTCACATTTGCTTCGACACTCAAGATCTTGTCGAGCATCAAGAATCACCGGTCTATTGCGTCTGCCCTCTCGAAAACCTTAGGCGCAATCGGAACGAGTTTTACAACATTTAGTAAAACATTTGCCACACTTGGAGGCAGCCTTTCGAAAAACATCAACCTGAGTGTCGGCTCGATCACCAAGGGCCTCGTCAACCTGACAAAACAGACGAAGCGTCCCCAGGATTCCATTGGTACAACACTGCTGAAAATCGCGGGCTCTGTCGCTCTGTTGGTGGCGGCCATGGTCGCCCTGTCTCAACTGGACAAAAATGAGATCATCACCTCGCTCGCTGTGATCGGCACTCTTGTGGCGGGGATGACCGCTGTAGCGTTCATTCTAAAAGGAAACGCCGTTGATGGTGGCGGTTTTCTGAAACTCGCCGCAGCACTGGCATTGTTGCTCATTCCCCTGAGTATTCTTGCAAAGATGGACACGGGCCTGATGCTCAAAGGTACACTCGGCGTTGGTCTGGCGATGCTCGAAATCACCGCGTTTTCGAAGCTCGCAGGCAATATCCAGCCGAAGGGTTTCATCAGTCTGGCACTGGCCGTCAATCTCTTGCTCATTCCCCTGAACACCCTTGCAAAGATGGACACGGGCCTGATGCTCAAAGGTACACTCGGCGTTGGTCTGGCGATGCTCGAAATCACCGCGTTTTCGAAGCTCGCAGGCAATATCCAGCCGAAGGGTTTCATCAGTCTGGCACTGGCCGTCAATCTCTTGCTCATTCCCCTGAACACCCTTGCAAAGATGGACACGGGTGCAATGCTAAGAGGTACACTCGGCATTGGTCTGTTGATGCTCGAAATCACCGTCTTTTCGAAGCTCGCAGGGGAGACAAAGATCAAGGGCTTCATCAGCATGGCACTGGCCGTCAACCTGTTGGTATTAGCGATGAAGCCCCTCGGTGAGATGTCGCTGGGTTCGATTGGCAAGGGCCTTCTGAGCATTGGTGCGATGGTAGTATCCTTCGCGGCATTGTCGAAGAGTTCAAGCGGGACGGGCGTGGGAAAATCAGTGGCTATGCTGCTGACCATTGCGGGCACATTGACAATGTTTGTGACAGCATTCAACCTAATTGAGGGGCTTGACGTAACATCAATGTTGGGGTTTGCCGGGTCGATGGCGGCTGTGCTGCTCTCCTTGTCGGTGGAGATGAAGCTGCTGAGTAACATCCCCGTCAGCGGTGCGCTAATAGCAGTGGCGAATCTGGCGATTGCCATCGCAGGCATTACGGCGATCATTGTCGGGTTGGGGGCGCTAAGTAAAGCATGGGAAGGAATGACAGGATTTCTTGATACTGGCGCTGGTGTTCTTGGGCAGATCGGCGGTGCGCTTGGACAATTCGCTGGCAATCTTGTAGGCAGATTCGTAACGGGGGTTGATTTCCCCAAAATCGGAACCGACCTTTCGAGCTTTATGACAAATGCTCAAGGATTCATTGACGGCGCTAAAAGCATTGACGGAGCAGTCCTTGCCGGTGTTCTGCGTTTGACGACGGTACTCGCTGCGATTTCCGCAGAATCATTCTTTTCCTCCATTGAAAACTTACTAACATTCTGGGATGGAAAAACGGCGGTCGAGTCATTCGCAGACGACTTAGTTGCGCTTGGCACGGGCCTGAGTGGATATGCGCTGTCGATTCTTCCGATAAAAACTTTGCCAGCCGGCTTGCTTGATGAGTCTATCAACCTGGCCAATGCTTTGACAGCTATAGCCACTGCTATACCGCCGAATGGTCCGTTGCACAAGCTCATAAACGGAGGTTTGTCTGGATTCGGAACTGGACTGGCATCCTTGGGAAGCGGACTTTCATATTTCAGCACGAACATTTCCTCGGTGCCTGTTGAAAGCTTCTCGGAGGAGAAACTTACTGTTGCCACAACAACAGCTTCTTCTCTCGCAACCATTGCGAAGGATATACCCGCAGAAGGCGGATTGAAGCAAGCCATTGAGGGTGTCAAGTCTCTATCACACTTTGGAAAGAGCTTAGAGCCATTTGCTGGTGGCTTAAATGCTTTCATCACTGAAGTTGGCCAAATTAACTATGACCCAAACGGGGATGACGGCACAAGGATGGCCGCAGTTCTCAGCATTGCAAGCTCTCTGAGCACGCTTGAGGCAGGATTGGAAGCTCAGGGCGGTCTGGAGGATGCTATTAACGGCGTTAAATCCCTCTCAAACTTCGGATCAGAATTTGGCCCATTCGCCGTGGGATTGAACGACTTCATCACCCAGGTCAGGGAGATCACCTACGACCCGGACGGGGAAGACGGAAAGAAAATGAAAGCGGTGCTCGCTATCGCAGCGGACCTCAGCACCCTTGAAAACAGTCTGACACCTCAAAATGGCAAGATGCAGACTTTCTCGGGTGTCAAATCACTTTCGCTTTTCGGAACATCGTTCCCTGATTTCGCGACGGCGTTGAACGGCTTTATCACAATCGTATCGTCCTTGGAAGACGAAAAATACGATCAAACAAAGATCGATAATGCAATAACGATCGCGGATGCCCTGAACACCTTCGAAAAGAAGCTACCGAGAACAAACGGAACATGGCAGAGCATCATCGGCGAAAAAGATTTGGGTCTTTTCTCCGATAATGTGAAAAAACTTGGCCGAGCACTGGCTTCCTTCGCAAACAATATTACTGATGTAGATCCGGATAAGGTGGATAGCGCAACCGCCGCCATGGACAAGATCCAGGAATTCATCAATGGTCTGGATAAGGATGGCGGCCTCCTGCAGGACATCAGCAAATTTGTCGGTGGTTCAAAAGAGGCAGCACTTATCACTTTGACATCGACTATGAAGACCGTGGGCGCAAACTTGAAGACCTTCGCGGATAGTGTATCGTCTATCGGGAACGCTGACGCTGTTAATATTGCGTCTAACGCATTCGACCAGATGGCAAACTTCATTGCGGAGATCGATAAGGAAGGTGGTATTGGCGACATAGTCGGCTCTGTCATCAGCGGAAGCCGCTATAAAGCCGTAACCAAAATGGCCGAGACGATGAGTCAGCTTGGACAAAGCATTTGGATTATCGCTCAAGCCGGCGCTGTAGCAGGAAAGGCTAAAACAGACTTTGAGGATATCAAAGATCTGATGGGCGCTTTCCGAGCCTATAACGACGACCTTAGGAATAGCGATGACTTCAAGCCCGCTTACCAACTCGATGACATCGCGGCGACTCTGGAGACTTACGGAACTCATCTGAATGCTTTTATGGAGAGCATTGAAGGAATCGACGTAGGGACTCTTTCAGAAACCGTGGGCACTATCAACGACTTGGTGACCGCCGCATTCCATTCACAGCAAGTAGATGTCAGCAGACTTGGAAACCTGGCAACAATTCTCGACGAATACGGAAAACTGGAATTCAGCACCGTCGCAACGAATCTCGGTAATGCATTCGGCCAGATGCTTGGCGTGGCGATTCAAAATGGGCAGTCCTTCATAAACACCGCAGGCAAGACGATTGCAGGGGCTGGGGCGACCGGAGCGACCGGCACTTATGCTAAATGGTTCAGCGCAGGACAACATCTTGCGACCGGATTGGCCAACGGGGTCACATCAATGTCCGGGAAAGTCAAGTTGGCAGCAATGAATGTAGCCGCAGCAGGAACGAATGGTGTTACGACTACCTGGGATGAGCATTCGCCGTCGAAGGTCGGAGAAAAGTTGGGAAGGTATTTCGATCTCGGTATTGCGGAAGGTATCAGCGGATATGCGGCTCGCGTGCAGCATGAGTCCACCGGGATGAGCGAAAGCACTGTCGCGGCGGCAAAGTCGATGCTTCTTGGTATCAACGATAGCATTTTCGACCATATCGATCCGAATCCAACGATTCGCCCAGTTCTCGATCTGAGCAATGTCGAGTATGGCGCGCATGCGCTTGGCGGAATGTTCGCGGATGTGCCGATTTTAGCGTCTGGTATGTTCAACGCAGGCGTCCTTCGTAGAAATGCGGCGGCGCTGAACTTTGACGGTGCAAAAATCGCAGGCGGTCAAAATAACACTGAAATCGTGAACGAGCTTCACAATTTGTCCGACCGCTTTGACACTCTGAGCAGAGCGGTCTCTAACATGCAGGTGGTGCTGGACACCGGAGCGCTGGTGGGTCAAACCGCCGCGAAGATGGATCGTCAGCTGGGGCTTCAGGCCAGCAGAAGGAGTCGCGGTAACTGACGCATGCAAAACCCCGAAGATACAGAACGGGCGTTCAGATGCGCAATGCTGTATCTTCGGGGGCTTTAAGTTATAAGGAAAATCATTGATATTTTAACATGCCCTAATCCGAATGCCACAAAAATACCCCCCCCCCCCCCCACACACACATGCACTTTGAAAGGAGTGAATCAGATGTACCATTCGATCACTTTCGGCGACAAGAACACATGGGACGACTGGCATTTGATTCCTAAGTCCCGCCCACTATTTAATCCACCTGCGCCCAAGACGTATTTTGTGGACGTGCCAGGCGGCATGGGTTCGCTCGATCTGACTGAGCTGCACACGGGAAGCCTAACGTACAAGGATCGTTCTGGATCATGGGAATTCTATGTGCAGAACGGTTATGGAGATTGGGCGACACGATACAGCGAGATCATGGAATATCTCCATGGAAAAAGAATGAAGGCTATTCTGGAGGATGACCCCGAATATTACTATGAGGGACGATTCTCCGTCAACGCTTGGAAAAGCGATTCCTACTGGTCGATCATCACGATCGACTATCAGGTAAAACCATATAAACGACATTATCTGCGACTCGGAGATGATTGGCTCTGGGACTCGTTTAGTTTTGAAAATGGGGTCATTTGCGCTTTGAGTGATCTGACCGTAAACGAATCGCTGAAGTTGACGGTTGAGGGCAGTTCGATGCCTGCATCGTTGACTGTTGTCGCCTCGGCCGGCGTGACATCCGTAGCATGCGGAACCAGGGTCTGTGATCTCAACGAGGGCGTCAACTATGTGGATGAGATCGTCATCCGAGAAGGTCAAAATGAACTGATGTTCACCGGGAATGGAACGGTTTCCGTACTATGTGAAAAGGGGCGGTTGTGATGATTGATATTTTTGTCGATGGTACCCCCCTATACATTCCTGGAAGTGACAGGTTGGTCATCTCTTCGCCGCGTTTGACGGTCGAAAGAGGCAAGGCCGGGTCTTTCCAATTCGGCCTTCCGCCTGTAAACAAGCACTACGGTCAGCTGAAAAAATTGAAATCTATCGTCTCGGTCGTCATCAATGGCACCGAGATTTTTCGTGGGCGGGTGTTGTCCGAGGAGAAGGACTTCTACAACATCCGCACCGTATATTGCGAGGGCGACCTGGCGTATCTCAACGACAGCGTCCAGAAGGGCGAAAAATTCGTCGGAACGACACACGAGCTCTTCCGGAAGATCATCGCGGCGCACAACGCTCGCGTTGATGAGGACAAACGCTTCGAAATTGGCCGGATCGGCATCGAGGACCGCGAGATCATCATCCGTGGTCAGTCCGAGGAAACGTCCGACGCAGAGTCGGGTACGATCGACTACCGGCAGATCGAGATCAACGGCATCACCAATGAATGGAAAACGACGCTGGACTACATCGAAAGCTGCTTGATCGACTACTGCGGCGGCTATTTGCAGACACGTCACGAAGGCGAGACGACATACCTCGACCTTCTGATGCCCGGTGACACGACGGTCGATCAGACGATCGAATACGGCGTGAACCTGATCGACTTGACTGAAGCGGTCAGCCCGGAGGATCTGTTCACGGTGCTGGTCCCTCTGGGGGACGACAATCTCACCATTGAGTCGGTCAACGGGGGGAGCGATGAGCTCGTGGACGATGCGCTTGTTGCACAATACGGCCGCATCGTAAAGACACACGTTTTTGATAGCGTGAATCAGCCTGCGACGCTCTTGGAGAACGGGCGGCGCTTCCTTGCATCGCGTGCCAATGTGCCTGTGACGCTCACGATTCGCGCGATCGATATGAACCTGACGGATGCTGAGATCCCACTCATCCGCGTGGGTGCGCTGGCTCCGATCGTGTCAAGACTCCATCATCTGTCTACCGTTCTGTCATGCGCGAGGATCGAGTATGATCTCGATAGTCTGGACCAGACGATCTTCACATTCGGCAGTGAGAAGGATTCGCTCACGGAACGCTATCGTAAGGACAAGAACAAGAGTGGCGGCGGTGGCGGTGGTGCGGCGGCTGAAGCTGCTGTCGAGGAGGCGTCGGATAGGATTTATAAGGCGTGGATCAACGTCAGCCCGGAGAGTGGTCATATCGACCTCGGTACGCTCTATCAGGAGCTCAAGAATACGAAAACCGTTTTGAGCAACAGCTGTGGGATCGACATCGATGCGCCAAATAATAACATCAACATCAAAAACCTCAAAGAGCAATGCGACGAGCAAGGTCAGACGATCAATAGTCAGGCGGCGACCATCGAAACGATAAACAAGGACCTCGAGACGAAAATCAACCTGGTCGCGGCGCGGGTGGATACAGCCACATCACAACACGCCGAGCTATCTACCCAGGTGAATGACCACGAAGCACGCATTTCTTCACTGACGGGCAAAACTGCTGGGCTGGAAAATGATATAGCAGAAACAAAAACCAGCATCAGCCAGCTGTCGGACGAAACCTCTGCATCGATCGATCTTCTGTCTGCAACGACGACAAAGCAGGGGGACTCAATCGCCAGTCTCCAGCTTCTGACGACGGAGCAGGGTTCATCCATCACACTGAATGCTGACAGGATCGCGCTCAAAGCAGACAGAACCTATGTGGACGATTTGTATGCCCAATGCGTCAAAGCAGCATCCCTGGAGGCGGATGTGCTGAAGGTGTTCGAAACAGCAAGAATCGAGGAGCTAAAGACAAAGGCCTTTCATTGCGCAGGCACCGCGTCTGTTCAGACGCTCGTCGCCACGGGCGGAATCATCGATGGCTTGGCGGTGGGCACATCATTGCAGATAGGTGCAGTAGGTGTTTTGAGGCGCGCCTTCAAAATGGGGGATTTGGTCAGTGCGAACATGTGGGGCGATAGCGCAACAGCCATAGACATCAGCCACAGCCACAAGGTGACCGTCAACAATGATGGAACGATCACACTCGGGGAGGTTGCGACAAGCGGCGGTTCTTTTAAGATAGCCGATACGGCGTACTACAAGAATGGCGTATCGGCAGCGCACACAGCAGGAAAGAACGACTATATCAGCAACTTGGTCATATGGGGGCTTAGCGGAAGCGGGACGGTTTTTTCCGTCTGTGCAGGCAGTGGCACAAACCGATATGCCGACAAGAGTCAAACGGGCGAACTGTCCTTGATCGTAGCATCCAAACTTGTTAAGGCATCCGTGGACGGCGTACAAGTCGGGACGATCAGCTGCCAAGATGTGTATGATGCAGGGTATCAGGCTGCCATAAATGACGCGACTGTCAGCGTCACACAGGGCAACGGGGCGGTTACGATCGTATTCGGCGAGATGACAAAAGCGGCTGGGGCGATCTGGGCGCAAGCGTCCGCACAGGCCAGCTATGCAGACAGCACATGCACGCCATGGGCATATGCTTACTACACAGACACCAATGGCAACTCTGTCTTGGCTGACCGAGCCGAAGGTCGGACTTACGATTTCAGTTAATAGGAGGGCTTTTACGAATTGAATACCCAGTATCTGATGGAAAGACTCACTGCAGTCGTATCCGTCCTTAACGGAACGGCTCTGCGTGTCGACCAGCATGAAGCGATGGGACGCATTCAAGCATGCGTGCATGAGTTGAACGGGCTGGTCAAAATGCTCGAAACACAGGAGGTGGAGACTGTTGAACAGCACGATCGCGAACCATCTGAATAAAATCAAGAAAGCGAAATACGGTGTGGAAGTCCGTGATGCCATTCATGATAGTATCGAGGCATGTTACACCGATGTGACCAACGCAAAAACCAAGGCGGACGACTCAGCAAACGCAGCGCAGAAAGCCGCAGAAAATGCCAACACTTCTGCGTCGCTTGCGATGGATGCCGCAAAGGCATGCGGCTTCGGACCTACATTCGGCATGCTGGGCGGGAACTACACCCTGACGGTAGGGGCGGAGGAGATCGTCA
>CAYSJX010000064.1:0-8530 GCA_964431445.1 uncultured Oscillospiraceae bacterium | reverse complement strand
GACGCACAGATCCTGCAGACCCGGAAGAAGGAAGTTGTTCATCATCTCATTTTTACGGGATTCCGGCTGGATAAATTCCGGATGTGTTTTGATATGCTCGATCAGTCTGTCAGCATATTTGCTCATTTTAAAGAAGTATGCTTCTTCTTTTGCAGGTACGCAAGGACGTCCGCAGTCCGGGCATTTGCCATCTACAAGCTGAGATTCTGTGAAGAAGGATTCGCAAGGTGTGCAGTACATTCCTTCATAGTGTCCTTTGTAGATATCACCTTTTGCATACATTTTTTTGAAGATCTTCTGAACCTGTTTTTCATGATCTTCATCTGTGGTACGGATAAACTTGTCATAGGATGTGTTCATCAGATCCCAGATATTTTTGATCTCACCAGCTACGTTGTCTACGAATTCCTTCGGTGTGATCCCTGCTTCTGCTGCTTTCAGCTCGATCTTCTGGCCATGTTCATCTGTTCCGGTCTGGAAAAATACGTCATAACCCTGCTGACGTTTGTAGCGCGCGATCGCATCTGCAAGTACGATCTCATAGGTATTGCCGATATGCGGTTTGCCAGATGTGTACGCAATGGCTGTGGTGATATAGTATTTCTGTTTTTCCATGTTTCTTTTCCCCTTTTCTTGGTTGCTCAACATTCCCTTTAGTCAAAAGCCAAAGGTTTTCGATACTTCCTAACGGATAACAACAGTTCCTTCCCCATTGCTTTTTGTTATACAAAAAAACGTCTCCCCGGCATTGCCGAGAAGACGAGCGGATTGACCCGTGTTACCACTTCTGTTCATTTCTGCATTCACACACAGAAACCTTAGGAGGTACAGATTTATACCTCTACGCTGTAACAGGCGTTCCTGTCGCTGCCTAAAGCCAAGGGCTCTCAGCAGTGCCTCTCAGAAGCCATCTTCCATCTGCTCCTTGCATATCCCTCTCAGCCTTGAAAACCAAATCCGTTTTCGTGGGGATCTCTCTGTAATACGGTCTGCAAATGTACTCTCTCCTTCAATGAGTTTCGTTATATCATTATGTTGTTATAGGAAATTTTTATTTCCTGCTATAGAAAAAATATATCATATTTGCGCAGATTTGTAAACCCAGCATCTTTCGTTTGACAGGTAAACTTATTGTTTGTTGGGAAAGATGCGCAACTGATACTCAATGACAACATTTCTGTGAAACCAGAAATTTCAGCAGCGATCCGCTAAATCTTTTGCCTCTTTCACCATAACCTGAATTTTATCAAATTCACCATTTTTGATCATATCTTCTTTTACCATCCAGCTTCCGCCACAGCACAAAATCTTATCGCAGGATAAATAATCTTTTAAATTTTCAGAGTTGATCCCACCAGTCGGCATAAATTTAAGATTCTGATACGGCGCTGCCATTGCCTTTATCATCGCAATTCCACCAGCCTGTTCTGCTGGAAAAAATTTGACTACTTTCAGCCCTCTTTTCACAGCCTGAGCAATTTCTGATGGGGAGATACACCCAGGAAATACTGGAATGTTTTTTTTCAAACAGTAATCCACGATCTCCGGATCAAACCCAGGACTTACAATAAATTTGGCACCCGAACTCACCGCAAGTTTTACCTGTTCTATCGTCAGTACAGTTCCCGCTCCTACCAGCATATCCGGATATGTTTCTGACATCAGACGAATACCGTCTGCTGCCGCCTCTGTGCGGAATGTTACTTCCGCACATGGCAAACCACCCTGAACCAGCGCCTTTGCCAAAGGAACAGCGTCTTTTTTATCTTCCAGAACAACTACCGGCACTACTCCTAATTCTTGAAACTGTTCTTCTATTGTTTTCATAATTTCCCCCTTTATCTTCTAATATCAAAATTCATCTGCATCACATGACGGATCAATGAAACGTCATCCGTAATGTTTCCATCCCCATGAAGTGTATGCTTGATCGCGCTGCTGGCTACTCCGAAATTTACAGTCTCCTCCGGAGTGAACTTCTGCATGAGTGCATAAATAATTCCACTTACAAATGCATCTCCACCACCAACACGATCTAAAATATTAAAGGTAAGTTTTCTGCTCTTGTACATTTTTCCATCATACCACAGATATGCTTTCAGGCTGTTTTCATTACAGCTCATGGAATATCGCACATGTCTGGCAATGCATTTTATATTCGGGTATCTTTTGGCAAATGCATTAAACACTTTCTCCTGCTCCTGAAAATCCGGCTGAAACGAGATGTCATCTTTTACGTCCCCTGCACTGTGATCGTTTTCATCTTTCCACAAATGGTATGGTTCTATTCCCATCAAAACATCTACATAAGGAAGACATGCAGTACAAAATCCCCTTGCTTCCTCCCAACTCCACAATGTACTTCTGAAATTTCCATCAAAGCTTACGGTTATTCCATTCTTTTTTGCAATTTTCAGACAGTCCATGATCATTTTTCTGCAGCGCGCTCCCAGAGCAGGTGTGATTCCACTTATATGCAGCCAGGTATATCCATCCAGCAATTTTTCCAGATCGATCTGAGCAAAATCATACTCATCAAAAGCACTGTGCTTTCTATCGTAGATAACCTTACTTGGGCGAATCCCATACCCCGTCTCCAGATAATATGTTCCAAGTCTATGTGATGGGGTTTCTTCCGGTGTAGTAAAGATTACAGGTGTACAATCAACGTCATTACTTTTCATCATTCTTATCGCACTTTTTCCAAGGCTGTTATCCGGCACAACTGTGAAATATGTACTGTCTATCCCAAGATTAGCCAAGGATAGCGCCACATTTGCTTCACTTCCTCCATATCTTGCCTCGAAATAATCTGCAGTTCGGATTTTTTCACAGTCAGGAGGTGTCAACCGCAACATGATCTCACCCAGTGTTATAAACCTTTGTTTTCTATTTTGTTCCTGATACATAAGCATTTCCTTTTCTCATAACCCCCTATCCGATCAATATTCCAGGTATGCTCCCTTCATCGGGCTTGCAGCATGCTGACTAAATAATTTCAAAACACCATTTTTATATTTGTTCTCTCTCGGTTTCCAGTTTTTGCGTCGTTCTTTTAATATCTGATCGATGTCTTCTGGTCTCTTTCTCTCTCCGGCAGCTCCAACGATATTTAGCTTTCTCTCCATTACATCGATTTCAATCAAATCCCCTTCTTCCACCAGAGCAATCGGACCACCGTCTATTGCCTCGGGACTGCAATGTCCGATCACAGGGCCTGTAGAAGCCCCCGAAAATCTTCCATCTGTGATCAGTGCGATACTTTTCCCTAATTCTGCATCACTGCTGATCGCCTCTGATGTATAAAACATTTCCGGCATTCCGCTTGCTTTCGGACCTTCATAGCGAATAAACACAGCATCCCCTTTCTGAACTTTATGTTTAAGAACCGCATCCAGACATTCTTCTTCGCTATCAAATGGTCTTGCACGTAAAACCGATCTGAACATTTCTTTCGGGCAGGCAGTATGTTTGATAACAGCACCCTCTGGTGCAAGATTTCCTCTTAAAATTGCTATACTTCCGTCTGTACCAATAGCCTTATCATACGGACGGATAATATCTTCTTTTGAAATTTTAATTCCGTATCTCTGCTCAAACTCCTGCAGCCATTTATCACATTTCTCATAAAAACCATTCTTTTTCAGATCCGCCAGATTTTCACCCAGAGTTTTTCCTGTCACAGTCATCACATCAAGGTGCAAATGTTCTTTGATCTCTTCCATGATCGCCGGAACTCCTCCCGCATAATAAAAGCATTCTGCAGGCCATCTTCCAGCCGGACGAACGTCTAACAGATATCTTGCATTTCTATGAAGACGGTCAAACGTATCTCCTGTGATTTCTATTCCGAATTCATTCGCGATCGCAGGAATATGAAGAAGGCAGTTTGTACTTCCTGAAATCGCTGCATGAACCAGGATCGCATTTTCAAAGCTTTCCATTGTCACAATATCACTTGGGCGCATATTCCCTGTCTGTGCCAATTTCACTGCCTGTTTTCCAGCTTCTCTTGCATATGCCAGAAGATCAGGGCTGGTTGCCGGCATGAGTGCGCTTCCTGGAAGTGCAAGTCCTAATGCTTCTGCCATGATCTGCATCGTCGATGCTGTGCCAATAAAGGAACAGGCTCCGCAGCTAGGGCAGGCATTGCATTTAGCCCAATCCAGCTTTGCTTCATCAATTTCGCCTCTTTCATATTTCGCACTATACATTCCAAGCTGTTCAAGCGTAAGCATCTCCGGCCCTGCATTCATTGTTCCGCCGGGAACTACAACAGCAGGAATATTTACTCTCGCCATTCCCATCAGATTTCCCGGCATTCCTTTATCACAGCTAGAAAGATAGACACCCGCATCAAATGGAGTCGCATTGGCATGGATCTCAATCATATTTGCAATCATTTCACGGCTTGCCAGACTGTAATTGATCCCATCTGTTCCCTGACTTTCTCCGTCACAAATATCTGTACAGAAATAACGCGCTCCATAACCTCCAGCTTCAGCAACACCCTTTCTGACTTCTTCTACCAATATATTCAAATGACCGCTTCCCGGATGGCTGTCGCCATAGGTACTTTCAATCATAATCTGCGGTTTTTCGAGATCTTCCTTTTTCCATCCTGTTCCAATCCTCAATGGATCTAATTCCGGCGCTAATTTACGCATCTCTTGACTTTTTAAATTCATGATTTTCCTCCTGCTAAAAAATTAGGGCTATTTTTTGTTATGAAACAATAAACCATACGATGGTTGTTCCGACGATCCCTACCAAACCAACGATCGTTTCCATCACTGTCCACGTTTTTAAATTTGTCTTTTCATCAACTTCAAACAAAGATTTGGAGAGCCAGAAGCCGGAATCATTCACATGGCTGAAAGCTGTTCCCCCTGAAGCGATTGCAATCGTAAGTGTTGCAAGCTGTAGCTGTGAAAGACCTGAGACCATAGGCATGGAAGCAATAATACCTGCTGCCATAGTCATAGATACAGTCGCTGATCCCACTGAAATTCTGACAGCAGCTGCTACCAAAAACGCTACCCATACCATTGGCAATGGCAGACCGCCTACAAAATTTCCAAACAGTTCTCCAATTCCTGAATTTTGAAGAACGAACCTTAACATTCCGCCTCCTGAGATCAGAAGAATAATATTTCCACAGGAATGCAAAGAGTTTGTCATTACATTTGTAATCTCCTTAATGTCAAATCCTCCCGGCAGACCAATAAACAGCATGGCACAGATCGTAGAAATTAAAAGTGCGATGATTGGAGTTCCTAAAAATTCCAACACTGGCTGAGCCGGTTTCATAAACGGAATAATTGATGCTAATGTATTCAAAACGATCAAAAGCAATGGCAGAAGAATGATGCATACGATCAGACAGAAACTCGGTGTTTTTCCTGTACCTTTCTCATGTGCCTCTTTTTCATTTTCAAGATAAGATCTCGGAACTTCACAGTAGAATTTATTACCAGCAAATTTTCCAAACACCGGTCCCGCCAGGATCATTGCTGGAATCCCGATAACGATCCCAAGAATAATGACATAGCTAAGTTCTACATTTAACATCTCTGCCACCAAAACCGGCCCCGGTGTTGGCGGTATAAAAGCATGACCAATCGCAAGACCTGCCAGCAATGGAATAGAATAGCAAAATACGGATTTTCCTGTTTTTCGTGCAATCCCAAACGCAACTGGAATCAGGATTAAAAGCCCCGATTCAAAAAAAACAGGCATTCCGACGATCAATCCTGTAATTCCAAGTGCCCAAGGAGCCTTTTTTTCACCAAATACTTTCAATAGTGTATCTGCAATAACCTCCACTCCACCTGAAACCTGCAAAATCGCTCCAAACATGGAACCCAGACCAATCAAAATAGCAATTGTCTGCAAAGTTGTACCAACACCTTCCGCCAATGTATCTGTGATCATATCAAATGGCATTCCTACCACCAAACCAATGATCAGTGCAGAGGACATGATCGCGATAAAAGGTTGTACTTTAACTTTAATGATCAGAAATAATAATACCGCAAACCCCAGAAGCGCACCTGCGATCAGTCTTTCTGGAGAAGTAACAAAGTCATTCATATAAATTCCTCCTGATAAATATATTTTATATCTGGCGCCGTTCTTGATTACGGCTATACTATAGCAATTGCATTTTCAGCATTCAATACATATGACGTATTTATATTTTTTTCTACAAAAACGGCAAAAACAGGCAGTGATTCAAAAAAATATCACTGCCTGTTTTTGTATATTTTTACTATATTTCAATTAAAAGCGTTTTTACCTTCCCCAATACATCTGACGTATTTACAATAATTCTTTTACTGACTTTTTTTCCTCTTTTCCAGAAGTTCCATGATCACCTGACGATTATAAGTCAAATGCATATTCATGGCACATTTTGCTCCCACAGCATCTTTCCTTTCAATGGAATCAACAATTGCCCTGTGTGTTTCCAACGTTTCCTGCATAAGACTTCTATATGTAATATTTGCGAATATCACAACCGACGTATTGATCACTGGGATCAAACGCTCTACCACCATATTTCCACTGACCTTCGCCAGATAACTGTGAAATTCTATATCTTTCTGAATATGGTTATGTCCCTGCTTATACAGCAGCTCAACTTCATCGCACAATTCACGAAGCTTTACTATCTGTTCTTTTGTTGCTTTTCTGCATGCCCATGTAACAATTTCAGGCTCTATCATCAGACGAACGTCAAAAAGATCCAAAGCAAGCTGATACTTGTCTTTTATTTGTCCAAATCCCAAAACATCATTTTCCATATAAACTGTACTGATGACGTAAGTTCCATCTCCCCGCCGAACTTCCAGAACTCCACGACTTACCAATCCTTTTACAGCTTCACGGATCGTGCTTCTTCCTACATGAAATATCTCAGCAAGTTCAAATTCATTGGGGATCTTTTCTCCAACTGCTACCTGAGCATCTAAGATATATTCCATTAATTTATCCTCGGTCTGCTGTCCGAGTGTCTTTTTGATCTGTACTTTTTTTTGACTCATTATTTTTCTCCATTATGGTAAACTTTTGCCCAGATAAGCCGGAATATCACCGTGGTGAACGTGATCCCCGCAGACATACTTGCCGCGAAAAGGAGTGTGTAGATCCCCTCCCTAGAAAAGTCCTCATAGTTTTTCTGCATCAAGCAGTTCATCGCACGGTAAAGAGATGCCCCAGGGATCAGAGGGATCGTAGCAGAGACTAAAAATACCGTAACCGGTGTCTTCTCGATCCTTGCCATGATCTCCGCATACAGCGTTGTAAGCACTGTGGCTACAAATCCACAAAAATAGGGATCTGGATCGATCCATCCTGCTGCCAGATATGCTCCCCACGAGAAAAAACCTCCCACTGCAGCAAATATAAGTTTTTTCCCTTTGATATTAAATAATGCTGCAAATCCCAGCGATCCCAAAAGTGCAGCAATCAGTTGAATCAGTTCTTTCATTTTTTCTCAATCCATCCCCCATTATTTGCATCTATCTACAAAACTCTCTGTGTCTTCTATAAACGATCGTGAGTTCAGTTCACTATGATCCGTCTTTTAGATTTAGATCATAAAATTAACCACCGTGAATCCTAACGCGATCACCAGCGCCAACAGGATCGACTCCATAAATCGTATCAGTCCTGTGATCGTATCTCCTGAGAACATATCCCTCAGTGAATTGGTAAATGCGATCCCTGGGATCAAAAGCATGATATTGCCGATGCTGATCAGATCTGCATGCTCTCCGATCCCTGTCCACACTGCCAGTTTCGCAAGAAATCCACCGGCTGTCGAGCAGATCAAGGCTGTGATCAGAGAATTTACCGGACCTTTTTTGACAAAAGCTTCCAGAAACTTCAAAAGCACGCCGATCACCGCGGACGCAGCCATATCCTTCGCATTTCCGCCGAAAAATACAGAAAAGGAACCTGAGATCAGCGCATACAAAAATACCTGCGTTCCAAAAGAATATTTCGGTCTGTTCTGGATCTTAGTCAGTTTATTTGCTATTTCCTCATAGGAAGGCTTTTGCGCACAGATTTCTCTGGAAAGTTGATTTAGCTGTTCCACCCGGTCAAGGTCATTTACCATCCCGGAAACCCTGCGGGTCTGTGTGCAGACTCCGAAATCCTCCCCGTACATCGTCGTCACAATGCTGGATGTGATTGAAAAGACATCCACACGGTTTGCACCGTATGCCTTACAGATGCGGCAGATCGTATCCTCCACTCGTCCCACTTCCGCTCCGCTGACCAGCAGCTGCTCCCCGATCGTCATCGCACAATATAAATATTTCTCCGCTTCTTCACGGTTCATGATATTATTCCTCCGCTTCTCTTGTACACGGTTTTCCCATATATTCTATTTCCATTATAACGGATTGGATTTTTTTTACAAATAGAATGTGCGAAAAGCCCACTCCTTTAGGGGTGGGATGGATAGCACGGGAGTTTGACAGTTGAATATTTAAAAAAGTGTTCACAGGTCGCATAAAAC
>CAYSJX010000063.1:0-8634 GCA_964431445.1 uncultured Oscillospiraceae bacterium | reverse complement strand
TCAAGGGCGACTTCTCATCTTTATTTGGTTCACATCATTTTAGCACATACATTTCTTGGAATTATTCAATATTTCCCCCTTGGTTGACTTTTGAAATAAACACAGATATAATACAGACAATCACCCAAACCCTACGCCGCACCGCCGGTGCGGCCGAAAAAGCTACCATTGCGAAGTAATTGCGCACACTGGTGTGGCCGATAGACGTGTCATTGCGAACCAGTGCGCACACTGGTGTGGCAATCCCCCCGTCCTTCCGAACTGTCGGAAAACCGGGATTGTACGTCTATCCGGGGGATTGCCACGTCGGCTACGCCTCCTCGCAATGACAGCAGGTCGTGGTATGGCAATCCCCCGGTTGGTTCCGCCCAGCCCCCTACGCTACAACATCGAACATTGTGCAAAACTGTCTTTTCCATCACAAATCGCCAAATTTGGAGGTTTTTCCATGCATGATGAATTAAAAAATCGGCTGCGGCGTCTGCTGGGGACGGCCTGCGGCACTTCCATTGTGCTGTGCGGGCTGTGCCTGATGGCCGCCTGCGTCGGCATTTATCGCCGGGGCGACGCTCCCTTCTCCCGGCAGGCTGTGGCAGAGGCCTTTGCCCCCATCGCCCCCATTGTCTGGCTCTGTCTGGGGCTGACGGCGCTGAGCTGTCTGTACCGCATCGCCGTTCCGGCTGAAAAGGGCCGGACAGCACCCCAAAAAAACGCCCGGGCCATGCTGGCCCGGCTGCGTCGCAGCGTTTCCCCGGAAAACTGCGACCCGGCCACACAGGCTTGCCTTGCCCGGCTGACCCGCAGGGAGAAGCTGCTGCGTCTGGCCCGGGGAGCGGTCTGCACGGCGGCGGGCATCGTCTTCGGATTGTATGCCCTGAACGGCCGCCATTTTTCCGGAGAGGATATCAACGGCTCCATGATCCACGCCATGCTCTGGCTGCTGCCCTGTCTGGCGGTGGCGCTGGGAACCGGGCTTGGAACCGGCCTTGCGCTGGAGCGCTGCGCCCGGGAGCAGCTGGCTCTGCTGCGGGGACTGCCCCGTGCTTCTGCTGAAGAAAACCGCCCCTCCACCGCCGCGCCCGCCGTGCTGCGGCTGGTGCTTCTGGCGCTGGGCGCGGGACTGGTGATCTTCGGCGCGGCCACTGGCGGTATTGCGGACGTGCTGGCCAAAGCCATCAACATCTGCACCGAGTGCATCGGACTGGGGTGAAAAAATATGGAAAAATTTTTCTCGCGCGTCAAATCCCTGCTGCCCACCCGGCGCAGGATCATCCAGCTCTACACCGCGCTGCTGTTCAATGCCAACTGGAAGGGCTTCTCCTCCGGCAGCATCTATAAAGGAAACACCAAAGCCTTCTGCGCACCGGGTATCAACTGCTACTCCTGCCCTGGTGCCATTGCCGCCTGCCCGCTGGGCTCGTTACAGGGTGCATTCAGCGCCGATCGCAGTACCCTTTATTATGTCGGCGGTATCGTGCTGCTGTACTGCGTGCTGCTGGGGCGGTTTATCTGCGGCTGGCTGTGCCCCTTCGGCCTTGTGCAGGAGCTGCTGCACAAAATTCCCACGCCAAAGGCGAAAAAAGGGCCCGTCACCCGGGCGCTTTCCTGGGTAAAATACGTCATTCTGGTCTTTTTTGTTGGAATTGTGCCCATTACATACGCCCTGCGGGACGTGCCGCTACCTGCCTTCTGCAAGTACATCTGCCCCGCGGGAACCCTGGAGGGCGGGCTGGCACTGCTGTCCAACCGAGTCAACGAAAGCTATTTTTCCATGCTGGGCCCGGTTTTTACATGGAAATTTCTGATGATGGTCAGCATCCTTGTGGGCTGCGTGTTCGTATTCCGGCTATTCTGCCGGTTTATCTGCCCGCTGGGGGCGCTGTATGGGCTGTTTAACCGGATCAGTGTGTTTGGCATCCGGGTGGATGAAAGCAAATGCATCCACTGCGACAAATGCATCGGCCACTGCAAAATGGACATCCGCCATGTGGGCGACCGGGAATGCATCAGCTGCGGCGACTGCATCGGTGTCTGCCCCACCCGGGCCATCGGCTGGAAGGGACTGCCCCGCCGGAACGCGGCGCAGCATAATGACCACCCCCGTGCCCGGCGGATCACCCGGGCGGTCTGCGCCGTGGTGATGGCGGCGGTGCTTGTGTGCGCCATCGCCTTTTACTGGCAGCAATCACCTGCCGTGGCCGCCCCGGAGGTGGGCCACGAGGTAGGCGACAGCTG
Organism: uncultured Oscillospiraceae bacterium; assembly: GCA_964431445.1. GTDB lineage: Bacteria > Bacillota > Clostridia > Oscillospirales > Oscillospiraceae > Faecousia. The sequence continues at coordinate 6,399 of CAYSJX010000063.1, read as the reverse complement.
CATGAGTCTTTCCCTGCAACGCATCGGCCCGGACGGGCTGCTGGATGAAAAGATCGACCCCTCCGCCACGGGACGGATCACCGTGATCAATTTCTGGGGAACGTGGTGCGGCCCCTGCGTCAAGGAGCTGCCCGCCTTTGACCGGATCGCCGCCGACTATGCCGACACCGTCACGGTGGTGGCCGTCCATACCGCCATGGTGGCCGATACCGCCCCGGCCTTCATCGCCCAGTATTACCCGGATTCCGCCATCCGCTTCGCGGTAGACGAAGGCGAAGGCTTCTACGGCACGTTCTACACCGCCCTCGGCGGCCGGGACACCTACCCCTATACCGTAGTGCTGGACGAACAGGGCATCATCACCCACATTTTCGTCAGCGCCGTAGAATATGAAGACCTGCAAAAAGCCATCGAAGAAATCGGGTAAGCACCAAAGTGTATGCCAAAAGCACCCGCCGGACGAGCCGGTGGGTGCTTTTCAATGTCTTTGATGATATGTATTCAACTGATTCGCTTGGCGACTACAGCCAGGCGGCCGTTTTCGAGCGCGGTTTTATCGCAGGTGGACAGGGTGATCAGTTTGTCGCCGTAGTGGGCGGTGGTTTCGATGCTGTAAAGGCTCAGCTCCCGGCAGGTGGCCACGAAGGAGTCGAAGGCCGCCTCGTCCACCGCGTCATCAAACAGGTGGTAGGCAAAGCCCTTTCCATAGGTGCCGGAGGTCTGGAACACGGCGATGATCTCGTAGGTATGGCGCTCATAGAGGGTGTCAAACTGAATATATTTGTGCTTTTCGTAAAAACTCTGCTCCTTATATTTGTGCAGATTGCGGAACATGGAGCCGTTTAGCATATTATGGCCGTAGATGGTCACATTGTCCGATGGGGTCAGCAGGTCACAGGCTCCCCGGACGTAGATGCAGCCCTCGTTGGAATACTCGTGGTAAAAGCTGGTGTGCAGGTAATAATCCGAGTCCTGCGGGGTCTGCATAACGGGGTAGTCGATGTTGGTGCCCTCGATGCGGATCCAGCCCACCACATCGTTGTTCAGCTCGTGGATGGCCTGCAGCTCTTCCAGAATGGGGGAGTCCGAGTCCGATCCGGTGGCGGAGGTGGTATGCATGGCGGCAATTTCGCTGAAAATCTGCCGACCCTGAAAGGTGCTGATGGCATAGCGCACCAGCAACACCGCGCTGACAACGAAAACGGTGCTGAAAATGGCCATCATGACCCAGTAAAGGATCTTTTGCAGCTTTTTGTTGTTCATGGGATAACCTCCGTTTGGGCTCACTCTAAAGGCATTTTCTCTATCATACCCCATTTTTCCCGGAAAGTAAAGCATTTTTGCGCTGGAAAACCGTCCATTGTGTGTGACGTAAAAAGGGGCGGCAGGAACGACGCTCCTACAGGGCGCTCAAAAAATCGTGTCATTGCGAACCAGTGCGCACTCTGGTGTGGCAATCCCCCCGTTCTTCCGGGTTGTCGGAAAAACGGGGGGATGTTACTTCTTTGCCACAGCGGCTGCGCCGCTTCGCAATGACACATTTTTGTTTTTTGCGTCTATCCGGGGGATTGGGTGTGTGGCGGGGTTATGAGAGAAGATCCAGCTGTTGGAGGAGGGCTTTTCTTTGCTGGGCCAGTTGCAGGCTTTGGGTGGCCGACTGGTTGGGTCGGGTGTTTTGCCGGGCGTAGCGCAGCAGGCGGCAGGCCCAGGCTACCGGCAGCAACACCGGCGCGCGGCGAAGCCAGATATATCGCTGCTGCATGGCGTGAAGATTGGGAAACAGGGTCGGCAGCAGGCTCTCCCGTTTTTCCTGCCGGTCTGCCTGCACCGCCTGCAGCGTAACGCCCGCGCTGTGCAGGCGGCTTTCGCTGCTGCTGCCGTACACGCCGGACTGTAGAATATCCTCCAGCAGCGGTGCGGTGGGAAGCGTCTGCTCCTGCGGGAGAGAAAATCCCGCCTGCTCCGGCTCCAGCCCCAGCTGCTGCGCGGCGATGGCCAGCACCGTCCGGCCGAAGGTCAGGGCCCGCACCGACTCCAACTGCTGCCACAGCAGCGGCCAGTCGATTTCCGCGCCGAAGCGCGCTGCCCACAGGGCAATATCGCACACCTGTCGGATGCCGAAGCCGCTGTAGACCATGTGCTTGCAGGCATGCAGCAGCAGATACAGCATGTGATCATGGGCCGACATGCTCAAAAGGCTGCCAATCTCGGTCTGCATCGGCATGGCCCGCTGCCAAACGGTGGAAAAAACTTCCGCAAGCGGCGCGGTCATGGCAAAATCCGGGGCAAAGGGGCTTTTATGCAGCTCCAGATACAGTCCCTGCGGATTCATCAGGCCGATTTCGAAAGCATCGTCCTCCTGCCGCAGGGGGTGAAAACCCGCCTGACGCAAAAGCTCCAGCGCGGTTTCAAACTGCTCCGGCGGAACCAGCAGATCCTCGTCCGAGGACGGGCGCAGGCAGGGCTGGGGGTACAGACTGCGGCACAGAGCGCCCTTCATCACCAGCACCGTCACCCCGGCCCGGGTCAGCTGCTCATACACCTGCGAAAAAGCGGCATCGCGCAGGGTCTGCCCCACACAAAGCTCTTTCGCCTGCTGCCGCCAGCTTTCCAGAAGCTCCGGCGGAAGCTGCTGCCGAAGCTGCTGCGGCATGGCTTCCAGCACCAGCGCCTGCACCCGATGGGCACAGGCAAGCTCATACAGCCGCCACGCATCCTCCGGTGTCTGGAAATCCGGCAGCGCTGCCGTCTGCCCCCGCAGGGCTGCCTGCAGGGTGGTCAGCAGCAGCTTCTCACACATGGGCCGCTTCCCGCTGCCGGGCGGGATTGGGGTCATAGGTGGTGACCAGCGCGGCCAGCTCCCGCACTACGCCGACAGAGTCGTTGCTGTCGCACAGCGGGCGCAGGCGATCCAGACTTTCCAGCAGCTGCTCATCGGAGAAGCCGTTGGGATGGCCCACAAAAATCAGATTATTGGCCGTCTTTTCCAGTCCTTCCTCGGCCATCAGCAGCTCTTCATACAGCTTTTCGCCGGGGCGCAGGCCGGTGTACACCACCGGAATGTCCACATCCGGCTCATAGCCGCACAGGCGGATCATTTTCCGGGCGAGGTCATCAATGCGCACCTGCTCACCCATATCCAGCACAAAGATCTCACCGCCCCGGGCATAGACGCCGGCCTGCATCACCAGACTGACGGCCTCCGGAATGGTCATGAAATAGCGCACGATATCCTTGTGGGTCACGGTCACCGGGCCGCCATGCTCGATCTGATCCCGGAACAGGGGGATCACGCTGCCATTGCTGCCCAGCACATTGCCAAAGCGCACGGCCACATACCGGGTGGCGGCACTTTTGCGATCCATCATCTGGATGATCATTTCGCACACCCGCTTGGTGGTGCCCATGATGCTGGTGGGGTTGACAGCCTTATCCGTGGAAATCAGCACGAAGGCCTGTGTGCCGAAGGCATCTGCTGCCCGGGCCACGTTCAGGGTGCCGAAAACGTTGTTCTTCACCGCCTCCTGGGGGCTGACCTCCATCAGGGGCACATGCTTGTGGGCCGCCGCATGGAACACCAGCTCCGGCCGGTACTTTTCAAACAGCTGCTCCACTCTGGCCCGATCCCGCACGGAGCCGATCAGCACCAGCAGCGGCAGGCCCGGATAGCGGCGCAGCAGCTCCTGCTGGATGGCGTAGGCATTGTTTTCATAAATATCAAAGATGATCAGCATGGCCGGCTGGCAATCCGCCAGCTGACGGCACAGCTCGCTGCCGATGCTTCCGCCGCCGCCGGTGACCAGCACCCGCCGATCCCGGATGTGTGCGCGGATGGACTGCATGTCCACCTCCACACTGTCCCGGCCCAGCAGATCCTCGATCTCCACCCGGCGCAGCTGCATGGTGGTGGCCTCGCCGTGGGCCAGCTCCGCCAGACCCGGCAGAATGCGCACGACACAGCCCGTGTTCTGGCAGATATTCAGAATATCCCGCTTCTGGCTGGCCGGGCAGGTGGGAATGGCGAAAATGATCTCGGACACATGATATTTCTTCACGGTTTCGGGGATAGCGTCCCGGCCGCCCACGATGGGCACACCGGACAGATCCCGGCCCCATTTGACACAGTCGTCATCGACGATGCAAACCACCCGGTTGTGGGACATTTCGCTGGTTCGCAGATCCCGCAGGGCCAGCGCGCCGGCATCGCCCGCGCCGATGAGCAGTGTGGGCACCTGCCGGGGAATTTCCTCCTGCATAATGTGCCGCAGCCGCCGAAGGAGCCGATACAGCAGCCGCTCCCCGATGATGCAACAGCCCAGAATCATGGTCTGGATAATGGGGAAGCTGCGAGGGATTTGCAGGCGCAGCATGGACATGAAGTAATATTGCAGCACACTGCACAGCGCCACCGCGGCGGCGATCAGAGCGGCCTCCTTCACGCTGACATACTGCCAGAGGCTGTTGTAAATGCCAAACAGCGCCATGACCACGATCACCGTCAGGGTGTGGGCCGGGGCGTAGAGAAACACATTATGCAGATAATTGCTGCCCAGCAGCTCATTCCAGTTAAATTCAAAACGGATCAGCAGTGTCAGAAACTGCGACAGATTGATCAGCAGCACATCCACGATCATCAGAATCAGGATACGCACCGCTTTTTTGGCAAGCACTCCCGTGTTTTCCTTTTTCTTCACAGAGAATATCCTCCTGCATACATTCTTATCCGGTGGATTATAGCACATTTCATCCCTTTACGCAACGGATAAGTTCACAAATATTCAGTTTTTTCGGAAAAATCTGCCCGGTCTTGCATTTCCTGCCGAAAAGCGGTATACTGACAGAAAGATCGGTCACGCCCATCGCCTGTGACAGAAGGAGGGAAAACATGCCAGAGCCCCAGGATCCGGCCATTGCCGTGCCGAAAATGCGGCAAATTCTTGCCGCCGGGCAGTGCTGCCGCCTGACGGTGACGGGCACCAGCATGGTTCCCTTCCTGCGCAGCGGCCGTGACCGGGTGGTGCTGCGCGCGCCGCAGGGCCCGGCCCGGCGGGGCGATATTGTGTTTTTTCAGCGGCCCGGGGGGCAGTATGTGCTGCACCGGGTTCACCGGCGGCTGCCGGACGGCCGCTATCGCATCTGCGGCGATGGACAGACGGTAACGGAGGAGGTTTCGCCGGAGGCCCTCATTGCCACCGTGGTGGCGCTCGAGCGGGACGGGCGGGCCTTTTCCGCGAAAAATCCCCTGTGGCGGGGGCTTTCTCTGCTGTGGATCGCCGGCCTGCCCCTGCGGCGGCCGATGCTGGCGCTGCTGCATAAGCTGTGGGCGATGCGCCGGGGCAAAGGGTGAATTTTTTGCCTTTTTGCAGAAAGACTCTTGACTTTCCCTACAGCGGCAGGTAAAATATAAACGGTATGGTGTACGATGCCCGAATGTGGGCTCGTTTCATAATAACCGGCAAATAGCCGGGGTCTTCGCGATTTACGCCCTGCGGCGTTAGATTTGCAATTTGCTATGCCGGAGTAATCCGTGCAGTTTTTTTGCCAATTTCATCTGCATTGGGCTGCGGTCGCGCCCACCCCTTCGGCTGTGCCATATTCTACAGAAGGAGGTGTGCCGCAGAATTATGGGTCCTGTACAAATCGTATTGCTTGTTGTTGGCTTTCTTGTGACAGCCGTTGTCTGTTTTGTCGCCGGCGTGACTTACCGGAAAAAGGTAGGCGAGCGGGAGATCGGCTCGGCGGAGCTGGAGGCGACCCGACTGATTAACGAGGCCATCCGCAGCGGTGAAAACCGCAAGAAGGAAATGCTGCTGGAAGCCAAAGACGAAATCCATAAATCTCGCACCGAACACGAAAAGGAAGTCAAGGAGCGCCGCGCCGAGCTGAGCAAGCAGGAGCGCCGCCTCGAACAGAAGGAATCCACCCTGGACAAGAAGACCGAAGCCTTCGAAAAGAAGGAAGAGGAGCTGGCCAAGCGGCTCCAGAAGGTGGCTCAGACCCAGGAAGAGGCCGAAGCGGCCAAGGCCGCCCAGCTCAAGGAGCTGGAGGCAATCTCCGGCCTGACACAGGAGGAAGCCAGGCAGCACCTGCTGCGCAGCGTGGAAGATTCCGTCCGGCACGATGCCGCCGTCAAGATCCGGGAAATTGAGCAGCAGCTCAAGGACGAGGCGGACGACAAGGCCCGGGAGATCATCGCCATCGCTATTCAGCGCTGCGCCGCGGATCACTCCGCGGAGACCACCGTTTCCGTGGTGCCCCTGCCCAATGATGAGATGAAGGGTCGCATCATCGGCCGGGAGGGCCGCAACATCCGCACACTGGAGACCATCACCGGTGTGGATCTGATCATCGACGACACGCCGGAGGCCATCACCGTCTCCTGCTTCGAGCCGGTGCGCC
>CAYSJX010000062.1:0-8693 GCA_964431445.1 uncultured Oscillospiraceae bacterium | reverse complement strand
CCGTTTACAACGAGACCAAGCTCCAGGAGGGCGAGAAGTACATGGCCGTTATGGTCCCTGTCGCTCGCTGGAACGATGGTGAGGAGAAGTTCATGCGCTTCACCGAGTCCTGGCGCAGTGTCAAGACCGACGGCTGGGGCATCTCCGTTGCCGGTGTTGCCGACAATCAGGATAAGCTGAACGCCTGCCTGAAGCTCATCGACTACGCTTACTCCTACGAAGGCCAGATCCTCATGAGCTACGGCCCGGACGAGTTCATCAAGACCAATGCCGACGGCTCCTATGTCACCTTCAACTTCAACGGCACCCAGATGCCCGTGATCGCGGACGCCACCTACGATGAACTGTGGGAGAAGGCTTCCGGCAACTACACCAACTATGCCCGTCAGTATCTGGGCTCCACCCTGTCTTTCCTGAAGAGCCAGGCTTTTGAGTACCAGTGCACCCATGTCGTGGGTAAGGAAGGCGCCGGCTATATCTCCACCGCCATCGGTCTGGGCGTGATCAAGCATCCCCAGCTGGGCATTGCGGAGAACAGCTGGTATACCTCCATCCCCACCACCCTGCCCAACACCAAGGACGAGAGCGACATGATCGGCGGCTACACTTCCCTGTCCGAGAAGTTCAGCACCTCCAAGGGCAAGGTCAATCTGCTGGTGGATCTGATCGTTGGCAGCTGCACCGAGGAAGGCTTTGATACCCCCGCTGACAGCGCGGCTACCGTGGCCGGTTCCATGAACGGAGCCCAGTATCTGGAGCTGAAGCAGGATGCCTTCACTCGTCTGCTGGATTACTACAAGACCCTGAACTGATTCCCAAACATTTTTCCCTGCGGCGACGGTCGCCGCAATCCGTAAACCTTTACCAGATCAGCTGATCTTGCAGGTTCAACGGCCGGGGGCGCACAGCGCCCCCGGTGAAGAACCCGTCAGCGGGGAGGTCATTATGTACAAAAAACAGCTTCGTTTCCAGAAATTTGCATGCCTGCTGGCCATCATTGCGGCCGCGGTGTGCTTCGTGTATTCTCTGGGCATCATTACGGACATTTTCGACAGTCTCAAGTCCACCATGCGTAACCCCAACGACCTGTACGACACCAAGGTCCCGGGTTCCATCATCTATTATGACATGCAGGATTTCAACCGGCTGTTTGTCGATCTCTGTGTCGGCATGGTGCTGGTAGCCTGTCTGCTGTTCCTGACCAATACGCAGGTTCGCAGAAAATATTACATCGGAAATTATGTGGCCATCGGCCTTTACAGCCTGTGTGCCATTGCTTTATCTGTCTGGTCTCATGTGGAAATCGAGGCGTTCAAGCACCAGTTCCTCACAACGGTGGATTTTGAAGCGCTGAAAAAGTATGCCGAGACCTGGAAAACCTTCTATACCGACTCCACAACCATGCTGGATCTTCACTATTTCACCGGTGGCCTGCTGCTGCTCAGCGCGGCGCTGCTGCTGGGCAATATGATCTGGAAGATCCGTCTGATGCGCGGCGAGGATCAGCTGCTCGCTGCCGGAAAGGAGGCCGCCCAATGACCCAGCAGGAACGCGTTGTCAAATGGGACCGTATGCGCTACACCAAGGATAAGACCGCGGCCAATCTGGTGCTGGTGGCCATTGTGCTGGACGCACTGTATTTCGTCAGCATCTACAAGACCGATGTGGGCAACTACTATTATAACTGGATCATCGGTGCTTCCGTTGTGTACAATCTGCTGTTCATGCTCAGCGCCTTTCTGGCCAGTGAAGGCGTGAAAAGCCGCAAAACCGGCTATACGCCCCTGCTGATCGTCATCGGTCTGCTGCAATTTGTGCGGATCTTCTATCTGCCGCAGCAGGCGAAGGATGCTACCGTCACCATTCAGGAAGTGGTCTATGATGTGATGGGGCAGGGCCAGTATCTGTTTGTGATCGGATGTCTGGCTGTCAGCGGTGTGTGCTGTGTGGCGGCGGCCGTGATCAGTTCTCTGCACAACAGAACCCTGAACCGTTATCTGCATTCGCTGGAATCGCAGAACCAATAAGGAGGCGGCAAGATGGCACAACTGAGCTTACAGCATCTGGAAAAGGTCTACGACAATCAGGTTCAGGCCGTGTTTGACTTCAATCTGGAAGTCAGTGACGGCGAGCTGATCGTGCTGGTGGGCCCCTCCGGCTGCGGAAAATCCACCACGCTGCGTATGGTGGCGGGACTGGAGGATATCACCTCCGGCACCATGCTCCTCGATGGGAAAGATGTGACCAATGCCCCGGCCAAGGATCGGGACATTGCCATGGTGTTCCAGAACTACGCACTGTATGGTCACATGACCGTGTATGAAAACATGGCTTTTTCCCTGACGCTGCGCAAGGAAAATCCCAATGTCATCCATCAGAAGGTGCTGGCGGCGGCAGAGGTTCTCGGCCTGACCGACCAGCTCAATAAAAAACCCAGCCAGCTTTCCGGCGGTCAGCGGCAGCGTGTGGCCATGGGCCGCGCCATTGTCCGCAACCCCCGGCTGTTCCTGTTCGATGAACCCCTGAGTAACCTCGATGCCAAGCTGCGCAGTGCAACCCGGCGGGAGATCCTGCTGCTGCACAAGCGGCTGGGGGCCACCATGCTCTATGTGACCCACGATCAGACCGAGGCGCTGACACTGGCAGACCGGATCGTCTGCATGTCCATGGGGCATGTGCAGCAGATTGGCACCCCGCTGGAGCTGTATGACAGCCCGGCCAACCTGTTCGTGGCCAGCTTTATCGGCCTGCCGCCGATGAATTTCCTCGATGCCACCGTCTCCGGCGGCAGCCTGACCACGGCCCATTTCACCCTGCCCCTGACAGCGGCAGAGCAGGCAGCCCTGGCGCCTTACGATGGCAAACAGCTGGTGCTGGGCTTCCGGCCGGAGGATACCTGCGCCGGAGAGGATTTCTCCCTGCGGGTTACATCCAATGAAAATCTGGGCATGAATACCCTTGTCCACGGCCATATCGGTGCGGATGGAACCGGCGAGCGCATCACCTGCAAGCTGGCGGGCTGGTGCAGCTACAAGCCCGGTGATGTGGCCGGGATCACCATTACCCGGAAACATTTCTTTGACCGGGAAACCACCAATGCCATCAAAGTGGAGGTGTGAGTATGGATCGGAAAACCTTTACATGGCCCCGGATCGTTGTGGCCGTGCTGGCGGTCGCGGCGCTGGTGGCTGAAACGGTCATGCTGTTCGCCGCTTCCTATGCCCCGCTGTGGCAGGTGTTCGCACCGCTGGCGGTGGCGGTGCTGGGCGGCGCGCTGGTGGCACTGAAGCTGCACAGCTTTTCCGGTGCGGCGTGGCTTGGCTTTGCGGCCCTGATCGCGGATGTGCTGTTCATGCGTCAGCATGGTGTGCTGGCGGAGTGGATCTTCTGTGCCCCTGCGCTGGTGGTGCTGCTGGCCAATATCCTGCTGCTGGATGTGGCCGCCACCCGGGAGACCATCCGCAAAAGCATCGTCTCTCTCAAGCGCAAGCCCTCCACCATTCCCATGGTGATGCTGGTGGTGTCATTTCTGCTGTATTCGCTGAATTTGACGGATCTTTCCGATACCACCGCCAAAATTCAGGGCCGCGGTATGGGCCTGAGCCAGTTCTGCATCATGCTCTTCTCCATGCTGAGCATGGTGTGTATGCTCAATGCCTTCCCCAGACGCAAAAAGCCCAATATTCCCATGATCGCACTGATGTATGTGCTCTTCGGCGTGATCATCTATTGCAATATCCATTACAGCAACGCCGTGCTGGCGGCCCTGACCCGGCCGGAGAGCCCCATCAAGCTCGATGCCACCACCGCTTACATTGCCGATGCCTACAATATGCTGGGCACCCACATGGTGCTGGTGATTTTAACCGCCGTGCTGGTGGCGCTGCTGCCGGTCTACAGCAGGCTGCTGCGTAAAATCAACACCTCCGTCACCGTGGAGGATAACGGCAGCATGGAAAACATTGAAATCGAAGATTGAGCCAATGGAAGAAAAAAACAATCCCCAGTCATCGGAAAATTATGATCTGAAAAGCGAGGCCGTGGAGAAGCTGGTGCAGGCCCAGTCCGGCGAGGCGGAGCAGTACACCCAGGAGGAGCTGAACCGCTACACCACCAAAAAGGGCTTTTCCATCCCCACATGGCTGAAAATCGTGCTGATCAAGGCGTGGTTCGCCGGTGCGGTGTGCTTTTTTATCCTGTGGGGGCTGGGCAACTATCTCAGGGCCATGCTGGACATGATGTTCGCCGTAGCCGTGGTCTATGGCATGGTGACGGATCTGCTGGTCAATAACATCCTGCGCTTTCTGGAAAAAACACCGGGCGCGCATAATAAATGGATGCTGGTGACTCACCGGGGCATGGTGGGCTTCGGCCTGAATTTGCTGCTGGGCTTTGTGGTCATATTCTGCGTGTATGTGACCTACAGCCTGCTCAACTATACCATCATGTCCGCCACCGGAAATTTTGACATCCTGCCCATCGGCGTGGAGCCGCTGCTGTTCGGGCTGCTGTGCATGGGCTATGATATGCTGCTGATCGGCATGAAACGGCTGCTGACAGGGCTGATCCGGGATGCCCGGGCGGCCGGAAACAGCCGGACGTGACCATCTATCTGAAAAAGGAGCGATAAGAAATGGCTTACTTAACGCTGAAAGGATTAAACAAAATCTATCCCAACGGGTTCCATGCGGTGCATGATTTCGATCTGGAGATCGAAAAGGGTGAGTTTATCGTGTTTGTCGGATCCTCCGGCTGCGGCAAATCCACCACACTGCGCATGATCGCCGGTCTGGAAAATATCAGCAGCGGTGAATTCTATATCGATGGGGTGTACGCCAACGATATGGGCCCCCGGCAGCGGCAGGTGGCCATGGTCTTCCAGAGCTACGCCCTGTATCCCCAGATGACGGTGTACGATAATCTGGCCTTCGGCCTGACACTGCAGGGCGTGGACGAGGATGTGATTGAGCAGAAGGTGCGCTCTGTGGCGGCCATTCTGGGCCTGACGGACTATCTCGACCGGATGCCCCGGGCCCTGTCCGGCGGTCAGCGGCAGAGAGTGGCCGTGGGCCGTGCCATCATCCGCAAGGTGGGGATCTTCCTGATGGACGAGCCCCTTTCCAACCTCGATGCCAAGCAGCGTGTCACCATGCGGGCGGAGATCGCCCAGATCCACCGCCAGACCGGTGCCACCACCATCTATGTCACCCACGATCAGGTGGAGGCCATGACACTGGCAGACCGGATCGTCATCATGAAAGACGGCTATATCCAGCAGGTGGGCACCCCCTATGAGCTGTATTTCAAGCCGTGTAATGTCTTTGTCGCCGGATTTATTGGGGAGCCGCCCATGAATTTCCTGCGGGGCACCGTCCACGATGGTGCCATCTGCGTCGGCGGCCAGAAGCTGGAGCTTGGGGCGTATCTTGGCAGCCGGACGGCGGAATTTGAGGGCAAAGAGGTCTACTTTGGCTTCCGGCCGGAGGCGATCACCCTCGGGCAGCATGACGGCCATGTTCTCAGCGCCACCGTGGAACTGACGGAAATGCTGGGCGACAATACCAATGTCTATATCAACATCGGGGATGCCAACGCCATTTTGAAGGTCAATCCCCACGAAACGCCGGCCATGGACGAGACCATTGCCTTCACCATTCCGGCACAGAGCGCCTACCTGTTCGATGTGCAGACCGAGCGCTTCATCGAGCGGGAAGTGGCAGTCGGAGGATGAGCCATGGAGTTTCATCTGCTGTATGTCAGCGCGGTTTCGGCCTGCATGGAGCTGGACAGCCACAGCCCGTACTACGCTGAAGAACCTTTTGACGTGTTTGTAAACGGTGCGCCCGCCCTGAGGGGCGTGCGCACCAATGTTTTTTCTCTGTTTGATCTGACCCCGGATACGGAGTATCAGGTCAGCATCGGCTCTTGCAGCCGCACTCTGCGCACCCTGCCGGAGAGCGCCTGCATCGATGTGCGCGCTTTCGGCGCGGTGGGGGACGGGAAGACCGATGACACGGCGGCTTTGCAGGCGGCCATCGATGCCTGCCCGGAAAATGGCCGGGTCACGGTGCCGCCGGGAACCTACTTTGTGCGGCCGCTGGTGCTCAAATCCCACATGACGCTGGAGCTGCGGCAGGATGCCGTGCTGCTGGCGGATCCCTGCGAGGATCACTATCCCCTCCTGCCCGGGCAGATCACCGATGCCCGCACGGGGGAAGCGCTGCAAATCAGCTCCTGGGAGGGCGCGCCCATGCCCTGCCGCCAGAGCTTCCTCAGCGCCCACTATGCCCGGAATGTGAAAATCGTGGGCCGGGGTGTCATCGATGGCAATGCCGTCAACGGCACATGGTGGGAAAATGTCAAGCAGCGCAAAATCGGCCGGCCGAAGCTGGTATTTCTCAACCATTGCAGCGATATCTGCTTCCATGGGGTGCTGGGGCGCAATTCCGCCTGCTGGCATTTCCATCCCTTCTTCTGCAAGGGAGTTTCCTTTTATGATATTGCGGTGGAGGCCCCGAAGGACAGCCCCAACACTGATGGAACCGATCCGGAAAGCTGCCATGATGTGCGCTATATCGGTGTGCGCTTCTCCGTGGGGGATGATGCCATCGCCATCAAATCCGGGAAAATGTACATGGGCATGAAATATCGCACCCCGGCCACGGCCCATGTGGTGCGCAACTGCCTGATGGAGTATGCCCACGGGGCCATGGTGCTGGGCAGCGAAATGTCCGGCGGCATCCGGGATCTTTCCGTCAGCCAGTGCTATTTCCTGCATACCGACCGGGGCCTGCGGATCAAAACCCGCCGGGGCCGGGGAAAATATGCCGTGATAGACCGGGTGGAGTTTTCCAACATCCGCATGGATAATGTGATGACCCCGCTGGTGATGAACATGTATTATTTCTGCGACCCGGACGGCCATGAGAAGCTGGTCTGGGACAAGGAGCCCCACCCGGTGGACGATACCACCCCCTATCTGGGGGAATTTACCTTCCGGGATATGCAATGCACCGACTGCGAATGGGCCGCGGGCTATTTCTATGGCCTGACGGAGCAGCCCATCGGCTGCGTGAGCATTGAAAATGTCAGCTTTACCTTCCGGCCGGACGCGTCCTCCGGCCATCCGGCCATGATGGATCATATTGACAAAGCCTGCAAGCTGGGTTTATACTTCAACTCGGTTCGCAGAGTGCGGCTGAAAAATGTCCGGATGTCCGGGCAGGACGGGCCGCCGCTGATTTTGGAGCATGTGGACGAGGTGGAGCAGCTATGAATCAGATCGAAGCGTATCTGGAGCGGATTTTGACCGACTCCACCCCCCAGTGTCCCCTCTGGAATGTGGAAAAAATCCGGCAGGGCAAGACCTGCGGCTGGAATTACATCGATGGCTGCATGATGATCGCACTGCTGAATTTGCACCGCATTACAGGGCAGCAGCGCTATTTTGATTTCGCCCACCGGTTTCTGGATTACTATGTGGGGGAGGACGGCTCCCTGCTGGGCTTCCGGGAGGAAGAGTACAATCTGGATAACATCTGCGAGGGGCGGGTGCTGTTTGACCTGTATGCCGCCACCGGGGAGGAAAAATACCGCCGGGCCATCGATACCCTGCGGCAGCAGCTGCGCCATCAGCCCCGCACGGAGGAGGGCAGCTTCTGGCACAAGGCCATTTATCCCCATCAGGTCTGGCTGGACGGGTTGTATATGGCGCAGGTCTTTTACACCCGCTGCACCACCGAGCTGGAAGACTGCGCCGGGTACGAGGATATTCACCGCCAGTTTCTGACGGTGCGCCGCCACATGTATGACCCCGAAACGGGGCTGTACCGCCATGGCTATGATGCCAGCGGCCGGGCTTTCTGGGCAGGACACGACGGCTGCTCCGCCAATCCGTGGCTGCGCAGTCTGGGCTGGTTCGCCGCCGCGCTGGTGGATGTGACGGAACTGATTGCCCCGGGGCACGAGGCCTTCCGGGATGACATGGTTTCCATCGCCCGGGAGCTGGCCGATGGCCTGCGGCGCTGGATTGATCCCGACAGCGGGATGCTCTGGCAGGTGCCCCACCGCATTGGGCAGCCCGGCAACTATCCGGAGACCTCCGGTTCGGCCATGGTGGCCTACTTTTTCCTGAAAGGTGCCCGGCTGGGCATCCTGGATGGTTCCTGCGCGAAAATCGGACGGGATATTTTTGACGGCATCTGCCGCCGCTATCTAACCGGAGACGATGGTACCCTGAATCTGGGCGGCATCTGTCTGGTGGCGGGCCTCGGCCCGGAAAACAATCGCCGCCGGGACGGAAGCTATGATTATTACATCAGCGAACCGGTCGTGGAAAATGACGCCAAGGGTCTGGCACCCTTTTTATTGACGTACACCGAATTACTACAATCACAGGAGGAACTACTATGAACATGTTTGATCTTTCCGGCAAGGTGGCGCTGGTCACCGGCGCGTCCTATGGCATCGGCTTCGCCATCGCCTGCGGCATGGCCAATGCCGGCGCGAAAATCGTCTTCAATGACATCCGGCAGGAGCTGGTGGACAAGGGCCTGGCCTCCTATCGGGAAGCTGGCATCGATGCAAAGGGCTATGTCTGCGACGTGACCGATGAGGACGCGGTGCAGCAGCTGGTGGCCACCATCGAGCGTGAGGTGGGTGTGATCGATATTCTGGTCAACAATGCCGGTATT
>CAYSJX010000061.1:0-8712 GCA_964431445.1 uncultured Oscillospiraceae bacterium | reverse complement strand
TGGAACTTTTAATCAAAAGTTGTTCTTATATGATTGCAGCAGAGCAGAAGGCGCGCACCACCTATGACAACATTCTCCGCCTTTCCGATGACCCGGATGTCAATGACGTGATCCGTTTTCTTCGTCAGCGGGAAATCGTCCATTTCCAGCGGTTTGGGGAGGCCATCGAGCTGCTGCGGCAGAAACTTGACGAGAAAAACGTGTATTTCATGAACCCGGCCTTTGATATATAACGGGAAGGGGCGTGCCGCAATCGGCACGCCCCACTGCATTTTTTCGCCGGGTCAGAACAGCCGCATGGCTTTACGTCACCGTCAGAGAACCGTATATACACTCGATGCGATAATAATCGGTTACATCGATGGTTTTGCCGTTGACATTTCGCAGGATCCGCACGGAGGCAGGTTCGTTTTTCGTGCTGCCCTGCTCTGTCCGCTGGGTGGGAAGTTTCAGCTCCAGATAGTCCCCCGGGGCCAGAGTGCCACTGCTGATCCAGTAGTGGGGACTGCGCAGGGGCATGCCGTCATAGCTTTTTTCGGCAGAAGCGGTGGTTATGGTGATGGGGCGCTTCAAAATAGACAGCTTCCCGGGCAGAAAACTGACATCATATTGCGCCGTCACGTCGTTTCCGGCTTCATCCACTATCCGATAAGAGGCAATCGGCAGCTCATAGTCACCCGGGGCTACCAGATCGTCCACCGGCTTGTACACGGCTTCAATGGAGTGGCCGTAGAGCAGAAAGCCCTCCTCCAGCACGCAGGAGTGGATGTTGGAAACATTTAGCGCCTTGCCATCGTAAATTTTGGAGGCCTGGTAGCCGATGGCTTTGGCCGGCAGAATTTCCCCCATACCGCCACCGTCGCCGGGGGTTGCGTCCACCGGGATCCAGCCGAGGCCGTCGAGATAGATCTCCGTCCACGCGTGGGCATCTTTTTCCGTCACTTTCACTTCCTCACCGTTCAGGGCAGAAGTGCTGAACCCAACGGTGTACCGGGCGGGAATACCGAACAGGCGGTATACCAGTGTGGCGGTGCTGGCAAATTGCTGGCAAATGCCCGCTCGGGCCACATTGATGAAATACAGAACGTCATCCTCCCCCTCCGGATAGTTTTGGGTGTTAGCGTCATATCTTCCCGCACACATCACGGCAATGCGGATATCCTCGATGAGGGTTTCGCTGTCCTTTTGCAACCCGCAGTTCTCGGCCCAGATGGCCAGCCCTTCCCGGGTTGAAGCAGGGATATCCAGATACCACGCATAGGCGTAGGTACGGTATGCATATTCCAGATCGGAATACCAGCCGCTGAGGCAGCAGTTTTGCCGCAAAGCTGCAAGATCCGTGTCGGGATACAGGGTGATATCCAGCTCGGCCGGACTGGTGCCAAAATAGCGGTCATCGCCATTGGTGAAAGCATTGCCAGGGGAATTCACCGTAAAACAGGGCATCAGAACGGGGCAACCCTTCAGCCGCTCCAGATGTATGACGGCTGCACCGGCCCCCTGTTCATAGCGGGACTCCCCCAGCCACAGCAGCGGCGAAGCTTCGTTTTCAAAGCCAGGTGCCGGCTCCGCGCCACGCCAGCCCTGAGTGGTATAGTCGCCGTAGGACTGCTGCCGCAGATATATGTGCTTCATACTTGGAAATCCTTCGATTCCCGTGACAATGGCAACGGTGGTATCAAAGCTGGAATTACTGATACCAAGATCCGTATTATCCGAATAGGAACTATCTATATCGGCTTTTGGATACGTTTCAGGCTCTTCGGATGGCAGGACAGTCAGGGTGCCGTAAATATAGGTGATGTCATAATTATGGGTGGTCGGTGGCTGGCCCGGCACGGAAATGGTGACCTCGAAGGTGTTGGGGCTGCTGCCCACTTCGGTCTGCGAACCGGAATATGCCACACCGGTCAGAAACTGATTTCCACCGCCGGAGGCGAAGGTGCCCGACACGCGCCAGCATTCTTCATGGGTGAGAGGCTCACCGTCATAATATTTCGTGGCACTGCCGGACTCAAAGGTCATGGGGCGGCGCTTGATTTGCAGGGTTCCGCACTCTATTGTGATGTGATAGCCGTCCGCCGTCACATCCTTGCCCCGGGAATCGTAGACGGCGGCATGCAGACTGTTCTGATAGCTCCCGGCATCGGGGCCGAAGGGCGTTGGGGTGATTTTCAGCCGATGGTGCTTCAAAACATGTCCGCTGACCAGCTCGCCTCCGGCTTCAATGGGCAGACCGTCATAGATCTTTTCGGCGCCGTCCGTGCGGATGACCAGCTCAATGGGCTGAATTTCCAGCTTGCCGTATTGTATCGTGATGGCGTAATTTTCCGTTACATCCTCGTTCTCTCTGTCAAACAGCTGCACGGTGGCGGTATTCAGCGCGCTTCCCACGGCGCGGCAGGAGCCGGTCACCTTCACCTGCAGGCGATGGCCGTCGAGAATTTCCCCACTGACAAATTCCCATGAATTTTCCGTCAGTTCTTTGTCGTTGTAGACCCTGCAGGCACTGCCGGTGGAAATGGTCAAGGGCCGGGGATGCACCGTCAGGGTACCGGAGTGGATGGTGATGGTGTAAAAAGCCGTCACATCCTCCCCGGCCGCATCCTGAACGGAAACTGCCGGTTGTATGTCGTAGGTTCCCGCCTGCGCCGGCAGGGGGTCAATGGTACAGGAAAGATTGTCTCCCGGTGCCAGCGTGCCATCGAGTTGCCAGCGGCCACCGGCCCAGTCGGTGCCGTCATAGAGCTTTTCTTCGTTTTCCACAGTGACGGTAATGGGGCGCGGCTGTACGGCGAAATGGCCATCCTTGCAGCTGACAAGGTAGCAAGCCGTCACATCCCGGCCATCGGCGTTTTCAATGCGCAGGCCCTGTATCCGGACGGTGACATTTCTGCCCGCATCCATGGATATTTCCAGCGTGGTATCCGCAAGAACATCCCCCTTGGCAAGACCGGCGCATCGCAGCTGTTCCATGGCCCAGAACTGGCACATTTCCCCGTAGATATAGCTGTTGTCTGCAAAATCCACGCTGACAGGCCGGGGCGAAAGGACAAATGTCTGTTCCGGCGTGTAGCGGGGTCTGCCGAAACCGTCCCGGGTGACGGCACGGATGCGGTAAGTACCCGGCGTGGAGGGAAATTCCCCGGCCCAGGCGCCCTCTGCCGTGGCATATTCATACTCCGGCTTTGCCAGAAAGGCCCGGCAGGAAACGATCTGCTTCTCTCCATAGACACAGTCGCTGCATCGCAGCGGGGCGGTAAAGGTGCCGATTTGCCCAAGAAAGCAGCAAAAAGCGGCGATCAGGGCGCAAAGAGCCAGCAGCACCAGCACAAGATGCCGCCGCAGCCATTGCAGCCGTCTGGCCAGCTTCCGCATCCGGGCTTCATAGCCCAGATACCGCCGGCTGATCGGATATGCGCAGTATTCCATGCTCCTTCCCCTTTCTGTGTCAGCCGGAGGTCAGCTCCAGCCTGCCGTATTCATAGCTGATGCGGTAACAGGCCGTGACATCGATCCGGTCGTTTTGCAGCACCAGCAGTTCAAGCGGTGCATTGTCGCAGGAACCAACCTCAAACAGGAAGCATCCGGTCATAATCATGCTGTCTCCCTCCGCAAGAGAACCGGCGATCACGGTATAATCATTGCATTGCAGCACCTGTTCACAAAAAACCTCCGTTGCGCTGCCGGTTCGGATGGTGATAGGGCGGGGCTGCATCGTCAGGGTGCCCGTGTCAACGCTGATCTGGTAGCGGCCTGTGACATCCAGTCCCTTTTCGTCCACCACCGTAAAGCGCATGGTGTTTTCTATGGTGCCGGGCTGAGCAAGGCTGGCGATGGAGGAAGCTTCCACCCGGTCGCCGGGCATGAGCCTGCCGCTCACCATCTCCCACCGGCTCGCCTGTAACGGGGCCCCATCATAGATGGTGGTAACGCTTTCGGTGCGCAGCTTGATGGCCCTTGGGGATACCGTCAGGATACCGGCGTTCACCTCCACATCGTAGATGGCGGAGACATCTTTGCCGGTTTCGTCCGTGATCTCAATATTCATGGTATTGGGGGCTGTTCCCGCCTCGGTCAGGGTGCCTGTTACGGTCACATCCAGCGTGTGCCCGGCCAGCAAAATGCCGCCGGTGGGTTTCCAGCTGTCGCAGGTCAGAGGTTCGCCGTCATATTGCTTTTGCGCGCTTTCCGTTTCGAAATAAAGGCGGATGGGCTGAATGACCAGATCTCCAAACCGCTCCTGAATTTCATACTGCCCGGTCACATCCGCACCGGCAGCATTCACGTTCCGGTAATCCGGGGCGCAGCGCGCGCTCCCCGGCATGGTGATGCTGTTGCCACCGTCCTGCTGCAGTGTGTGGCCTTCCGGCAGACTGTCAGGATTGATCACCTTAGCCTCGCCGCAGGAAAGCGGCTCCCCGTCATACAGCTTTTCCTGCCCGTCGCAGTGCAGCGAAATATGCCGGGGCAAAATCTGCATGGTGCCGTACTGTCCGGTGATATGGTAGAGCTTTGTCACATCCGCACCGGTTTCGTCGGTGATGACGAATTGTGGCTTGTTTTCATAGCTGCCCACCAGCGTTCCCCGGGGCAGGCCGGTCACCTGCAGGCTGTGCCCCTGTGCCAGCGC
This sequence comes from uncultured Oscillospiraceae bacterium, assembly GCA_964431445.1. Classification (GTDB taxonomy): domain Bacteria; phylum Bacillota; class Clostridia; order Oscillospirales; family Oscillospiraceae; genus Faecousia. The sequence continues at coordinate 4,079 of CAYSJX010000061.1, read as the reverse complement.
CCCGGCGGTGATCTTCGGCTCGTTGCCGATATGCTCCGTGTCGTCATAGACGTATGCCGCATTGGGGGTATACAGGGTAATGCGGATGCCCCGTGGATGCAGCAGCCCCAGCAGACTCATGGCCAGCAGTACGGCCAGAAGTCCCGCCGCCGCAATCACTGTCACACAGGCGATCAAAGAGGCGGTCTGGGCGGATATTTTGCTTTTCTTCTCGTTCATACCGGCCTCCTGTCAGATAGAGCCCGCCAGACGTTTCAGAAACGCCTGACACTGAGGCAGCGCCTGCGAACCGAACAGGGCGTTCAGCCGCTGCTGCAGCTGCGGAATTTGCCGATGCAGCAGCGCCGGAGACAGCTGTTCCAGCTTGCGCAGGATTTTTCTGGTCAGAAAATCATCCAGCGCCCCCTCCTCCGTGCCGCCGCAGGCGATCATAATGGGCACATACCGTTCCAGCTGCCGCATAATGCGGTTGCCGAAGGAAATGCGGAAAGTCTCCGTCAGATAATCGTCCAGCTCCTTGAGCGCCTTTGCCCCGGCCGGGGAAAGGGAGGCCCCTTCCACCGCTTCCTCAAAGCGATGGCGAAGGCCGCTGTAGCTGACATGCCCAACCTGCGTCTCAGGGGCGGCGAAGCTGTCGCTTTTCTTTTCCAGATCCAGCACGGCCGCCCGGTCATAGACCTTGTCGGAGATGGAGAAGGTAGAGTCGTCATTGTTGGCTGTGCCGATGAACCACATGTTTTCCGGCAGCACCAGCTTTCCGTCCACGATTCGCTCCGGATCGCTGTTCCAGCTGTCCGGCACCACATCCAGCGTCCGCTTCTGCGGATCCGGAATTTCCAGCAGGGACAGAAATTCCGCGAAATAGTATTCAATGCGGGCGATGTTCACCTCGTCCAGCACGGTGATATAGATATCGTCCGTCCCGCCGGCCTCGTCAAGCTTCATCAGCAGGCGGGTCTCATTGAACCGTTTGGTAAACTCGTTGAAATAGCCCAGAATGTCGGATCGTTCCTTCCACATGGGCTGAATGGGCACAATGGTGGAGGGATTTCCGAAATATTCTCCGGCGGCGTAGGCCAGCGATGTCTTGCCTGTACCGGACATGCCCCGCAAAATCACCAGCGGGCTGATGCCCATTCCGGCAATAAAGCGGCGTATGTCCGCCAGCTCATAGTAAAGCCCCAGCTTGTTGGCGGCGAAGTTGCGAAAATCCCGGCAGATGGTTTTCAGGCCGTAAAAGCCGTAATCCAACGTCTCTTCCGGCGGCAGCTGATCGATGCGGGAAAGATTGGAAAAGCGGGATGCGCCGCCGCGTTTGCGCTTTTTCCCGTTTCCGTCGCCCAGCTCTGCCGCGGCTGCGTCTGCCGAGCTTCGGATGATATGCAGAGAAAACAGCACGATGGCCGTCAATGCCGCCACCAGCAGCATTAAGATCAGAAGATAAATCCCCATCGCCCGGGAAGTGGATAACCTGTACAGAAATTCCATCACACAGTCCTCCATTGTTAATGTTTTCTACATATGATCACAGCCAAATCCACTGTGCAATCCCCAAACAGGAAAAATTCGGTTGCATTCCCGGAGAAACTGTGTTATGATCGAGAAAAATTGGAGGAATACCTATGAACCGGGAACACAAGCGCCAGTCCTTTGAAAAAGGGTACTATAAAAATCACGCCTGCACGGAGGAATTTACTTGTAGCTTCTGCGGCCGCCTTGTAGTGCCGGAAGGGGCTTCCAGCGAGCACCGCAATCACTGCCCCTACTGCCTGCACAGCCTCCATCTGGACATTGAGCCGGGCGACCGGGAGGCCGACTGCGGCGGTATTATGGAGCCTGTGGCGGTCTGGGTGCGCAACAAGGGCGAGTGGGCCCTGATCCACCGCTGCAAGCGCTGCGGCAGTCTCAGCTCCAACCGGGTTGCTGCGGATGATAATCCCGTCAAGCTCATGTCCATCGCCATGAAGCCCGTCGCCAATCCCCCCTTCCCCATTGAGCGGATGCAGGAAATTTCCGACCTGCTGGATGAAGCGTAAATGCAAAAAACTGTCATTGCAAAACCGGTGCGCCGGTTGCAATGACAGTTTCTTGTTTTTATCAGCTGCGTCTTTTCGTCATGTCGGTTGCGAGCGTGACAAGATCTTCCCGGTCTTCGAAAACCGACAGCCCGGCAATGGCACGATCGGTATAGGCTTTTACCAGCTCTTCGCACTTTTCCAGCCCGTAAAGCCGGACAAAGGTGTTTTTATCCTGATCCATGCCCACATTTTTACCCATTTCCGTGGCGGTTCCGATCACATCGAGCATATCGTCCCGAATCTGGAACGCCAGCCCCAGCGCATCGGCAAATTCCTCTGCCCCATGCATCTGCGCTTCACTGCCGCCGCCTGCAATGACACCCAGCACACACGCCGCGCGGATCAGCGCGCCGGTTTTCCGGCTCTGAATGTCCAGCACCTCCTGCTGGGAAAGGCAACGCTGCTGGCTCATCACATCCAGCACCTGCCCGCCCACCATTCCGGCGGAGCCGGCACACTGTGAAAGCACCTTTATTCCCCGGGCAATGGCCTGTGGCGGCAAATCCGCCCCGGCGGCCACGGCGAAAGCATCCGTCAGGAGGGCATCTCCCGCCAAAATGGCCAGATCTTCCCCGTAGACCTTGTGATTGGTGGGGCGGCCACGGCGGAAATCATCGTTATCCATGCAGGGCAGATCATCGTGGATGAGGCTGTAGGTGTGAATCATCTCCACAGCGGCGGCAAAGGGGGCCGCGTCCTGCCAGTTTCGGCCACACATGCGGCAAAATTCGAAGGTTAGCACCGGCCGCAGCCGCTTGCCCCCGGCCAGAAGGCTGTAGCCCATGGCATCATACAGCTTTTTCTGGGGCTCCGCGTTGAAGAGTGCGAGATAGTCCTGCAGGAACTGCTCCACAAAGGCTACATAGCGCTCATTCTTCATCGGCAAAATCCTCCAGCACCGGAGAGCCGTCCGGCGCGGTCATGACCATTTTCACCTGCAACTGCGCTTCATCGAGCAGCTTGCCGCACTGCTGCACCAGAGAAGTCCCCTCTTTGAACAGCTGCAAACTTTCTTCCAGCGGCACATCGCCCCGCTCCATGGCACGGACAATCTGTTCCAGCCGCTGCATATTCTGCTCAAAAGTTCTGTTTTCACTGTTCATAAGCTCTTTTCCTCCACATTTATCACATTTGCGTGTATGGTTCCGTCCGCCAGTCGGATGGAGACCGAATCCTGCGGCTGCACCTGTTTCACAGAGCGCAGCACCTTCCCGTCCTGACCCAGCGCCATGGCGTAGCCCCGGGTCAACACCTTCAGGGGGCTCATGGCATCGAGCTTGGCTGTCAGGGCAATAAAGCGCTGATTTTTCTGGTTCACCTGCCGCTGCCCTGCGGCGGAAAGTCTGCTTTGCAGCAGCTGCAGCGCCTTTGTGCGCTGCTGGAGATACCCGTCCGCGCTTTTGAGCGCGGCACTGCCGGAGAGGACCTGCAAATGCTGCCGTGCCGCATGCAGCTGGCGGCGCAGGGATGTTACCATGGCAGCGTTCATACTGTCAAGGGTCTGGCGCAGGGCATCCTGATCGGGCACCGCCAGCTCCGCACCGTTGGAGGGAGTGGCCGCCCGCAGATCGGCGGTGAAATCGGAAATGGTCACATCCGGCTCATGGCCTACAGCGGAAATCACGGGAATTTCGGACGCATAGATGGCCTGGGCAACGATCTCTTCGTTAAAGGCCCAGAGATCTTCCATGCTGCCGCCGCCCCGGCCCACGATTAGAAGGTCCGCCAAATGGAAATGATTGGCGTAGGCAATGGCCGCCGCAATTTCTCCGGGGGCCTCTGCGCCCTGGACTCTGGCCGGTAGCAGCAACACCCGGGTCAGAGGGTATCGCCTGCGTAAAATTCTCAGCATATCATGCACCGCCGCGCCGGAGGCGCTGGTGACAATGCCAATGGTGCCGGGATAGCGGGGAATGGGCTTTTTATGGGCCGGGTCGAAAAGTCCCTGGGCTGCCAGCTTCTGCTTGAGCTGCTCAAAGGCCACATACAGATCTCCGATCC
>CAYSJX010000060.1:0-8792 GCA_964431445.1 uncultured Oscillospiraceae bacterium | reverse complement strand
ACCTGCCGGTGCAGGGTGGAGACGAAGTAGTCCGCCATTTCATAGAGCTTGCTGCTGTCTTCCCCCTTGCCGGAAATGATCAGCGGGGTGCGGGCCTCATCGATCAGGATGGAGTCCACCTCGTCCACAATGGCAAAATTATGGCCGCGCTGCACCAGCTCCGCCTGATACAGGGCCATGTTGTCGCGCAGATAGTCGAAGCCCAGCTCGTTGTTGGTGCAGTAGGTGATATCCGCCGCGTAGCTTTCCCGGCGCTGCGCCGGGGTCATGCCGGGAATCACCAGACCGATGGTCAGACCCATGAAGCGGTATACCTTGCCCATCCATTCGGACTGGTATTTGGCAAGATAATCGTTGACCGTCACAACATGCACGCCGAGGCCGGTCAGGGCGTTGAGGTAGCAGGGCAGAATGGCCACAAGGGTTTTACCTTCGCCGGTTTTCATCTCCGCAATGCGCCCCTGATGCAGCACGATGCCACCCAGCAGCTGCACCGGATACGGCCGCAGGCCAATGACCCGATCCGCAGCCTCCCGGATGGCGGCAAAAGCCTCCGGCAGAATGTCATCGAGGGTTTCGCCCTCGGCCAGACGCTGCCGGAACTGCTCCGTCTTGCCCCGCAGCTGCTCGTCCGTCAGCGCGCGGTATGGCTCCTCCAGCGCAAGGATCTGATCAAGCACCGGCTGAAGCTTTTTGATCTCCCGCTGGGAGCGGGTTCCAAACAGTTTCGTAATAAGTCCCATAGTATTCCCCTTCATATGGTCATAGTGTGTTCATTATAACACACCCCGCGGGAAAATAATAGATGAAATTGTAAACAATCCCATGAAAAATCCAAAAAACGCCCACATCGGCCCGCTGTACCCGGGTTTGACAACGCACCGCAGGGGGCGGCATCCCTGCCGCCCCCTTGTCATGGCCTCGGCCGCCCCCTACAATGGCCGGGCGGAACCATCCGGGAGATTGCCGAACCGACCCTGCTGCCATTGCGAGGAGGCCGGAGGCCGACGTGGCAATCCCCCCGGTCTTCCAACAACCCGGAAGGACGGGGGGATTGCCACACCAGTCTGCGACTGGTTCGCAATGACACTTCTTTTTTACCCGTGTGCGGGACGGGGGCGTAATGACACTTCTTTTTTACCCGCGCTGCGGCACTGGGGCGCAATGGCACTGATTGTTCGGTGACGGGGGCGCAAGTGAACATTTTTCCTGTTTTTGTCGCATTTCTGACGAATTCACCCAAACTGGCGGTTGCAATTGGGGCGTGCTTCCTGCATAATAAAAGAAAATGCCGCCGGTCGCCATGGGCCCGGCAATATGGGAGGAAGATCACCATGCAATTGCAGCCATATGAAAAAGAGCATCTGCTTCGTCTGCGCGCGCTGCTGCCGGAATGCACCGTGCTGCTGCGCAGTAACGGCGCTTTTCCGCTGGAGCAGGCGGGGGAGCTGGCCCTGTACGGAAACGGCGCCCGAAACACGGCCAAGGGCGGCACCGGCTCCGGCGAGGTCAATTCCCGCTATTTTGTCACCGTGGAGCAGGGCTTGCGGGAGGCGGGCTTTACTGTCACCACCGATGGGTGGCTGGATGGGTATGACAATGTCCGCGTTGCGGCCAAAAAGCAGTTTATTCAGGATATCAAGGCCCGGGCCAGAGAAAAGCACACCAATGTGATCGTGGAGGGCATGGGGGCCGTCATGCCGGAACCGGAGTATACGCTGCCGCTGGACGGCGCGGGGGATACTGCGGTGTATGTGCTGTCCCGCATCTCCGGCGAGGGCAATGACCGGGCGGACGTGGCCGGTGACATTCGGCTGACCCGGTCGGAAAAACGGGATATTCTGGCCCTGAACCGGCAGTATTCCCGCTTTATGCTGGTGATCAATGCCGGCGGCCCGGTGGATCTGTCGGAACTGGGTGAAATCGGCAATATTCTGGTGCTGTCCCAGCTGGGGGTGGACACCGGCACGGTGCTGGCGGATCTGCTGCTGGGGCGGGCGTATCCCAGCGGCAAGCTGACCACCACATGGGCCCCGGTCGGGCAGTATTGCCATGCCGGCGATTTTGGACAGACGGAGGACACCTGTTATCGGGAGGGCGTGTATGTCGGCTACCGGTATTTTGACTCCGTAGGGGAAAAGCCTCTGTTTCCCTTCGGCTTTGGCCTGTCCTATACCACCTTTGCTGTGGCGGCGGAGGATACAACCGTGGAGGGCAGCCGGGTGACGGTTCGGGCCACGGTGAAGAACACGGGCAGCCGCCCCGGCCGGGAAGTGGCGCAGCTGTATGTCAACGTGCCGGAGGGCAGGCTGGATCAGCCGTGGCAGACACTGGCGGCCTTCCGGAAAACGGAGCAGCTGGAGCCGGGACAGAGCCGGACGGTGGAGCTGTCCTTTGACCTGACGCAGCTATCATCTTTTGACACGGAGCGCTCTGCCTATGTGCTGGAGCAGGGGGACTATGTGCTGCGCCTTGGCACCAGCAGCACCGATACGTCCGTCTGCGCCGCCGTCTGCCTTCCCCGCACCGTGGAGGTTCGCCGGGTGCGCCACATCGGCGGGGAGGCCGCACATGTGGACTGGAAGCCGGAGCATCGCCCCGCGGTGCAGCTGCCGGAGGGCGTGACGGTGCTGCGCGTGGAGCCGGAGACCATTGAAACGGAGCAGATTTCCTATGATGCCCGGTATCCCATTGACGAGCAGGTGCGTCAGCTCCCGGATGAACAGCTGGCCTATCTCAACGTGGGCGCGTTCAGCGCCGGCATGGGTGTGCTGAGCATCATCGGCAACGCCAGCTCCCATGTGGCCGGCGCGGCGGGGGAGACCACCGGCATGGTGGAGGGTATAGCGCCCCTGGTGATGGCGGATGGCCCGGCCGGTCTGCGCCTGAGCCGGCACTACACCATCGACCGCAAGGGAGCCCACGCCATCGGAGAGACCATGCCTGCCACCATACTCGATTTTGTGCCCGCCCCCGCTACAGCGATCGTGTCCATGCTCAACCCGAAGCCGAAGAAAAACGCGACGGTCTACGATCAGTATGCCACGGCAATTCCCATCGGAACGGCGGTGACCCAGAGCTGGAATCTGGAGCTGGCGAAGCAGTGCGGCGATCTGGTGGGAGCGGAGATGGAGCGCTTCGGCGTGCATCTTTGGCTGGCACCGGCGCTGAATATCCACCGGGATATCCGTTGCGGGCGGAATTTCGAGTATTTTTCCGAGGATCCGCTGCTCAGCGGCGAGTTTGCCGCGGCGCTCACCCTCGGGGTGCAGCAGCATCCCGGCTGCGGAACTACCATTAAGCATTTTGCCGCCAACAATCAGGAGACCAACCGCAACGGCAACAACAGCATGATCAGCGAGCGGGCACTGCGGGAGATTTACCTGCGGGGCTTTGAGATCTGCATCCGCAAGGCGCAGCCCCACGCACTGATGAGTTCCTACAACCTGCTCAACGGGGTGCATACTTCCCAACGGCGGGATCTGATCGAGGATTTCCTGCGCTGCGAGTGCGGTTATCAGGGCATCGTGATGACGGACTGGCTGGTGGCCTCCGGCATGCTCAGCCAGGGTCGCCATGCGCCGGCGAAGGCGGCGGATATTGCCGCAGCGGGTGGCGATCTGGTCATGCCCGGCGGCAAGGGCGATTATAAGAGCATTCTGCGGGGGCTGAAGGATGGCACCGTGTCCCGGCAGCAGCTGCTGATCAACGCCAGCCGTGTCGCGCGGCTGTGCCGGGCCCTGACCGGCGCACAGAAAAAACCACAGTAAAATCCGCACCGGAGGATGGCCCCAAGCCGTCCTCCGGTGCAATCTGTCCAAAAGCCTGTAAACATTGAGAGAAGGCCAACGTGGCAATCTACTAAAGTCCTGCTGTCATTGCGAGCCAGTGTGCGCACTGGTTCACAATGACAGTTTTTGCATCCCACCGTAGGGGCCGATTGAGGCACATCGGCCCGCTGCACCCGGGTTCGGCAACGCACCGTAGGGGGCGGCATCCCTGACGCCCCTTTGTCACCCATTCCGGGCACCCGGTACCGTAGGGGCGACCATTGGTCGCCCGCTGCATTCTCTAATGCGGAATGTGTCGAAAATCTTTGATTTTTACATGAAACTGTGCAATTTTGCGTATATTCCGGCCACACAATATTGGAAACGTGGCGGGCGACCGATGGTCACCCCTACGACATATGGGGAACATTGTGCGCACTTTTGGTGCAAGAGGGGCGTCGAGGGCGCCGCCCCCTACAATGGCCGGGTGGAACCAACCGGGATATTGCCAAACCAGACCCTGCTGTCATTGCGAGGAGGCGAAGCCGACGTGGCAATCCCCCGGATAGAGGTACAATTTTCCCTGTTTTTCTGACATTCCGGAAGGACGGGGGGATTGCCACACCAGTGTACGCACTGGTTCGCAATGACGGTTCTTTTTTACACCGGTGCTGCGGCGAAAAACCACGGAAACCGGCGAAATGGCTCTTCCATTCCGGGGGGAGGTGTGATATAATGCATGAGCTATCAAATAAAGAAAGGGCGATTTTCCATGATCCAGTCCGCAAAGCGAACCATGTCTGTGCTGCTGGTGCTTGTGATGGTGCTGTCGGTGCTGGCCGGCGCACTGCCGCAGCAGGCCCACGCAGCCACAGGTAACCTGCAACACAATACAGGCAAAAGAAATGAGACCTGTACCTCCCTGAGCGATCAGGCGCTGGCCTATTACACGGGCAGCTACACCTGGGACAAGCTCTCATCCACGGCCGGGGGCACAACCAACTGTGCCGATACGGATGACAACCAGCTGTATCAGGCGCTGCATACCCTGATGGCGTCGACCCACACATATTATGTCAGCTACAATGGTAGCAATGGCCTGCAGGAATACTGGCCCAAGACGGACTCCAGCGCCGATGTTCCCAATACATTCGTCTTCTTCTACAGCGATGTGAAAGGCGATGACTCCATGAACCGGGAGCATGTCTGGCCAAAGAGCCACGGAACATTTTACGAGTCCGGTGCCGGTGCGGATCTGCATCATCTGCGCCCAACGAACAGCACGGTCAATTCCACCCGCGGCAACTATACCATGGGTAATGTGCGCGGCGTGATCTCCGGCTACAGTACCTATTCCTACAGCGGCAAAGAGGTGCTTTATTACAGCCCGAGTGATGATCTGGTAGAGATCAACGACAATATCAAGGGCGATGTGGCCCGAATTTTCCTGTATGTCTGGTGCCGCTGGGAAGAGCCCAACCTGTTCCGGAATACCGGCTCCACCAGTGGTTCGGACGGCAAAAAGGTCATCGAGAGTCTGGACACCCTCCTGCAGTGGATGGAGCTGGACCCGGTGGACGAATGGGAAATGGGTCGCAACGATCAGGTGGAGAACGTGCAGGGCAACCGCAATGTGTTCATCGATTATCCGGAGCTTGCGTGGATGGTCTTCGGCAAAGATGTTCCCAAGTCCCTGATTTCCCCCTCCAACGGCGGCACACCGGACTGTGATCACAACAGTGCCACCCATGTCAGTGCCGTTGCGGCCACCTGTATGGAGGACGGTAGCGTGGAATACTGGCAGTGCAACACCTGCCACCTCAAATTCTCCGATTCGGCCTGTAAAAACCGGATCTATGCCACCACAGTCTCCGCACTGGGCCACGATTATAAGAATGGTGCCTGCTCCCGCTGCGGCGCGGAACAGCCCGCGGTTTCCGATGGCAAATATGTCAAGGTGACGACCGGCCAGACAGATTGGTCCGGCATCTACCTGATCGTGTATGAAAAATCCAAGACGGAAGCCAGTGCTTTCAACGGCATCGACGCGGATGGCAACCATGTGGCTGCAACCATTAGCAACGGCACCATCACCCCTACGGCAGAGCTTGAGCCGCTGCAGGTGCAGGTGGCAGCGTGCAGTGGCGGCTACAGCTTCAAGCTGCTCGGCGGGGAAAAAGCCGGGAAGTACCTGAAGGGCAGCACATCGAAAAATACGATCGGGTTCAGCGATGCGCCGGTGGCACTGACAATCGCCTGTGCGAACGGAACCGTCACGGTAAAAGACGGAACTGCACCGTTCCAATTCAACCCTACTGCCTCCAGATTCCGTTTCTACTACAAGGCTACACAGAAGGATATTGCCCTATACAAGCTCAACGGACAGTCGGCCTCTACCGGCGGAGATGGTGACAGCGGCAGCACCGGTGGCAACACTGGCGGCAGCACCGGCGAGATCGAAAAGGGCTACGAAGCCACCAGACTGAACACCCTTACCAATGGCAGCAAGGTCTTTATTTACAACCCGGCCAGCGGTGTTGTGAATACGGCTGCCAGCTATACCTATACCAATAGTACCAGTGGTAGCTCGAAGGACGAGCTGACCACAACTACCACGACCCTCAATAACTCCACCGGCGTGCTCACTGTCCCGAAAGACGGCTGCCTGTTCACGGTGAAGATCGGCGCGGACGGCAACGTCAGCTTCGTGACCGAGGACGGCAAGTACCTCTACATGGATGAATACAATGTGCGTCTGGTGAGCGCAGCCGGGCAGTACACCATCTTCACACTGGAGACAGCTTCGGATGGTTACTATATCAAGAGCGTTAACGCTACACACAATGACAAACCCCGGTATCTGGAATACTTTTTGGAGTATTACACGGTGTACGGATTGGACGAGGCCAAAGCGGGACAGTTTATCTTCCAGTTCTACACCCTCAACCAGACGGCCTGTGACCACGATTGGAGCAAGGCCACCTGCAAGACGCCTTCCACCTGCACCAAGTGCGGCGAGACGACCGGCAGCGTGGATCCGTCCAACCACACCGGAAAGCCTGGCGCATGGCAGCATGACGGCAGCAAGCACTGGAAGGAATATTCCTGCTGCGCTGCCCATGCGGAGGAAGCCTCCCATTCCGGCGGCAAGGCCACATGTAAGGCTGCGGCTACCTGCTCCGTGTGCGGCACATCCTACGGCGAAAAGAACAGCGCCAACCATGCCCAGCAGGCCCAGTGGAAATCGGAGGGCGCGTCCACCCATAAGCAGTATTACCCCTGCTGCAGCACATGGACAGGTGAGAGTAAGAGCCACGACTGGAAAACCGGCAACGGCGGCAGCAAGTATTGCCAGACCTGCGGCGAAGGCTGCAAGCATACCGAAACCACCATCACCGGCAAGAAGGATGCCACCTGCGCCGCCGAGGGCTACACCGGCGATGAATGCTGCAAGCTTTGCGGGAAGGTGATGCATGCCGGCGAGACCATCTCCAGGCTGGCGCACAGCGATGCCAATAAGGATCACAAGTGTGATGTCTGTAAGGCCGATGTGGGCGAGCACAAGGCGGCCGATGGAACCCATGACTGCGCCTACTGCGGCCAGGCTTTGACCGAATGCACCGACGAGGACAAAGACAGCACATGTGACTTCTGTGGCAGAGACCTGAGCGAATGCTTCGATGACGACAAAGATCACAAGTGCGATTTCTGCGGCAAGGACATGGGCGAGCATAAGGCCGCCGATGGCTCCCACGACTGCGCCTACTGCGGTCAGCCCGTCACGGAATGTGCCGATGATAACAAGGATCACAAGTGCGATACCTGTGGCAAGGCTTTGACCGAATGCGCCGATGGAAACAAAGATCACAACTGTGACCTCTGCGGCAAGACTTTGACCGGATGCGTGGATGAAGACGGCGATAGCAAGTGCGATATCTGCTCCGGCGATGTCGCCACGGTGGCCGGGCCGACCGCCCCCGGCGGCAGCATCATCTTATTGTGGGTGGTGCTGAGTCTGGTGGCACTGGGCCTGATCGTCTTTGTCATCCTGTTTCTGCTTAAAAAGAAGAAAGAAACACAGCAGCCGGATGCCCGCAACGAGCAGTAAGCACTGCTGATCCGAACCAGACACCCCAAGCCCACGGCCTCCCGCCGTGGGCTTTGCTTTTCACGCGTAGAGCATTGATATGGTGCCCGGAACGGGCGCGGGAACGCAAAAAAGCATATTATTGCGAATCGGCGCGCGCTGGTGCGGAAATTCCTCTGGATAAACGTACACCCCCGTTTTCCCGACATACAACTCGGGAAAACGGGGGTGTAGCGACGACTTTAGATAAAAATGGACACGACAATGCGGGTCGTCAGGGAGTGCGCTCCTTTGCTGTTTTACATGATGCAATCAGCATTACGCGCAAAGATGTACATTTTGTGGCAAGAGTTTTATAGGTTTGATCATCAATGTATTCCGTTCTATGTAAAAGCTCAAGCCAATATCCTGTTTCGCTTGCTTCCTTTAAGGCAATTTCAAGTTTGGAGATGAAATCTTTTCGGCCTTGGGCATATTGCGCCTCATGGATGTTCGCTCCGATACTTGTGCCGCTTCGGCCGATTTGATTAGAGATAATGGATTCTCGCATGGATTTCAGGTGTTTTACCAATTCAACAATGTCAACTGAAAATTCCATAGAAAGCTCTGCAAGCTTATTCTCCTTCATGAAACAGCATCCTGATAAAAATATCCAAAAGCGGTACATTCAATGATGCATCGGCTTGCGCCGATATGATGCTATGCTGCGCATCATGATGCAGCTCGTTTTACTCGCTATGATGCGATGTTTGCCATAAAATGTGGCGAAGCCACACATCATTAGCAAGGCATCATTGGGCAACGCCCAACATCATTTGCCGAAGGCAAACATCATTCAAAAGAGCCGCTTTTGTCAGGCAGACAAAAGCGGCTCTTTTGCTGGTACGAGTGGCGATACAGAACTTTTTGAAAAAATGCAGTAATATCAACGGTTT
>CAYSJX010000059.1:0-8978 GCA_964431445.1 uncultured Oscillospiraceae bacterium | reverse complement strand
CCAGTTCTACTTCCGTACCACCGACGTGACCGGCATCATCACCCTGCCCGAGGGCGTTGAGATGTGCATGCCCGGCGACAACGTTGTTATGAACGTTGAGCTGATCACCCCCATCGCTATCGAGAAGGGCCTGCGTTTCGCTATCCGTGAAGGCGGCCGTACCGTCGGTTCCGGTGTTGTCACCGAGATCTTCGAGTAATTCTCAATCGCCACAATCAAAAGCCCCGGTCGAATGGCCGGGGCTTTTCAGCATTTCCAAACCCACATTCTTCCGGATGGCCGGAAAGTGGAGCTGCAAAAAAGGAGCCTGCTGCAAAACAATCCCCTTGCAGCAGGCCCATTTTAACGCTTTTGAATTGAATTACAGCTTACTCTTCCATGCAGGCCGTGGCGCGGGACTTCATTTTCACCAGCGCCTGGGCGACCATGGCCACCTCCGCCTCTGTCAGATCCTGCGTCAGCCACTCTTCCCAGTTTGTCAGGATGCTCTTGATGCGCGGCAGCAGCTGCAGCGTCCGCTCCGTGGGGTAGAGCTCCATGATCCGCTTGTCACTGGGGGAGCTTTGGCGAAGCACAAAACCATCTTCCTCCAGCACGGCGATCTGCCGGGCCACATTGCTCTTGTTAATGCAGATGCGCCGGGCCAGCTGATCCTGTGAAATGCCCGGTTCGGCACAGATCACCTCCAGATAGCTGGCATGGCAGCCCTTGAGCCCCATGGGGGCCAGCTGCTCCGTCCGATACTGGGCACCGCAGCGGGTGATCTCCGTAATATCCTTGACGAGCTGTGACATAGGCATTCTCCCTCCTGTTTTCTGTCTCCATTTTATCATGTTGGCCGGAAATTGTAAAGGAATTTTTCTTTTTGATTGCAATGGGATCCAAATTGTGCTAAACTCATTGCTGAGGTTTCAAAGAAAGGTTGTGATAGGATGGGACGCAGTGTTATTTTCCGGCGGCTGCTGGCCGTGTGCCTTGCGGCGTGTCTGCTGCTGTCCGGCTGCTCCGGAATTGATCTGAAGGGCTACTGGGATAATCTGCTGGGGGTGCTCTCCGGCGCGCCTGCCTTTTCCGACATGGAATACACCCGCCCGGATATGGATGCCATGCAGAAAAAGCTGGACGATCTCTGCGCGCTGGCCGCGAACGCCACCGATGTGGAGGAGCTGACGGACGGGATCTGGGATTTTTACGAGCTGTATGACGGATTTTCCACCGCCTATGCCCTGTCCATGATCCATTACTATGAGGATTTAACCGACAGCTACTGGGCGCAGGAACACCAGTTCTGCGTGGAAAACGAGGCCACCGCCAACGCCGCGCTGGACAGTCTTTACCGGGCCCTGGCCGCCTCTCCCCTGCGCGCCCAGCTGGAGGATGAGGCATATTTCGGTTCCGGTTATTTTGACTATTATGAAACGGACAGCCAGTATGACGAGACGACCCTTGCCCTTTTGGAGCAGGAGGCGCAGCTTCTGAACCGTTACTATGATGTCAGTGCCGAGGCCGGTTCGATGGACAACTATTCCGATGCCTATTTCACCCGCTATGGCACCCGGATGGCGCAGGTTTATGTGGAGCTGATCGCCGTGCGGCAGCAGCTTGCCCAGCATCTGGGCTACAGTGACTATACCACCTTTGCCTACGATTTTTACTACTATCGGGACTACACCCCTGCGCAGGCCACCGAATACCTGGATCAAATTCAGCAGGAGCTGACACCGCTCTATGTGCAGCATCTGCAAAGCGACTTCTGGGATCGGGGCACGGCCTATTCCAATGAAGCAAAAACCTTCGCCTACCTCTCCTCCATGGCCGAAGCCATGGGTGGCACCATCGAAGAGGCCTTCTCCACACTGAAACGCAACGGCCTTTACAGCATCCATCCCGGTGCGAACAAGTATAACGCATCCTTTGAAGTGTACCTGCCCGGGTATTATCAGCCCTTTGTGTTCCTGAATCCCGCCGGGAGTACCTTTGATCATCTGACCTTTGCACACGAATTCGGCCATTTTTGCAGCGATTACGTCAGCTATGGCAGCGTGGCCGGTGTGGATGTGGCGGAAATTTTCTCACAGGGCATGGAATATCTCAGCCTGTTCTACGCCGACGGCGGAAGCGATCTGACGGCGCTGAAACTCTCCGACTGCCTGTGCCTGTATGTGGAGCAGGCGGCGCTGGCCAGCTTCGAGCAGCAGGTCTACCGGCTGCAGGGTGAAGATCTGACAGTGGAAAACGTGGAAAAGCTGTACAGCAGCGTCTGCCATGCCTACGGGCTGGACAGCACCGGCTGGGACAGCCGTGGCTATGTGAATATCACCCACTATTTCTCCAATCCCATGTACATTATCAGCTATGTGGTCAGCAACGATGCCGCCCTGCAACTATATCAGCTGGAGCAGAGTCAGTCCGGTGCCGGTCTTGCAGCGCTGGAGAGCAATCTGGCCACAACCCAGGCATATTTTCTGGCATTTCTGGAAGAGGCCGGGTTGACCAGCCCCTTTGCGGAAGGCCGGCTGGCGGCTGTCAAACAGCTGATGGCCGAAAAGCTTCTGCCCAACCGGGCCTGATATTTCTAAATGTATCCGCCGTGGCACGGCTGCGCCACGGCGGGTTTTTCTGTAAAATTACCGCTGAATTCTGCCGGAGCCATCGCCGCCGGCCAGCTTTTCCACCTCGGCCAGTGTGACCATGTTGTAGTCACCCTCGATGGAGTGCTTCAGGGCAGAGGCTGCAACGGCGAATTCCACCGCGGCCTGGGTGGATTTTCCGTTGAGCAGGGAGTAGATCAGGCCGCCGCCGAAGCTGTCACCGCCGCCAACCCGGTCGATGATGTGCAGATCGTACTTCTTGGAGAAGCAGTATTCGCCGGAAGCTACGTCATAGAGCATGGCGCTCCAGCCGTTGTCGAAAGCGGAATGGCTCTCCCGCAGGGTGATGGCCACCTTCTCAAAGCCGAACCGGTCTGCCAGCTGCTTGGCCACGGACTTGTAGCCCTCGTGGTTCAGGCTGCCACCGTAGATATCGGTGGCCTCCGCCTCGATACCAAAAACATCCTTGGCATCCTCTTCATTGGAGATGCACACATCGATGTACTGGGCCAGCTCCGTCATTGCCCGATTGGCCTCGGCCCGGGTCCAGAGTTTGCCGCGGTAGTTCAGGTCGCAGGAGATTTTCAGCCCGTGCTTCTTCGCCGCAATGCAGGCCTGCTTGCAGATCTCAACCAGATTGCCGCCCAGTGCAGGGGTAATGCCGGTGAAATGGAACCATTCGGCACCGTCAAAAATGGCATCCCAGTCAAAATCGGTGGGCTCTGCCTTTGCGATAGCGGAATTTGCCCGATCGTAAATGCAGACGGAACCACGCTGGGACGCGCCCTTTTCATTGAAATAGATGCCAACACGGTCTCCACCCCGGACGATCTTGCCGGTATCCACGCCGTAGCGCCGCAGGGAATTGACGGCGGCCTGTCCGATGGCATGGGTGGGCAGCTTGGTGACATAGGCCACATCCTCGCCATAGTTGGCAAGGGAGACGGCCACATTGGCCTCGCCGCCGCCGAAGGTGAACTCCACATGGTCGCACTGGACGAAGCGCTCATAGTTATAAGGCTGCAACCGCAGCATCAGTTCTCCGAATGTAATGATTCTTGCCATTATTTTCTGGCCTCCTTCACGATTTCAACGGATTTTCTGCAAAGCTCGGTAATCTCATCCCACGCACCGGCCTCGATCAGCTTGTCCGGGCACATATAGCTGCCGCCGCAGGCCGCAATGATGGGGCTGGCGGCATATTCTGCCAGATTTTTCAGGTTCACGCCGCCGGTGGGCATGACCTTGAACATGGGAAACGGTGCGCTCATAGCCTTGATCTTGGCCAGACCGCCGGACTGCTCCGCCGGGAAGAACTTGAGAACCTCCAGCCCGAAGCGGTAGGCCGCATGGTAATCCGTGGGGGTGGTGCAGCCGGGGAAAATGGTGATGCCCCGCTCCTGACAGTAGCGCACCAGCTCCGGATCAAAGCCCGGTGTCACAATGAATTTGCCGCCGGCTTCAATGGTCTCGTCCACCTGCCGGGTGGTCAGCACCGTGCCGGCGCCCACCAGCATTTCCGGATGGCGCTGCACCATGATCCGCATGGCCTCTGCCGCGCCGGCTGCCCGGAATGTGATCTCCGCCACGTTCACGCCACCGGCGCACAGGGCATCGGACAGGGGCGCCGCGTCCCGCTGGGGATTGGTAAGCTTGATGACCGGCACCACGCCGATCTGACTGATTTGCTGCTGTAATTCGTTCATATTCGCATTCTCCTTCCGGGCCGCAGGCGACCCCTTTTATCATCTGGTTTATCATAGCGGAAATTGGCCGGTTTGTCCATAGACATGCCGGATTTTTTCCTGCATTTTATGGATTTTGCACTGCCCCGGCGGCAAATTCCCGGGGTGAGATACCGTATTCATTGCGAAACGCCCGGTAAAATCCGGCATAATCCCGGAAACCGCACTGGCTGAAGATCTGATTGGGCCGGTAGCCCTGCGCCAGCAGCTGCCGGGCGATTTGCAGCCGCTTTTTCTGAATGTAGCGGTAGACACTGGTGCCCACCTGCCGCTGAAATTCGTGGCTGAGGTGGTATTTGCTGACATAGACCCGGGCGGCCAGCATATCCAGTGACAGAGGCTCGCCATAATGCAGATTGATATAATCCACCACCTGCGACACGGCCACACTGGAGCGTGTCACTTCCTCCAGCCGGTCGCTGTCGTGCTGCCCTGACAGCCGATTGAGCAGCACCACAATCAGGCCGATCAGGTTTTCCCGGATCAGATCCGCCCCATATTCCCGGGAGTCCGCCACCTCCCACAGCTGTTCCAGCAGCTGCTGCATGGTGCCGCGCTGCTGGGGCTGCAGCCGCAGTAAATTGCCATGGGCCGCATGATCCGCCGTCAGCAGCCGTGTCAGATCTGTCTGTTCTGTAGAAAGGCGGCTAAGCAGCTGGGGATCCAGCCACAGGACATACCGCTCATAGGGCGCGAGGTCACTTTGGATGCAGATGCGATGCAGCTCCCGGGGGCTGATCAGCAGCAGATCACCGGGAATCAGATGGTATACCCGGCTTTCAATGGTATAGCTGACATCGCCGGAGAGGAGGAAGTAAACCTCGAAAAAATCATGGTGATGCAGCTGCACATCCCGCAGATAAGTATCCCGGGTATGCAGAATTTCAAAATCCGCCCGGCTCATTTCCTGCCGTGGATCAAAAGATACCGCTTTTCGCATATGCGCCCCCCTTCCCGCTTCTGTTATCATAAAGGGCATTGCCCAGAAAGTCAACGGAAATATTCGCAATATTCACAATGTTATATCGCAAATTCCGCATATTCCACGAAAAAACTTTGCGTTTTCCGGGAAATGATGCCCGCACCCCCTCTTGACAACGGCGGCCCGGGCTGGTATGCTTGTAATAGAAAACGCAAACAGGAGGAATTGCCATGACACCCTTTATGAACCGGGATTTTCTGCTGAAATCCGAAACCGCCCGCACACTGTATCACGATCATGCCGCAGCCATGCCTGTGATCGATTACCATTGCCACATCAACCCCCGGGAGATCTGGGAGGACAAGCGCTACGATACCATCACAGAGGTCTGGCTCGGTGGTGACCATTACAAATGGCGTGCCATGCGTTCGTGCGGTGTGCCGGAATATTACATCACGGGGAACGCCGATCCGGCGGAGAAGTTCCGCAAATGGGCCGAAACCATTCCCAACCTCATCGGGAATCCCCTGTACCACTGGACGCATCTGGAGCTGCAGCGCTATTTTGGCATTACGGAGCCCCTGTGCGGCGAAAACGCCATGGAAATCTATGAGCGGTGCAATGCCATTTTGCAGCAGCCGGACATGAGCGTGCGGGGTATCATCCGCCGCTCCAATGTCAAGCTCATCTGCACCACCGATGACCCGGCGGACGATCTGTGCTACCATGAAAAGCTGGCCGCCGATCCCACGGCCCCTGCCGTTGTGCTGCCCGCCTTCCGGCCGGACAAGGCCATGCGGGCGGACAAGCCGGACTTCCCGGCCTACGTTGCCCGTCTGGAGCAGGTTGTCGGCTACCCCATCAACACCGTGGAGGATATGCGCCGGGCGCTGACCGACCGCATCGACTATTTCCACGCCCACGGCTGCCGCGTGTCCGACCATGCGCTGGACTACTGCTTCTATGTGCAGGCCACACCGGAGCAGCTTGACGACATCTTCGCCCGGGCCAAGGCCGGTAAGCCCATCACCCATCAGGAGCAGCTGGCTTACCACACCGCGCTGCTTCTGACCGTTGGTCAGGCCTACAACCGGCTCAACTGGGTCATGCAGCTGCATTTTGCCTGCCTGCGGGACAATTCCACCCGGATGATGCGCCAGCTCGGCCCCGACACCGGCTTCGACTGCATCAACGACCAGCCCAACGCAGTAGGACTGGCCGCCCTGCTCAACGCGCTGGAACAGGCGGACGCACTGGGCAAGACCATTCTCTACTCTCTCAATCCTTCAGACAATGCGGCCATCGGCACCATTATGGGTGCCTTCCAGACCGACAGCCCCATCCCCGGCAAAATTCAACAGGGCTCCGCATGGTGGTTCAACGATCACAAGCCCGGCATGGAGGCGCAGATGATCAGCCTGATGAGCCTTGGTGCCATGGGCACCTTTAACGGTATGCTCACCGACTCCCGCAGCTTCCTCAGCTACACCCGGCACGAATATTTCCGCCGCATTCTGTGCAACCTGTTCGGCCAGATGGTGGAAGACGGTGAATATCCCGCAGACCTGAATCAGCTGGGCCGGATGGTGGAGAATATCAGCTATTACAATACCCTGCATTACTTCGGCTTTGACGAATTCCTGAAATAAGCTTTTCCTTTCAGCCCTTCAAATTGCGACATTCTGCACAAACAGCAGTTTCAAAAACTGGCGAAAACAGAGAAAACCCACGGCCATTTTCCCGGGTCATTGACAGCTTCCCCGCAAAATGCTATATTGTTACTATCCATATTTGGGAGGCAGCTATGAAAAAAGTATTTGCGGCCATGCCCATAGCGGCGCTGTGCCTGTGCGCCACATCTGTGAACGCGTCCGCGGCGCAGGTTTCTGCCGCCGGGCCGGATAATACCGGGGATTTCTTTGGAATTGTGATTGCAATGCTGCTGCTTTCATCCTTTGGCGTGGCCGCGCTGGTGGCCTGTAAAACCCATTTCCCCAAAAAATAAGCCCATGCAGCAGGCGGCCACCGCCTGCTGCTTCTCATTTTATCGAAAGAACTGACCTTATGAGACGTGTACTTCTGAGTCTGATTGTGATATTATCCGTGCTGCTGGCCGGACTGATGGGAACGGCGTTTCTTGTTCCCATGCTGCTCTCGCCGGAGCCGACCTCCCCTACGCTCAATACCACCCTGCCGCCCCCGCCGACGACGACTGCGCCGCCCCCCACCACCGTGCCGCCCACGGAGCCGTCACAGCCGCCCATTGTGAAAGAGCAGACGGTTCGCCTCACCGCAACAGGTGATATGCTGATGCACATGAGCGTAGTCAATTCCGTCCGCTCCGGCAAGGACTATGATTTTTACAGTCTGTTCCGCTACCTGACCCCCTATGTACAGGAGGCGGATCTGGCCTTTTGCAATCTGGAGACGACCCTGGCCGGGCTGGACAACGGCTACCCCTATTCCAATTACCCCTGCTTTAACACCCCGGACGTGCTGATTCGTGACCTGCGGGAGGTGGGGTTTGACACCATCCTCACCGCCAACAACCATTCCTACGATACCCGCAGTGTGGGCTTCCACCGCACCCAGAAGGTCATCCGGGATTACGGGCTTTCCGTGCTGGGCACAAGAGAGACGGAAGACGATCCCGTTTTCTCCATAGTGGAGCAGGGCGGGATCCGGATGGGCCTTGTCTGCTACACCTATGAGTATGACGATCCGAATACCGATCCTGTGCGGAAATATCTCAACGGCATCCCCGTTTCCGTAGCGGACGGGCCGCTGGTCAACTCCTTCCACTATTACCGGCTGGAAAAGTTCTATGCGGAGGTTACCGAAATTTTTCAGCAGATGCGCCAGCAGGGTGTGGATACCATCGTTTTCTTCATCCACTGGGGCGATGAGTACAGCATCCGCAGTAACAGCCGGCAAACCGCCATTGCGCAGGAGCTGTGCGATCTTGGGGTGGATGTGATCATCGGCGGCCACGCCCATGTGGTGCAGCCAATGGAGCTGTTCACCTCCACCATCGATGAAAGCCATAAAACCGTCTGCCTGTACTCCATGGGCAACACCATCGCCAACCAGCGGCGGGACAATATGAACCTGAAAACCGGCCACACGGAGGACGGCATGCTTTTCAGCCTCAACTATGCCCGGTATTCCGATGGTTCCATTGTGCTTGAGTCCGTTGAAATCTTGCCCACATGGGTGCGAAAGCAGCTGATTGACAATAAGCCTGTCTATACCGTTCTCCCGCTGGACAAAACTCTGGAGGACTGGAAAGAGGCTTTTTCCCTGTCCAACACCCATCTGGCGCTGGCGGAAGGCTCCTATGATCGCACCATGAAGATTGTGGGAGAGGGACTGGAAGCGGTCAACGCACACCTGTCCCAGGCACAGACCGAACTGGAGCGGGCGCTGGGCATTCTCCCGCCGGAGGAGCCTCCGGCCCCATCCGAACCCATTCCCACTGACCCCGTCCCCACCGAAACCGCATAAAATACCCGGGCGCACTGCTTACACAGTGCGCCCGGGCTGTTATTGCGAGGAGGCCGGAGACGACGTAGCAATTCCAAAAATCACGCTGTCGTTGCGAGTCAGTGACCGATGTCGCTGGTGTGCGCACCGGTTCGCAATAACATGCTAATTTTGACGCACCTTTTCGTAGGGGCCGATGCCCACATCGGCCCGCCCGCATAATGTTCGATGTCATAC
>CAYSJX010000058.1:0-9036 GCA_964431445.1 uncultured Oscillospiraceae bacterium | reverse complement strand
CTCCTACTCTGCCGAGTATGACGAGCTGACGGAGGATGCCGAAGATGAAGAAGCGTAGCTCCGTTCTGCTCAGCGCGCCCTACCTTTTGTGGATGGTGGTATTCACCCTGATCCCCCTGGGCGTGGTGTGCTATTATGCCCTGACCGACCCGGACACCGGCGTTTTCACCTGGAACAATCTGGCGCAGCTGGGAGATTATCTGCCGGTGCTGTGGCAGTCCATTCTCTACAGCCTGATCTCCGCCGGAATCTGCCTGCTGCTGGGCTATCCCGTGGCCTATTTCATTGCCCACCGGGGCCCCGTCACCCAGAAAATTCTGTATATGCTGGTCATGCTGCCCATGTGCATGAGCTTTCTGCTGCGCACACTGGCCTGGGTGGGTCTTTTGCAGGATACGGGCATCATCAACTCCCTGCTGGAAAGCATGGGGCTTGCAAAGCTGCCCCTGATCCGCACCGCCGGCGCGGTGATATTGGGCATGGTGTACAACTACCTGCCGTATATGATCTTGCCGCTGTACGCCACCATTGTCAAAATTGACCACCGGCTGATCGAAGCGGCGGAGGATCTGGGCTGCACCCCGGTGAAAACCTTTACCTCGGTGATCCTGCCTCTGTCCATGCCGGGTATTCTCTCCGGCATAACCACGGTGTTCGTCCCGGCCGTTTCCACCTTCTACATTTCCCAGAAGCTGGGCGGCATCGATACGGTGCTGATCGGTGACGTGATCGAGCGCCAGTTCAAGCAGGGCAACAACCCCAATCTGGGCGCGGCGCTGAGTCTTGTGCTGATGTTACTGGTGTTTGTCTGCACCGGAATCATGAACCGCTTCGGCGGCGATCAGGAAGGCGGTGTGGTGGTATGAAAAAATTCAACCGGATTTTCACCGTGCTGATGTTCCTGTTCCTGTACGCGCCCATGGCGGTGCTGGTGGTGGCCTCCTTCAACACCGGCAAGGATATCACACATTTTGAGGGTTTTACCCTGCTGCAATATGTGCGGCTGTTTCAGGACAACAAGCTTCTGAGTCTGCTGGGCAATTCCCTGCTGGTGGCGGTGCTGTCCAGCCTGATCGCTACCGCCTTCGGCACCGTGGCGGCCCTGGGAATCAACGCTCTGTCCCCCCGGATGCGGGCAGCGGCCATGACCCTGACCAACATCCCCATGACCAACCCGGATATCGTCACCGGTGTGTCGCTGAGCCTGCTGTTCATTTTCGTGGGCAGCAATATGCTGGGGCAGCGGGAGAGCCTGACCTTCTGGACACTGCTGATCGCCCACATCACCTTCAATTTGCCCTATGTCATCCTCAATGTCATGCCCAAGTTGCGGCAGATGGATCGCTCCCTGACGGATGCGGCCATGGATCTGGGCTGCACGCCGCTGCAATCGTTTTTCAAGGTGACGATCCACGAGATCATGCCCGGCATCCTCGCCGGCGGCATCATGGCCTTCACCATGAGTCTGGACGATTTCGTGATCAGCTATTTCGTGACCGGGCCGGAATTCATCACGCTGCCGGTGGAGATCTATACCTACACCAAAAAGCCCATCCAGCCCAAGGTCTATGCCATGTTTACCTTGCTCTTTGGCCTGATTTTCGTGCTGATGCTGACCATGAATCTGTTGCAGATCAATGCGGACAAGAAGAAAAAGCAGCAGCGTGTCCGGGTGGAGACGAAAACCGTGCGGGTACTCAAGCGGGTGGCCGCAGTGGCGGTGGCCATATGTCTGGTGATCGGTGGTATTGCCCTGATCGGCGGGGCCCGGCAGCAGCGCATCACCCTGAATGTGTACAACTGGGGTGTCAACATTGCCGACGGCAGCGATGACACACTGGATATCATCGCCGAATTTGAACGGCGCTATCCCAACATTCGGGTCAATTACTCCACCTACGACTCCAACGAGGTACTCTATACCAAGCTCAGCAACGGCGGCATCAGTGTGGATGTGATCATTCCGTCGGATTACATGATCGCCCGCATGATTCAGGAGAATATGCTGCTGGAGCTGAACTTCGACAACATCCCCAACTACGCCTATGTGGACGATACCTTCAAAAACACCGCCTACGACCCGGAAAACCGCTACTCCGTCCCCTATACCTGGGGCACGGTGGGTATTTTGTACAATACCCGCTATGTGGACGAAGCGGATGTCACCGGCTGGGAGCTGCTGTGGAATGAAGACTATGCCGGAAAGATCCTGATGTTTGACAATTCCCGGGATGCCTTTGGCATCGCCCAGTATATGCTGGGCTACGATGTCAACACCACGGATCCCACCGAGCTGCAGGCCTGCGCCGATCTGCTGGCCCGGCAGAAGCCGCTGGTGCAGCAGTATGTGATGGATCAGATCTACTCCGCCATGGAAAATGCCGAGGCGTGGATCGCCCCCTACTATGCCGGAGACTGCATGCTCATGATGCAGGAGAACGAGGATCTGGCCTTCTATCTGCCCCAGGAGCAGGGCTACAACCTGTTCATCGATGCCATGTGTATCCCTACCTGCTGTCAGGAGAAGGAAGCGGCGGAGCTGTTTATCAACTTTCTGTGCGACCCGGAGATCTCCGGTGAGAACATGAACTATATCTGCTACGGCTCCCCCATCTCCGAGGCCAAGGCGTATATGGATGACTATCTGGCCCAGAGCCCCGTGGTGTACCCGGAGGAAAGCGTCCTTTCCAGCGGCACCAGCTTCACCTTCCTGCCCCCGGAAACATCCCGTCTGTTGGAAAGCCTGTTCATGCAGGTGCGAAACCGATAGTGAACTTCCCGGCATCCAGCCAAGAACAAAAACGGAGGAAATCACAGCATCTGTGGTTTCCTCCGCTTATTTTTGCCCTCGCCTTCTCTTTTTCTGGAAAGTCGTCCTTTCTGGCAAGAGACGCATGCATATAAATGATCGAGCAACGGCGCTTTTTACAGGCCCCTTATGTTGGCATGTTGTTTTATTGCATCTCCTGCAGCATATCATCCATGGGCGCGGCGTTCATAATGCCGGTCAGTACACGGATCGCACATTTCTGGATATCTCCCAACGGCAGCCACGCCCCACGGTCAATACCCCGGTATGTCACGATTTTACTGCCATCACGCTGCACCGTTACCTCGGCCACGCCATTCTTCACTGCTTCCTCCACTCTGGAAGATAGCTTCTGCGATGCCGCAACTTTGGTAAACACAGTATCCTTGCCGTTCTTGTCCGGAATAAAGCTGTTCCAGTCTTCCTGCGTATTTTTGAAGAAGCCGCCATAAGCAGTAACGGTCGTCTGATGGACGGCCCCATCCGGATCGAACACAGGCGCTGCGCCGCTGATCGCCGCAGTAAGGATGTCCGTAGAATAGCCGCCCATGATAATATCGTTTCCGGCGTGGAAATCGTAGGGTTTTTCACTCTGGGAGTCCCAGTCGGTCATCACAAAGCCCTTAAAGCCCCACTCGCCCCGGAGTACATCGGTCAGAAGATCATACCGGCTGGAGGTGTGGGTTCCGTTAATACAGTTGTAACTACTCATAACTGTCAGCGGCTGGGCCTCCCGGACACAGATTTCAAAGCCCTTCAGGTAAATCTCGCGCAGGGCCCGTTCTGACACCCTGCTGTCGGAGGTGATCCGGTCGATTTCCTGATTGTTACAGGCAAAATGCTTCAGGGCCACACCGTAACCGGGATGGTTTTTCTGCATGCCGTCCGTAAAACCCGCCGCGGTCTTGCCGGTCAGCAGAGGATCTTCGGAATAGTATTCAAAATTCCGTCCGCAGAGGGGATCGCGGTGGATGTTCATACCGGGGCCAAGGGCAATATGGACATGATATTTTTCCAGTTCCTTGCCATATGCGTCCCCTATACGAGCAGCGGCTTCCATGTCCCATGTCTGGGCAAGTGCCATCCCCACCGGGTAGGCCGTACAGTTGGAGCCCATCAGGTGCAGACCGGCAGGGCCGTCGCACATGGCCAGTGCCGGAATTCCCAGCGTTTTCGTATACTGGGCGGTTGTCTTTCCGGAGGCGGCCAGCGCAATGGCGTTGCTGTATTGCTTATCGCCCGCACGGGAGGGAATGGGATGCTTCGTCTCTTTACCGATGCCGGTCACAATACGAAGCAGCGTTTCCGTGTCCAGAGAAGCCACAAACTCCTCCATGGTCACCCTGCCGGATTTTACATCTGGCAGGGTCGCGCCGGGGCAGGAGCGAACTGTCTGGATCCGTTCTTCCAGATGGAACGGGAAGCGGTACTTGCGTTCCGGTATCGTATAGCCGCTGCCTTCCGGAATGTATGTAACTGTTTCTCCGGGGATACGGCTTACATTGTCTATGCTCACGCAGTCCGCTGCGATCAACCGGATAACCGGTGCATTCGCAGTTTCCCGGTTCCAAACCGGGGGGACGATTCTCTCCAGCGGTTTTTCGGGCACCAGCTGGTTGGAAACCTGCCTCGTAACAGCTTCGCCGTCCAGCCGGATGACAGCAGCAACGCTTGTTGCCCGGCTGTGATTGCCCACTCGGATGAGATAATCACCGGGTTCCATGATCCATGCGGCCTTTTTTTCATCATAGGAAGAAAGATTTTCCGT
The DNA here is from genome assembly GCA_964431445.1 of uncultured Oscillospiraceae bacterium. Lineage (GTDB taxonomy): Bacteria > Bacillota > Clostridia > Oscillospirales > Oscillospiraceae > Faecousia. The sequence goes on along the minus strand of CAYSJX010000058.1, from coordinate 4,459 downwards.
GGCAAAGGAAATACTGACCTCTGCCGCACCCCCCGGCGCGATCAGGCCGGTCTTGGCATAACCCTTCAGCTCCTGACAGGGCTTGGGGAGTCTTCCCGCAGGAGCAGACGCGTAAATCTGGACAACCTCCCTGCCTGCGATTTTTCCTGTGTTATGAACTCTGAGCGTTAGCTGAACCTGGTTCCAGTCTGCTGTCACAGACACAGGTTTGATGGCAAAGTCCGTATAGCTCAGGCCATAGCCAAAGGGATACTCCACCTCCAATCCGAAACTGTCGAACCAGCGGTAACCCACAAAGATATCCTCATGGTATTGCTCATATTCGGTAATCCCGTCATTGGCAGAGAAGGTTTTGGATGCGGGATAATCCTCATACCGCTTGGCCCAGGTATCCGTGAGCTTGCCGGAGGGATTGACCTTGCCTGTGATGATATCTGCCAGCGCATTACCGCTTTCCATACCCGCCTGCCCCATCAGGATCAGTGCGGAAATACCGGAAATACTGTTGATCTCGGCCGCGTCGATGACACAGGTGTTCAGTACCACGATGGTATGGGCAAAATATCCCGCAACCGCCCTGAGATTCTGTACTTCCATGTCAGAGAGGTAATAATCCCCCTTTTCCGCTTTCCGGTCAAAATTCTCGCCGGTATTTCTGCGGATCACATAGATGGCAGTATCTGCTGCGGAAGCTGCTTTCAGATCCTCGTCCGTAATGGGTACTTCGACCGCTTCGGGGGTAATGCCGCTCCAGCGTTTGTCTATGATGGAGAGCTTTCTACCGCTCCTGGCTGCCTGCTTCTGGCCCTTCTTATACTTTTCCAGATATGCGGTACTGGTGATCTCAATGCCTGCACCCTGAAGGCCCTGCATCACCGTGACCTTATAGGGGCTGAAGGCATAACCGCTGCCGGTGCCGCAGACGATGGTATCGGTGGCACCAACACCGAATAGTGCCAGTTTCTTTCCATGGAAGGGCAATGTGCCATCATTTTTCAGCAGCACCATTCCCTCGCCCGCTACCTGACGGGCCATGCGCGCCGTTTCCGGAAAAGGCAGCTTGCCGATCTGCTTTCCGGTGAGCAAATAATAGGCTTCTTTTAACATAGGGATCGCCTCCTGTTTGATTTCTTTTTTATCATACAAAACCATCCCCCATTCGTCCACAAACAAAAATAGACACTTGATTTTATAATCATACATAATGTATAATAATTGTATCTCAACGTAGAATTGTCCAATGTCAGGAGGCACGCTTTATGGATCGCAACATTCAATTTCGCAGAACCGACCGGGCTATCATCGATGCCACAATTCGCCTGCTCCGGAAAAAATCCTTTGAAGATATCATCGTGCAGGACATTCTGGACGAAACCCCGGTAACACGGGCTACCTTTTATGCCCATTTTCACGACAAATACGAAGTTGCAGAACGGATGCAGGAGCTGTATGTGCAGATACTGCATCAAATTCCCTCACAGATGGGCGATACGGATCGCAGGAATTATCCGCAACTGATACAACAAGCAATTTCTCAATACAGTGATATCGTGCAGGCTTTAATGAAGATCCACACGGATCGGGTCGATCTGCGCTCCGCCACCGCCCAAATGCACAAACAGCAGTATCTGTCGCAGGTGAACAGCAAATACGCAGAAACCGAAGCGGATATCTACGCACAGACTATGACCGCATTTCAGCTGTCTTATCTGCGTGAATGCAGTACAGCATTGCATGATGAAGATTATCATGATAAAGTAATGGTTTCTGTCTTTCTGCGAATTCTGAAGCTGGAACAAGACAAAGCCCTGCGCAGGCTAATATTCGATCATCTGCCATCCCATGATGATTGATTTTCTTCTATAGCGTTGCAAAAAAGCCAGCCTTTCCGCACCGGAAGGGCTGGCTTCTATTCATAATCCACGAACGCTGCAAAGGGCGCAGTGGAAGCAACTGCCAGAAATCTGTTATGCTTCTTGTCGAAAAATCAGCCGATGGCGGCATCGATCTGGTTGGGGCCGACGAAGCGCAGCTCCAGCCGGTGGGGCAGGCAGATGATGGCCGCACCGCCGCCGCAGAATCCCCGGTTGACGCAGTGCCCGTCCGGGCAGTCGGCCCGGGTCACGGCCACACGGCCATCGGCCACGGTAATCTCGTTGCTCCCCAGCTCGCAGCAAACGGTCACACTCCGGTTAACGGACAGGGGCAGGGTGTACAGCAGTTTCCCCTGAGACCAGACCTGCACGGCTGCTGCCCCGCTGCCGCCGCGCAGCAGTAGCGCGCTCAGCACAAGGCATACCGCCAGCAGGGCACCCAGCAGTGCGAGCCAGCTTCTGCTTTTCATGCCTCCGTCCCCCTTTCCTTTCTGACGGGCGACTCAGCGCCCCTTCTGTGCATCCAGTACCAGCTTGAACGCGCCGTAGGCACCGGCATCGTTGCCCAGTGCGGCCAGTGCGAAGTGAATATGGGCAGCGCCATGGAAGACGTAGCGCGCAAAGTAGGGCTTCACCCCGTCCAGCAGCACCTGTCCGGCCTTGCTGACACCGCCGCCGATCACCACCGCCTCGGGATTCACAACGGTGCAGACGTTGGCCAGCATTTCCCCCAGCAGGTCATACACCTGCTCCAAAATGGCCAGTGCGACGGCATCGCCTGCCTTGCCGGCATCGAAAATATCCTTGCAGGTCAGCTTTTCACATTGCCGCAGGACACTGTCCGTCTCATGCTGCGCCAGATACCGCCGGGCCAGCCGGACAATTCCGGTGGCGGAGCAATACTGCTCTACGCAACCGCGCTTGCCGCAGCCACAAGGCTCCGTCTCCTCCCGGTTGAGGAGCATGTGGCCGATTTCCGCGCCGCTACCTGTAGCTCCGTGAAGCAGACGGCCCTCCACTACAATGCCGCCGCCCACGCCGGTGCCCAGCGTGACGAAGACCATATTGTGGCAGCCCCTGCCGCCGCCCTGCCAGTATTCGCCCATGGCGGCCACATTGGCATCATTTCCGGCGCAGACCGGCAGGCCCGTCAGCGCGGACAGCTCCCCGGTGATATCCTTTCGGCCCCAGCCCAGATTGACACAGCAGTTGACAATTCCCGCCGCGTCCACCGGCCCCGGCACGCCGATGCCGATTCCCAGAATTTCATGGTCTTTCCCGGCACGGTGACCACGGATGGAGGCGGCGATGTCCGGCAGAATATGTGTTCCGCCATCGGCGGTATTGGTGGGAATTTCCCATTTTTCCAGCATGGAGCCCGTCTCATCAAAGTAGGCGATTTTGACGGTGGTTCCGCCAAGGTCAACGCCGTAACCGTATTTCATAGCGCAAATCCTCCTGCGTATTTTTCATCATTATACTATCACCGGGGCAAAAATGGAAGTAGCTGCGAAAAAATTCGCAGAAAAAAACACAGGCAGCGGATTTCTGCTTGCGTTTGCAGCGTTTTTGCGGTAACATATAGGCATGAACTGAGCGCCGCTTCCATTGAAGGCCGGGAAGGCCGGAAAAGGCAAAAACCTTGCCCAATTTTCCGTCTGCCGCCGATTTGTGCCGCGCTTTCATCATTCATTCTTTCCGAAAGGATGTGTCAATCACAACATGATCAAAGTAGATATTTCCAATGTGTGGGGCGATGTTTCCCTGCCGGATCTGCTGGCGCTGGAAAAAGAAGTTTTCGCGGCCCACAAGACCCTGACCGAGGGTACCGGCGCGGGCAACGATTTCCTTGGCTGGCTGAACCTGCCGGTGGAGGAGCCCACCGAAGAGATGAACCGCATTCAGGCCGCAGCCGACCGGATCCGGGAAAGCTCGGATGTTTTCGTGGTCATCGGCATCGGCGGCAGCTATCTGGGCCCCCGGGCTGCCATTGAGCTGATGCAGGGCCCCAACCACAACATCGGCAAGTGCAAGGGCGATCCCCAGATCTATTTCGCCGGCAACGGCCTGTCCACCCGCCACTGGAACGAGCTGACCCGGCTGCTGGAGGACAAGGATTTCTCCATCGCCATCATCTCCAAATCCGGCACCACCACCGAGCCCGCCATCGCCACCCGCGCGCTGCGCTGGATGCTGGAGCGGAAGTACGGTGTGGAGGGCGCGAAGAGCCGCATCTACGCCATCACAGACCCCTGCAAGGGCGCTCTGCGCCAGATGGCCACGGAGGAGGGCTGGGAGTCCTTCGTCATTACGCCCAAAGTTGGCGGCCGCTACAGCGTGATGACCGCCGTGGGCCTGCTGCCGATTGCCGTGGCCTGCATTGATATCCGGGCTGTCATGGCCGGTTCTTACGCGGCGAAAAAGAGCTATGACATCCGCTCCTTTGAAAACCCGGTGTGGCTGTATGCCGCCGTGCGTAACCTGCTGTATCGCCGCGGCAAGTCCATTGAGCTGCTGGAATCCTTCGAGCCCGGCTTCCGGATGATGGGCGGCTGGTGGCAGCAGCTGTTTGGCGAGAGCGAAGG
>CAYSJX010000057.1:0-9142 GCA_964431445.1 uncultured Oscillospiraceae bacterium | reverse complement strand
GCCCGCCCGGAGCCAGTGGGCCACCACGCTGTCCTCCCCGGTGATGATGTAATCGATAAATCCGGGATCGTCCTTGCGGACGGTGGGCAGGGTGTCAAAATCCCACCAGCAGGCGTAGCGATCCGGCCAGTGGCGGAAATCATACCAGCTGTAGTAGGGGGATAGCGTGCTGTTGGCGGCACCGCAGCTGTCGAAGGTGCCGAATTTGTTGAAATAGAGGCTGTTGGCCCCGGTGTGGGAATACACCCCGTCCAGCACCACCCGGATGGAGCGGGCATGAGCCGCCTCGCACATGGCGGTGAACTCCGCCTCGGTGCCCAGCATGGGATCCGGCGTTTTATAATCGCCCGTGTCATAGCGGTGGGAGGAATAGCTTTTGGAAATGGGGTTGAGATACAGAATATCCACCCCCAGCAAGGCCAGATAGTCCATTTTTTCCGTAATACCCCGGAAATTTCCGCCGAAAAAGTCGTTATTTTGCACAATGCCGTGGCTGTCCGGCTGCCAGCACACCTCTTCATCCCAGTTGTCATGCAGGATGTAAGGCTCCAGCTTGCCGGTCAGATCGCAGCTGCCGCTTTTGTGGAACCGATCCGGGAAGATCTGATACACCACCGCCCCCGTGGCCCAGTCCGGCACGGGGTAGCATTCGCTGACGCAGCTGAGCTGCCAAAGATCCCCAGCCTCCATGTTGGTATCATCCCCCTGCCGGTAGAGGTAGAAGCTGTTATCCTCCGAGGCGATGTGGAACCGGTAAAAGTAAAGCCCGCATTCCGGCAGGGAAAAGCTGCCCCGGAACAGCTCATAGGCCCCCACCCGTTCGCACCGCTCCAGCGGAACACGAAGGTATTCCCGGCCGTCCTGCTCCTGCAGGCAGCAGGCCACCTGCACCGCCGCCACCGTGGCTGGAATGTGGATGCACATGGTGCAGCCTTCCCCCGGTGTCAGGGTGCCGAAGGGGGTTTTGTGATGGAGCTGTTTGCTGTCATATAAAATCCGCATGAAATTCTCCGATACTCTCATTTTCCTCAAAAGCCCCCGTGTCAATCAGCCAATGCGCAGACGATTGACCAAAGGCCCCCTTATTATACGCCAAAACCGCCATAAATGTAAAGCCTTTTTCTGCCACCCGAACGAAACACAACCCCCGTGGCAAAACCACAGGGGCCGCATTTTTCAAAAACATGTCACGACGAAATAAGTGCGCGGACTGCAAAACGCCATCATTGCGCTTTTTGCGTTTCCGCAGGCGCACCCTTTTCCTGTGGAGAAGTTGACCCTTACAACGCCATCAGCAGGGTGCCGGCGCCGATGAGGATGCAGCCGATGACGGATTTGGGGCTGGGCTGCTCGTGCAGAAACACGAAGGCCAGCACAAGGGTAATCACCACACTGAGCTTGTCCACGGGCACCACCTTCGAGGCCTCGCCCAGCTGCAGCGCCCGGTAATAGCACAGCCAGGACGCGCCCGTGGCCAGTCCGGACAGGATCAGAAACAGCCAGCTTCTGCGGCTGATCTGCCCCAGACCGCTCTGGGCATTGGTCAAAAACACCATGCCCCACGCCATCACCAGCACCACCATGGTGCGGATGGCCGTGGCCAGATTGGAGTTAACCCCGGAGATGCCCACCTTGGCCAGGATGGAGGTCAGCGCCGCAAAGGCCGCGGATGCCAGCGCAAGTACAAACCACATATCCTTTCGCCCCCTTTCCGGTTCGTTGTTAGGCATAATTATAGCAGGGGCGATGGGGCATGTCAACGAAAAGGCGGGCGCTCACCCCTCCCGGGGCAGATTTTCCAGCGTATCCAGCAGCCGGGGCAGATCCTTCCGGCCAAAGAGCACATGCGCTTCATTGACGATCAGGCAGGGCACACTCATCACCTGATAGCGCCGGCGCAGATCTTCAAACAGCGATGCATCATACACCCGGCAGGTCACATCCGGCCGCAGGGCCGCAATGTGCTGGGCGGCCATGACCGTATCGGGGCACATGGTGCAGGAAAGTGTCACCAGCACCTGCATGTCCAGCGGGCCGGGCAGGGCGTGGATACGGCGCAGCTGCTCCTGTGTCAGGCCGGTTTCCGGATCCGCCGCATGCAGCAGCCCCAGCACGAAGCCGGTAAACTCGTGCCCGCCGGGGCAGCCGTGGAAGGCCAGACCCGTGAAGCTGCCGTCCTCCAGACAGACCCGGACACAGGGCGCCGCCTGTCCCGACTCCCGGGCCACCGTCAGATGATCGCTCAAGCCCGCCAGCTCCTCCATCAGCTGCTCCAGCCGGGCCGAAGCAGGGCTGTCATCCAGCGTCAGGCACAATCGCAGCGGCTTTGCCAGCTTTTGCAGCAGCTGGGCCAGCTGTGCATGGGTCTGCTCCGGCAGCGTGTCCTGCCTCCGTGTCGCGGCAGGACGCTCCGGTGCCAGGGGAGCCGCGCCAACGGCCGCGCGGGCCTGCTCCACAAACTTTTCCAGCCGTACAGCGGCCTGCGCCCCGTCCGCCGCTGCCGTGACCAGCTGGCGCAGAGATTTGCGGCAGACATCTCCCGCCGCGTAGACCCCGGGGGTGGAAGTGCGCATATCGCCATCGGTTTGCACATAGCCCTGCGCATCCAGCTCCAGCTGTCCCCGCAGCAATTCGGTATCCGGCGCATAGCCCGCCAGCACGAAAAGGCCGTATTTTTCCCCGGGCTTCGCCTGAAAAAGCCGCTCCTGCCCGGTTTTTGTGTCCCGGCAGCGGATCGATGTGATTCCATCGTGGCCGGAGACTTCCTCCACCACCGTATGGGGGCAGACGGTGATTTTTTCGTGCTTTTTCGCCCGCTCCGCCACGGCCGCGGCGCAGGAAAAGTCATCCCGGCGGATGAAAATGGTGACATGACTGGCAAATTTTGCCAGATATACACTTTCCTCCGCCGCCGCGTAGCCGCCACCCACCACAAAGACCTCCCGGCCGGTAAACAGTTCGCCATCGCAGGTGGCGCAGTAGGCCACGCCCCGGCCCCGGAACTGCTCCTCCCCGATAAATCCGGCGGGGCGGGGTCGGGCTCCGGTTGCCACCAGAAGCCCCAGACAGCGATACTGCCCGGCATCGGTGAAAACCTCCTTCACCGCCCCCTTCGGCTGCAACCGCACCACCCGCTCCTGCCGGTATTCCGCGCCGAAGGAGCGGGCCTGTTCCAGCATGGTGTCCGCCAGCGCCGCGCCGGTGCTGCGCCGGACACCGGGGTAGTTGACCACTTCTTCCGTGATGGCGATCTGTCCGCCGGGCTGCTCCCGCTCCAGCACCAGCACCCGGCACCGGGCCCGGGCCAGATACAGCGCCGCCGTCAGTCCGGCCGGGCCGCCACCGATGATGATCACATCATAAAGCGCATCCATCACAGCCGCCCCACCAGATCCAGACTGGGGGTGAGGGTCTCCCCGCCGGGCTTCCAGTTGGCCGGGCAGACCTGATCGCCATGCTCCCGGACGAACTGGCACGCCTGCACCCGGCGCAGCAGCTCTTCGGCGTTGCGGCCAACGTTGCCCGCCGTGACCTCGTAGCAGACGATCTTTCCATCGGGATCCAGAATGAAGGTGCCCCGCTCCGCCATGCCGTCCGCCTCAATCAGCACATCCAGCTCCCGGCTGAGGGCGTGGGTGGGGTCGGCCAGCATGGGAAACCGGATTTTTCCGATGCGTTCGGAGGCATCATGCCACGCTTTGTGGACAAAATGGGTATCGGTGGACACGCCGTAGATCTCGCAGCCGATGGCCTGAAAACGGTCGTAATGCGCCGCAAGATCCTCCAGCTCCGTGGGGCAGACGAAGGTAAAGTCCGCCGGATAGAAAAACAGCACGTTCCATTTGCCCAGCAGCTGCTGCCGCTCTACGGAAACGAACTTGCCGCCATGGAAGGCGGTGGCGTGAAAATCGGATATTTCCCGGTTGATCAAAGACATAGATGGTTCTCCTTTTCGAAATATGGGCTTTGCACCGTCAGCATACCCCGGAATCGGGCAAATAATGCGCGCCGCCACGGGGCATACTGTTGCAAAAGGAGGAATTTGTTTGGAGCGATCCATGCGTTTTGCCGCCGTGTTCCTGCCCTACGCGCTGGCGGCCTTTCTCATCGGGCTGGTGGGCGGCGCGTCCAGCCTGCTCGGCCCCGCTTTCGTGGCGGATCTGGGGCTTGACAGTGTCAACACCACATGGACGGCGCTGGCGCAGGCCATGTCCACCGCCGCCTGCGCCCCCATTCTCGGCAAAGTGGGCGACAGTTTCGGCCGGGGCCGCACACTGCTGGCGGGGCTGACGGTATTTCTGGCGGGAAATATCCTTTCCGCTCTTGCCGGCTCGCTGGGCGTCATGCTGGCCGCCCGGTTCATCGTGGGCATCGGCACCGCCGCCATGGCGCCGCTGATTCTGGCCTGCATCACCACCGAGCTGCCGCCGGAAAAGACGGCGCGGGGCTTTTCCGTGTATATGCTGATCTCCGGCGGGGCAGTCATTCTGGGCGCGCTGTTGGGCACGGTGCTGCTGCGCCGGGGCTGGCGGGTCATGCAGTGGGGCTGCGCCGCTGCCGGTGCCGCCGTGCTGCCCGTCTGTCTGCTGACGGTGCGCAAGCATCCGTCCCCGTCTGTTCACGCCCCGCTCAACTGGCGCGGCGCGGTGCCGGTGGTGCTGTTTTTCAGTCTGGCCCTGTGTCTGCCGGCGGTGGCTCAGACCTTCGGCTGGGGCAGTGCCCCGCTGGGAATCTTGGCCATGCTTTGTGCCGTGGCGCTTATTTGGCTGGTGCGCAGTGAGGCACGAGCCCGGCAGCCGGTTCTGTCGGGACAGCTGCTGCGGCAGCGGGTCTTTCTTTGCAGCGTGGCGGCGCTGTTTCTGACCCAGGGACTGTTGCAGGCCAATGTGACCAACGTCCTGATGTTCATCCGGGACGCGCAGCCGGAAAATGCCGCCCTGTCCGGCTACGCCGTGTGTGTGCTGTACGCCGGGGTGTCGGCGGGCGCGATCCTTCTGGGGCCGCTGGCGGATCGGACGGATCCCCGGCTGGTGCTGGCGGGGGCCATGGCTCTGACCGGTGGCGGCTGCGCCCTTTTGCTGCTGTTCGGCCCTTCGATGCCCCTGTGGCTCCCGGCGTTGGCGCTGGGGCTGCTGGGCTTCGGCCTTGGTGCCGGCGGCACGATTTTGATGAAGGTGGCCCTCAGCCGCCTGAACAGGCAGCAGGCCGGGGCCGCCGCGGGAACCTACGGCCTGTTCCGGGATCTGGCGGCTCCCTTCGGGGTGGCGGTGCTGGTACCCCTGTACACCAACCGGGCCGCCGCCCTGCATGATGCGGGTCTGACGGCGGCAACGGCGGCGCAGCAGGCCATGCACACACTGGGGGCGGTGGAGCTGGGATGCATTGCCGCCGGGCTGATCGCGGTGTGGCTGCTGCCGGGCCGGGAAGAAAGGAAGGAAAGCCATGAAACTGGAAAATAAGATCGTCGTCATCACCGCCTCCACCCGGGGCATCGGGCTGGCCTGTGCCGAAGCCTGCGCCCGGGCGGGGGCTCACGTCTGGCTGGCGGCCCGGAACGGAGATGCTGCCGCCCAGACCGTCCGGCGACTGCGGGAAGCGGGTGCGAAAGCGGATTATGTCTACCTCGATGCCGCCCAGCCGGAAAGCTATGTGCCCATGGCCGAGACGGTGGCCCGGCAGTGCGGCCGGATCGATGTGCTGGTGAACAATTTCGGCGGCTCCGATCCGACCCGGGATCTGGATTTCGCCCACACGGAACCGGAGACCTTTTTGCAGACCGTCAGCCTCAATCTTGGCAGTGTGTTTCGCGCATCGCAGGCGGTGCTGCCCCACATGATGGGCCACGGCGGCAGTATCATCAACATTTCCTCCATCGGCGGCGCGGTGCCGGATGTTTCGCAGGTGGGTTACGGCACTGCCAAGGCGGCCATCAACCATCTGACCCGGCTGATCGCCCTGCAGGAGGCTGCCCACGGCATCCGCTGCAACGCCGTGCTGCCGGGCATTACCGCCACGGATGCCGTACAGACCCGGCTTTCACCGGAATTTCGCCGGCAGTTTCTGCGCCATGTGCCCCTTGGCCGCATGGGGCTGCCCCGGGAGGTTGCGGCAGCGGTGGTGTATCTGGCGGGAGACGAGGCGGCCTATATCACCGGACAGCTGCTCCACGTCAGCGGCGGCTTCGCCATGGGCACCCCCATCTACGGCGATGTGCAGGCCGGGAGAGCCGCCTCCGAAGCCTCGGAAAAACCCGGGCAAAGCCGGTAAGATCCGGTTCATTCAAATTATTTTCATTGTAACACCTGCAATACCATTCCTGCGAAATCCGGCGTATGGCTTGCATTTTCCCCTCCGGCATGGTAAAATAGGAAAAATTCTCCCGGGAAGGGATGTTTTTCGCAAAGGGGGTGGCATTTTGCGCCACATTCGCCTGTTGGGTCTGCTGCTCGCCGTGGTGAGCATGCTGGCCCTGCCTGTCGCAGCCGCGACGGGGATCACCGGCCTTCAAAATCAGACCGCAGTGGCGGCCGACGGCAGCTGCCGGATCAGTCTGACCATCGGGCTGCATCTGGACAGCACCGTGTCGGAGCTGAGCTTTCCCCTGCCGCTGCAGGCGCAGGATATCACCCTCAACGGCTCCCATGTCTGGCTGCAAAAGCAGGACGGTGCGCTGCAACTGCCCCTGAGCGTATCCGCCGCCGGGGATTACACCTTCTCCGTGCAGTATTCCCTGCCCGGGCAGCTGGAAAAGAGCGGCACGAAGCTGCTGCTCTCCCTGCCGCTGCTGCACCGCTTTTCCTATCCCATTGAAAACTTTTCCCTGACGGTGACCCTGCCGGGGCCCGTCACCGGGCGGCCGGAATTTGTCAGCGGTTATCATCAGGCGGACACGGATCGCCTGATCGACCACAGCATTGCGGGAAACACCGTCACCTGTACTGCGCTGGAGACACTGAAGGATCACGAGACCCTGACCATGACGCTGGAGGTCGATCCCGCGCTGTTTCCCAACGCCATGACCGATGGGGCCCGCTACAATGCGTGGGACAGTATCTCCCTGTGTCTGGCGGTGCTGGCACTTTTATATTATCTTCTGACCCTTCTGCCCCGTCTGCCCCGCCGCACCCGGTGCTACTGTGCGCCGGACGGCATCTCCGCCGGAGATGTGGGCACCTGCCTGACCGGCCGGGGCACCGATCTGAGCATGCTGGTCATGTCCTGGGCGCAGATGGGCTACCTGTGCATAGAGCTGGACAGAAAGGGCCGGGTGCTGCTGCACCGGCGCATGGAAATGGGCAACGAGCGCAGCCGCTATGAGGTGGACTGTTTCCACGCCCTCTTCGGCAAGCGTGCCACCGTCGATGGCACCGGCTATCACTATGCTACCCTTTGCAGGAAAATGCACCGCCACAGTCCCCTGCTGCGGCAACTGTTCCTGCCCCGCTCCGGCAATGTCCGGCTGCTGCGGCTGCTGTGCTGCGCTTCGGCCGCCTGCGGTGGTGTGTCGCTGGCGGTGCGCATTGGAACGGGCGCGGTGGGACAGGTACTGCTGAGCATGGTGCTGCTGCCCCTGTGTGCCGGGGCCGGCTGGTGCATCCAGTCCGGCGGGCCGAGTCTTCCCCTGCGGGACAGGCGGCGGGTGTACGGTGCGCTGCTTTGCGGCGGCCTCTGGGTGATCGTGGGGCTGCTGTGCCATTCCCCGGCGGCGGTGCCCATGGTGCTGTTCCAGCTGGCGGCGGGTCTGGCCGTAGCCTTCGGCGGTCGAAGAAGCGAGCTGGGCCGCAGAGGATTGTCCCAGCTGCTGGGGCTGCGCCACTACATGCAGCGTGCGGACAGTTTCGAGCTGCAGCGGCTGCTACAGGTCAACCCCAATTATTTTTACGAGCTGGCTCCCTACGCGCTGGCCATGGGCGTGGACAGGAAATTCGCCCGGCGCTTTGGGCGGATCGAGCTGCCGGATTGCAGCTTCCTGATCACCCCCCAGCCCCAGACGACCCCGGTCAAATGGATGGAGTGCCTGCGCCGCTGCGCCGACACGCTGGACGAACGCCAACGCCGCCTGCCCATGGAACGCCTCCTGAGCCGCCGCTGACCGCAGCGCTAAACTACAGTAATCCCCCGGGGTCCCGCAAGTCGGACACCCGGGGGATTGCCACACCAGTGTGCGCACTGGTTCGCAATGACAGTTCTTTTTTACGCTATTGCACACCGGTTGGCAATGACACGTTTTTTGAGTTTCCGTAGGGGCCGATTGAGGCACATCGGCCCGCCTGCACAATGTTCAATCATGCACCCGTAGGGGGCGGCATCCCTGACGCCCCTTTGTCCCCCATTCCGGGCACCTGGCACCGTAGGGGCGACCATTGGTCGCCCCTACAACGTAACGGGAAGATTGTGCGATATCCGGGTGCATAAGGGGCGTCGAGGGCGCCGCCCCCTACAATGGCCGGGTGGAAGGACGGGGGGATTGCCGCACCAGTGTGCGCACTGGTTCGCAATGACACTTCTTTTTACACGATTGCGCACTGGTTCGCAATGACACGATTTTTTTAACGCACCCCTTCGGGCCGATTGAGGCACATCGGCCCGTTTGCGCAATGTTCAATATTACATCGCAGGGATTGGATAAATGGGAAACGGAGGAGATCGGGTGGATCTCCTCCGTTTATGTTGATTGGATTACACCCGCTCGGCGGCTTCTACCACGTGCTTCATCAGCACGCTGGTGGTGACGGCGCCGACACCGCCGGGAACCGGGGTGATGGCTTCCACGATGGGCTCCACTTCCTCGAACACGGCATCGCCGGACATGCCGCCCTTGCCCTTGGAGGTGATCTTCTCGGCATCCCAGTTCATGGACACATCGATGATCACCTGACCGGGACGGACATAGTCCTTCGTCAGGCTCTTGAGAACACCGGCGGCGGAAATGATGATATCGGCATTGCGGCAAACGGCAGCGGTATCCACGGTCTTGGTGTGGCAGATGGTGACGGTGGCGTTTCTGCGCATCAGCATCATGGCAGCGGGCTTGCCCACAACCAGACTGCGGCCGATGACCACAGCGGTCTTACCCTTGCAGTCGATGCCGTCATGCTCCAGAATTTCAATGCAGGCCGAGGGTGTGCAGGGGGCATAGCCC
>CAYSJX010000056.1:0-9249 GCA_964431445.1 uncultured Oscillospiraceae bacterium | reverse complement strand
TGCCGGTCTGGCGGTCACCGATGATCAGCTCACGCTGGCCACGGCCGATGGGAATCATGGAGTCGATGGCTTTGATACCGGTCTGCAGGGGACGGGAGACGTGCTTACGCTCGATGATACCCGGGGCGGGCATTTCGATGGGGCGGTAAGCCTCTGCCGTGATGGGGCCCTTGCCGTCAATGGGCTGGCCCAGCGCATCCACGACACGACCGATCAGACCGCTGCCCACGGGGACGGATACCACCCGGCCCGTACGCTTGACAATGTCGCCTTCTTTAATGCCCTGATCGGTGCCGAGAATAACGGCGGAAACGGTGTCCTCTTCCAGATTCTGGGCAAGGCCATAGGAGCCGTTGGGGAATTCCAGCAGTTCACCGGCCATGCAGGCATCCAGCCCGGAGACACGGGCAATGCCATCGCCCACCAGAATGACGATGCCGGTCTGGCTGACTTCCAGCCGGCTTTCGTAGTTTTTGATCTGGCTGCGAATGATTTTCGTGATTTCTTCAGGTCTTAATTCCATACTCTACCTACTTTCACAGTACGGTATTTTTCAGCAGACTGCGCATCTGATCCAGACGATGGGAAAGGGTATCATCGATGCTTTTGCCGTCATACTCCAGCCGCAGGCCGCCATAGCAGTCCGGGTCGATCCGGTTGACCAGCTCAATGGTCTTTCCGGTGGAAGCGCTGAGCTTTTCAGTCAGCCGCTCGCGCTGCGGCCCGGTCAGGGCAACGGCGGAAACGGCAGTCACAACAACAATGCCGTGATCCCGGTTGTATTCCTGCCGGAAAGCATCGCAGCAGTCGGAAAAATAGCGCATATAGCCCTTTTCCGTCAGAATTTTCAGGAAATTCAGCACATAGGGGTGGACCTTGCCCCGAAAGCTGTCGTCAAGAATGCGGCAGCGCTCCGCCTTGGGCAGATTGGGTGCGGACAGCAACCGGATGAAATCCGGCTCCGCGCGGAAGCTCTGCTGCAGAACCTGAAGCTCTCCCAGCAGTTGCTCGGTCAGCTGCTCCTCCTGCGCCAGTGTGTACAGTGCGTTTGCGTAAACGCTTCCGGTCTGGGTCATGACGGATCACCCAGCCGGTCGATAAAGCTGTCCACCAGGTCGGCCTGATCGGCCATGTTCAGCTCCCGGCCCACCACCTTCTCGGCGATGGAAATGGCCAGCTCGGAGATCTCGTCCTTGGCATCGTTGAGGGCCTTTTTCTTTTCCTGCGCAATGTCGGCCACGGCACGCTCGCGCATGGCGGCAGCCTCTTCGTTCGCCTGCCGGAGGATGTCCTCCTCCCGGGCCTGTCCACGCTGGACAGCCTCTTTGACGATCCGCTCGCCGGTTTCGGTGGCATCGGACAGCTTCTGCTGATACTCCGCCTCCAGCGCCAAAGCGGACTGCTTGGCATTGCCGGCATCGGCATAGAGATCATCGATCTCCTGCTGCCGCTGGGCGATCATCTGCATGACGGGCTTGAACAGGTATTTGGTGCCCACAAAAATAACCGTCAGGGTATTTAAGAGCGTGAACAGCGCAGTCCACAGGTTTACACCGATAAAATCTTCAAAGTAACCCACGCACTTCGCTCCTTTCGTTGGTAATCAGAGAAAAGTGTGCCTTACAGGGTGAACAGGATCAGAATGGCGGTGACCAGAGCGTAGATACCGGTGGACTCCGTGATGGCGCAGCCAAGGATCATGTTCACACGCAGGTTGTCGGCCGCTTCGGGCTGACGGGCCATGCCTTCCAGTGCGCGGGAAACAGCGTTGCCTTCGCCAAGAGCGGGGCCGATAGCGCCAATGCCGCAGCACAGACCGGCGCCCAGCGCCTTACCCAGAATAGCCAGACCTTCACCAATACTCATAATAAATGTCCTCCTAAAAAATGTTCAAAAAATGGATTTTGGGGATGGATTTATGTGGTCTCCGCTGTCGCGGGCTCCGGGAGAGACCCGGCAATATACACCATGGACAGCAGAGTAAACACCAGTGCCTGAATGAAACCGGAGAAGAAATCGAAATACACCGACAGCACCGCCGGAATGCCATAGGTAAAGATGGGAACGCCGGTGAAAATGCCCAGCGACTCCAGCAGGCCGAAAAGCCCCACCACAGCGGTGACAATGCAGAGAATCCTGTGCATGAGTTTGCCGGTTTTGCGGGCCCAGAGGATATAAAGCAGCACCCCGGCCACCACGAGCACCAGCCCCATCAGCCAGCCAACGGAGGTGACAAGGCCAATGACCACGGTGGACAGGACCGTCAGTGCGGCATAGACGATGGTAGAAATAATGCCGCCCACGGACACGTTGCTGAAATGACGGAAAGCCATGGAAAGGGGCTGGGAAACATCGGAAATAATGTTCATGGGGTTGAGATAATTTTTCAGGAAGCCGCCGATGCCGTTATGTTTAATATTGTTGAACCAGATGATGAAAGACACCATCAGCGCCCACACGGCAGTGCAGTTCAGATCCGCTGTCCAGCTGCGCAGAAAACCGGTGGTGCCGATGTAGCTGCCGCAGATGCTGCAAAGGAACAGGCAACCCATGAAGGGTGTCCAGCGGATGTTGTGCTTGCCCATGGCGGAGCAGGTCAGGTTGGTGATCATGCTCACGCCCTTTTCCACCAGCACCTGCACCTTGCCCGGGCGCTTTTCCAGCTTCTTGCCCAGCACAATGAAGGCCACACACAAAATAACCGTCACGATAAAGGACGAGACCGTGGTCTGGGAAATGGGGATGCCGCCCAGAATGGGAATGACGAAATAGACGTATGCGCCGGTAACATCAATGCTCATGCTTTCTTCTCACCAGACTTTCGGAAAAATTCGATCACGGTAATGACCGGGAAAACAAAAAACAGGGGAAGCACCAGCGCCAGCACGTTGCAGTGGCCGCTCTTGGCCAGCAGGAACAGCAGCACGCCGATCACCAGAAGCCGCAGCCGGTAGGAGCTTTTCACCATGGACTGCCCCTCCTTGACCTGCTGCTCCGTGGCTCTGTCCGCAGCGGCGTTGGAGGCGATGGCCATGAAGAAGAAATTGCCGACGGCGATCAGGCAGCCCAGCAGTGCGCCGAGTACCACCCTGTAATCAAAATATCCCAGCAGGGCAAACAGGGCAACCATTGCCGCTGCGCAAACCAGCTCGCCCAGGGCCAGCAGCGCGGTTTCCCGCAAAATGAATTTTCGCGTATTCATGGAACCTCCATTGGTCAGTCGTGTTCGTTGAAGCAGACACCGGGTGACGTGTCCTCGTCCGCCGGGTCGTGATTTTTTGCCATGCGCAGCATGGCCTGAATGGAGGCACGCAGCCCATCAATCGCACAGAAAACACCCAGTCCGATTCCGACCCACAGCACCCATGGCCCCCAGCCGCAGCTGTCACGCAGCCAAAGGGCCAGCGCAATGAAGCACACCGGCGGTGCGGCAACGGAAATGCCAAACTGGGTCAGCCAGATCAGAAGTGACAGATGTTTCATGGCCGCCTCCCGAAAGTGGAACATACCCCAAAATACAACATGCTTAGTATACTCCAAACAATGTGAAGTTTCAAGAGCTTTTTATGAATTTTTCACATTTTAGACAAAAAGAGGTTCCAAGGCCACAATTGGGACATAATCATGCCCCTTCCGTCTCCGATCGGAGGACACGCAGGCGGCTGTAGAAGTCGGCCCGCTCCGGCTGCCGGGCAAACAGACCATAGAGCCGGTCACACCGGTCTTCCAGCGCCTGCTGGGGATGATCCGTATTCTGCCCGATATTTTGCAGCAGCCCTGTTTTTTTCTGCGTGTTCAGTACGGCGCGGCCCCGCTGGGTAAAGCCGAGAATGCGGGCGTAGGGGACGCTTGCGGCCAGCTCCTGCCCGGTAAGCTCCAGAAAGGCACACATAATCATCCGGTCGAGGCGGCTGCGGGTGTAACGCCGGGATTTGACGGCGGTGGCAATGTCCTCCAGCGAGGCCTGACGGCGGCTTTCGTGCATCAGCTTGCGCCACAGCCCTTCGGAGCCGTAGGGCAGGGCTTCAAATTCGGCATCGGTCATGGCGCGAAGCCGGGCCAGCACAGCCTTTTCTCCCTGCGACAGGGTGTGAACCGGGGCGTCGGAGAGCAGGGGCACACTTTCCGGCGGCACCAGCTCCTGCCAGCACCCTCCGGCCCGGACGGCTGATCGCACGGCGGTGGCGGAGGGGTAACGCCCTTCGGGCACGGCGGCGTGGTAGCGGCCCTCCCGGGCAATGGGCAGAATTGCCATGGGACTATTCTGGCTGAGAATGGCCTTACAGTATTCCACGGCCAGAATGCTGTTGGGCTGACACAGCGGTCGGGCATCCAGCCCGAGATCTTCCAGCGCGGCGGCCCGGGCAGCGGGGAAGGAAAGCCCCTTGTCCAGCCACTGCCGCAGCGGGTCGGAAAAATCGGGGCGCAGCAGCGCCTCGGCCGTTTGCAGTAAAAGGTTTGCGTCGGCTATTTCCGAACCGAAACTGAGCCGGGTGCAGATGGGGCTGAGAATGCGCACCCCCCCGGCGGCGAAGCCCTCGGCCGAGGACAGGGAAACCTGCACCGGCAGCTCCAGCACCAGATCGGCACCTCCCAGCAGGGCGCATTGGGCTCTTCGCATTTTGTCGAACATGGCGGGGTGGCCCCGCTGGACATAATTGCCGCTCATCAGGCAAACCACGGCGCAGTCTTCTCCCAGCTGCTCCCGGACGGCCCGGATCTGCCTGCGGTGGCCCAGATGGAAGGGGTCATATTCGCAGATAATACCAACGATCTCCATAAAATGCTCCAAAATCAAAAAAATTACAAAAAGGGCTTGAGAAATTGGCGGGAATAAGGTAATATTATAGTATCATAATCCTACGAAAATGAAAACAACTTTTTAGGAGGAAATTCTCATGAACATTCTCATTATCAATGCCGGTTCTTCCAGCCTGAAGTACCAGCTGATGGATCCGGATACCGGCGTGGTGGCGGCCAAGGGCCTGTGCGAGCGCATCTATATCGATGGCCGCCTGACCCACAAGGTTGGCGACAGCAAGATCGTTCGGGACATCCCCATGCCCAGCCATTCCGAGGCCATTGCCGCCGTGCTGGAAATTCTGGTGGATCCGGAGCATGGTGTGATCCGCTCCACCGATGAGATCGATGCCGTTGGCCATCGTGTGCTGCACGGCGGTATGGAATTCTATGATTCCTGCATCATTGATGACACGGTCATCGCCGCCATTGAAAAGTGCATCCCCCTTGGGCCTCTGCACAACCCCGCCAACCTGATGGGCATCCGGGCCTGCCAGGCGGTCATGCCCAACACCCCGCAGGTGGCCGTGTTCGACACTGCCTTCCACATGACCATGCCTCCCAAGGCTTACCGCTATGCCATCCCCACGGAGTATTATGAAAATGACTCCCTGCGCCGCTACGGTTTCCACGGCACCTCCCACAAGTTTGTGGCCCGCCGCACCGCGGAGCTGGTGGGGAAGACGGAGTTCAAGATGGTCAACTGCCATCTGGGCAACGGTTCCTCCATGTCCGCCGTGCGCAACGGCAAGTGCATGGATACCTCCATGGGCCTGACCCCGCTGGCCGGTGTTCCCATGGGCACCCGCTCCGGCGATATTGACCCGGCCGTGGTGCAGTTTATCTGCAACAAGTACGGCATGAGCGTGGACGATTGCCTGAACATGCTCAACAAGAAGTCCGGTATGCAGGCGCTGTCCGGTGTTTCCTCCGATTTCCGTGATCTGGAGAACGGCGCGGAGCAGGGCGACGAGAACTGCAAGCTGGCCCGTGAGAAATTCAGCTACGAAGTGGCCAAGTATGTCGGCGCCTACGCGGCTGCCCTGAACGGCATCGATGTGCTGACCTTCACCGCCGGCGTGGGTGAGAACGATGGCCTGATCCGCCAGAGCGTCTGCGAGTATCTGGGCTTCCTGGGCGTGAAGCTGGATCCCGAGCTGAACGCCCAGCGTGGCGAGCATAAGATCTCCGCACCCGACTCCAAGGTGGAGGTCTGGGTGGTTCCCACCAACGAAGAGCTGATGATCGCCCAGGATACGGCGCAGCTGGTCAAGGCCGCAAAGTAAGCAAGGCCCGTAGACAATAAAAGGCAAAACGGGCGCACTGCGAAATCGCGGTGCGCCCGACATGTTTTCGTTTCGGGAAAGGAGACACCATCATGCGGCGGACAAAAAGAAGCGGCGGCTTTTTCCTGTGCCTTGCCTTGAATATGCTGCTGAATCTGGAGGGGCTGATCCCGGCGGCGATTTTACTGGGGCTTCACTTCTGGCTGGGGATCTCCTTCTGGTGGGCGGTGGCGGCCGCAGCGCTGTGGGTGCTGGGCATGATTTTATGGATGAAAATCATGGGCTGGGCCGGACGGTGCAGCAACACACCCGATCCGCCCAGACAAAACAGAAATCCATACTCCGGCGGCCGCAGCTACCAGGAGAAAAGCTGAAAAAACGAACCGGGATCGGGCAAATCGCCCGATCCCGGTATTTTGCGGGGAATTACAGCAGATGCCCGATGACGTACCACACCGCCAGCATGATGATCAGCAGGGGAATGTAGGCCGTCAGAGCGGAGGCGGCGATGAACACGGTAGTCAGCCCCATGTGATCAAGCAGGGCAACCAGCGCCGTGATCAGCGCGGTGGACACCAGCGCCTTGGCCAGCTGGCGGCCGATAAAGTTGGAGAAGAAGAAGGTGTACAGGGCACCGATGATGGGATCCAGGAAGGACAGGGCAATGCCGGCCAGCAGCTTCAGGGAGCCCAGCAGAATCAGCGCCACCAGCAGGCACAGCAGCACAGTCTCCGCCATGGCGAACACCGTGGGCGGGACGAACGCGCCGATCAGCAGGTCGGCCAGATAATTGGCACCCACGGCCAGCACCACCGTCAGCAGCCGGAAGAAATACCAGCTCAGCAGATGCTTGCCCCGGGGCATTACATCCTCCAGAATGTTGACGAGGAAGGCGATGATCACAACTTTCAGCACCTGCTCGCACACCAGATGGAAATCGGTGGACAAAATCGGCATGAACCGCACGAGATCTCCCTCAATACTCATAAAGGGCAGAGGGGACAGAAATACCTGCCAGTGCAGGCCGAGGCTGTAGATCACAATATTGATGATGTACAGACAGATGATCTCCACAGAAGAGGAAACGGCGTGGTTGAGCTGCGCCTTTTTTCCGAAAATGAATCGGAACAGGGAGCTGATCAGCAGCAGGGCGAATACGGCAATGCCGATAAATTTTGCGTAGGAGATCACGGTTTCCTTTTGGGTTTCCAGTGCGGACAGAAATTCTTGAATCTGCTCCATGAAAATACCTCCTTATGCAGCCGTGGGCGGTGGGCCGGGGCTGCGTGCGGGTACGCAAACAGCCGCCATTTCTGGCGGCTGCTTTCTGTGTGTAAACTGAAATTACTTCAGCTCAGCCTCAGCGCCGGCTTCCTTCAGATCGGCAACCAGCTTCTCGGCGTCTTCCTTGGAGATGCCTTCCTTCAGGGTCTTGGGAGCGTTGTCAACGATCTCCTTGGCTTCCTTCAGGCCCAGGCCGGTAGCGGCACGGACAACCTTGATGACGTTCAGCTTGGAAGCGCCAGCGGACTTCAGGATGACATCGAACTCGGTCTTCTCCTCAACCTCGGGAGCGGCAGCGACAGCGGGGCCGGCCACAGCGGCGGCAGCGGCGGAAACGCCGAAAACTTCTTCCAGGGTGTGGACCAGCTCGGACAGCTCCAGAACGGTCAGGCCCTTAACTTCCTCTACGAGAGCAGTGATCTTTTCACTAGCCATGGTAATAATCCTCCTAAATAATCAGTAAAATGTGTTGTTTGTGTGTGGGAACGAGGGGTCAGGCTTCCACAGCTTCTGCTGCGGGAGCGCCGCCTTCCTTCTGCTCGCGGATCTGATCCAGAACAAAAGCCAGGCTGGAGATAGGAGCCAGGAAGGTACCCAGAACCTGTGCCACCAGAGCGCTCTTGCTGGGCAGTTCGCCGAAGCCGTTGAGCTGATCAGCTGTCAGCACAGAGCCTTCCACGATGCCGCCTTTGATGGTGACCACGTTCTTGTTCTTCTTGGCAAACTCGCACACGATGCGAGCGGGAGCGATGGGGTCTCCGGTCGTGCAGGCCATGGCGGTTGTGCCGTTGAGCACCTCGTCGAAATCGTAGCCATTGTTTCTGGTTGCGAAACGGGTCAGGGTGTTCTTCACAACGGTGTAATCCACTTCTGCGTCCCGGAACTGCTTACGCAGGTCGGTGTCCTGAGCAACGGAAATACCCTTGTAGTCCACGAAAACCACGGAAGTAGCCTCACGGATCTTGCCGGTCAGGTTTTCAACGACTGCCTTCTTGCTCTCAAGAACCTTTGCGTTGGGCATGAAATTCACCTCCGAAAAAATAAGTGTCTTCCTGCCAGAAGACAGAAAGACACGCAAACAGTTAAATATGTCGGCGCACCTCGGCAGGATTTCCGCCTTTCGGCCACCTGCTGTCTTTGGCAACAGATGCATTCTACCATAGCATACATGAATTGTCAAGCATTATTTTTGGAAGAGTTTGAGAAAATCCATGATTTTGGCACCGTGGATAAACAGAATATGCGATTTTTGTACTACATTGCGGATTGATAATTGCGGAAAAATTTTTTTAGTATAAAAAAGGAAAGCTGTTGGAATATTTACATGAAACAGGGAGACTGCTTATGAAAAGACTATTGGCGTTGATCGGTATGCTGGTATTCACCCTCGCGGGCTGCGTGTTTGGGCAGACGGAGCCGACCACCAGATTTGAGGATAAAAAATCCGTTTTTTATCCGATTTCCGTATACAATTATTTCGTTGAGGTGGTCGGATATGAGGAAGTGGACGGCGAAACGTATCTGCTGCTGTATAACGCGGATCGAAACGAGACGATTCGCGCGGTGGTGACAGAGCGAACCAAATTCTGCCTCGGCTCGGATGAAGTATACAACAGGCGGGAAACCGGCTGTAAAATTGAAGTGGTATGCGAATACAACCCGGCCTACTACACGGACTTTTATCCGCTGTCCTATGTGTGGCTGGTGAATCCGACGCAGAGCACTTCCGAAACGTGAGCACCGTGCCGATTTTGGGAATATACAACGACCGGGCGCGCCGCAAAGCGGCGCGCCCTGAGACTGTCGAAAAACCGTCGTTTTTTTCGCCGGTGAATGACTTGCCTCTCCCTTTGGGAGAGGTGTCACGGCGAAAGCCGTG
>CAYSJX010000055.1:0-9347 GCA_964431445.1 uncultured Oscillospiraceae bacterium | reverse complement strand
GAGACTTATAAAAAATATTAATAACAAATATCGCACTTGGTTGCGGAATTAAGGAGAAGCAATATATGGAAAACGAATATTATAGGCGGTTAGACCCTGTTGATGATCCACAGGGCAACCCAAAAACGTTGCCGGCAATTAATGAAATTAAGGTTTCTCAACCTGCACAAGTCATTAACATTAAAGATATACCGTTCGCAGACTTGGAAATTCCTGAGTATCAGCGTCCATACAAGTGGGGAGTGAAGAACGTCAACCAATTGATAAACGATTTATTGACATTCTCTAAGTCGAAGGAATATCGTCTTGGTACGCTTGTGCTTAATGACAATAAGATAGTTGATGGTCAACAGCGTATTGTCACATTGTCCCTGTTGCTTTATGCGCTATTTCAAAGGCCTGATATTTCCAAAGACAATCCATATCAGGAATTACATGATCATGTAAACGTCTTTTGTAGAAGAACTAAATTCAAAAATGCATATTCGATAGGGCATGTTCGTGAAAACCTGGGTGCTATCCTTGAAAGACGTGAAGACGTAACAAATGAGTTGTTGACGTTCTTACTTGAACGCTGTGAGTTCGTGGTTGTTCAGCTAAAGGACATTGCGGAGGCTTTCCAATACTTTGACTCGCAGAATGCCAGAGGAAAAGATTTGGAGCCGCATGACCTTCTTAAAGCCTTCCATCTACGCGAGATAGAGCACTTTGATAAAAATGATGGCAAGAATATTGATGACTGGCAGGCTATGGACACAAAGAAGCTCGCTATGTTGTTTCTTTCAATGTTCAGAGTAAAAAACTGGGCGAAGGGTAACTCAGGGCGTAAATTCACTAAAGATGATGTTGATGTATTCAAAGGAATATCTCTTGAAGACAGGCGTTTCCCTTACTATATGCAGCAAATAATTTGCAACTATTTCGCGGATTTATACCAAAGTTCACCATCAAGAAAAATCGACAAGGCAACTTTCGAGTTTCCTTTTCAGTTGGATCAAGTGTGCATCAACGGAAGCCGCTTCTTTGATATGGTCAGACATTATCGGAAGCTGTATTCTGAGATTATCAATCCTGAAACATTCAGAAACTTTGGATATAAAGATGATGGGAGTAAAGTTTCAGGGGTGTCAGCATACGAGATTATAACACTCCTCAATACTTACGACTTGAACTGTCGCAAACGTATGGGAGACAAGTTCGTACGTCAGTTATTCGACTGTCTGCTTCTGTATTATGTTGACAGGTTTGGTTATAGTGATGAGATTAATAAGGTAGTGCGCAGATTGTTTCTTTGTGCATACCGTATTCGAATTGAGCATTGGAGTGTTCAACTGGCCACAGTAGATAATGATGCCATTTCCGGTACGATGTTTACAACAATTCGCGATTCCAAAACACCTTATGGTATCATCAATTGGAGCATCTGTGATATAAATCTTGCAAAAAACTCCAAAGGAGAAATTCTTGACATGTATAATAAAATCCTAGGAAATGAATGATATAAAAGAACTCTCTGTTAGAGAATTGCTGTCTACAGACAGGTATAGAATTCCGATTTATCAGCGGAACTATGCTTGGAGTATGGTCGAAGCGAGCCAGCTTATACAGGATGTAGCCGACTATGCGAAAGACAATAAGCAGAACTATCATATAGGAAATCTTATTGTGTTTCCTAAGTCTGATGGTGACGGGATTTATTATGAGATCATCGATGGACAGCAGAGAACGACAACTCTCTTGTTGCTGATGTGCGCTATAAAAAATCAAAAGGATGTAGACTATCCTGTAGATTGGTACACACACGTTAATATATCATTTGACCATCGCAATAAATCGAACGTCACCTTGGTTTCCCTATATAATGGCAATAAGAATGATTGGGATATGGATAATATAAATCCTGACATTCTTAATATCTATGATAGTGTGTGGAATGCAATTATAAAGACATGTGAGGCTGTAAAGATAGATACTAAGTCATATCTTGACTATTTCCTGAACAAGGTTATGATTTTAAGGATTTGTGTCCCGAAAGATACCAACTTGAATCATTATTTTGAAATAATGAATTCGCGAGGTGAGCAATTGGAGCAACACGAAATAGTTAAGGCTATGCTTATGAAACCCTTGGGAAAGGATGAATATGCAATGAAGGCATTTAATCTGGTATGGGAAGCATGCGCTAACATG
Source organism: uncultured Oscillospiraceae bacterium (assembly GCA_964431445.1). GTDB lineage: Bacteria > Bacillota > Clostridia > Oscillospirales > Oscillospiraceae > Faecousia. The sequence goes on along the minus strand of CAYSJX010000055.1, from coordinate 7,157 downwards.
GACAGATATGTTCAAATGAACTTCAAGTCTGACCTAAGAAGGCAAATCTTTGCTAATAATGGTACTGGATTATTAAATGGCAATGCTGGCTTTGAGGCTTTTGTCGTTATGAGGCAGAATGATTTGGAACTGGGGAATGATGTTGAAGAAGAGTCACTTGCGCAATTATTCCAAGACCAGAGGAATAACAAGAGCTACCATAAGCCTTGGGAGGATAACAGAGTTGATGAAGACTCAGAGAGCTTCCAATCTGTAATCATGTTTCCGAACTTTCTGCTTCAGGTTGCGAAGATTCTTGATCCAGAGAATGAACTAATAGTACTTGATGACAAGAAATTGTCATCCATCTTCAAGTGTCTTCTTTCAAATGTTCCGGATGCAGCAGAGTATTCCAAGAAGTTTATCATAGCATTGCTGAAAGTCCGTATCCTTTTTGATAAATATGTCATAAAGAGGAAACAAGAAAAGTGGACTCTTCTATCCATTTCGCCATTACCATCCGACAGAAGCAGGATCTATTATCCAAACTCTTTTGCGGAGAGCGGTGAAAACCGGCAGCTGATCATGCTTGAATCCATGTTCCATGTTTCAAGACCTACACAGAATTATAAATGGTGGCTGTTTGCCTTATTGGCTTTTCTTTATAAAAAGTCTAATGCAACATCTCGTGAACTTATCAGTTTTTTGGAAGGCTTGGCTCGTGCATATATGCTTGACAGGTATCTTTCTTCTGATCCTCTAGATATAGACACAATGATAATCAAGAATGGTGGAAAACCTAAAGGGAACGTCAATACAGTATGTTGGGCTAACATGAATATAGACGAGAGCAGTAAGATCGGCGAAAGGATTGAGAACTTCGTTTTCAATTACTTCGACTATGTTTTATGGAAAGATAATAAGGATGTGGATTTTGAGTTTGCTTACAGAACTTCTGTGGAGCATTTCTATCCACAGCATCCGATAGGCAGAGTCCCTATGGACTTTAGACCATTGCACAGTTTCGGAAATCTTTGCATTATAAGTCGTGGTATGAATTCAAAATTTACTAATTATCTTCCCACAGGTAAGGCTGATAATTTTGGAGATGCCAATCCTATGAAGACCTATAGCTTAAAGCTGCAAAATATGATTAACAGTGTGAAAAATAAGGAGACGTGGGATGAAGCTACGATACTACGTAAAGAGCAAGAAGCAAAGGAACTCCTTAAATATGCCCTCACACCACAAGAATGAAAATTTATAGAGGCACATATATTCTCTACAGACAACGGCTACCCAACCGCGCGAACCGTGCACGAGGGAGGAGTTTGACAATTCAGCAGTTGCCTTCTTCGAGGTGTTAAACCGCTACGAGCCTGGATACATCATTGCCTGGGGGGCGGGTCACCTCTAAAATTTCACACCAGGCACTAACTGGCAGCCAGCAGAGCCTATAAGCTTTGACGGCGTAACGGGAAAGACAAAAACATACCAGTTGGACAATGGTCATCAGGTAAAAGTCTTGTTTATCTATCATCCATCTGCTCCGTTTTCATGGGAAAAGTGGCATGAGGTAATCAAACGGTTTCTGGGAGATTAACAGAAAATGACATCGAATAAAAAGTTCCCAGTATGGAATGCTTTCCATATCTGGGAACTTTTATTTTGATGAACGTTATGATGTCAACCTTTTATGACGGCTATCGGAGACAGGTGAACTTTGACCTTCACAAGGTCCTGTTCTTCGGCTATCACCTCTTCAATATTCTTGTAAGCCGATGCAGCCTCTTCCAAGTCCTGCTGGCAACGGATGGCGTGAACAATTCCAAGTTTGTCAAGACGTTCTTTCTCCTTTTCAAGGTCAAGAGTATGCACTGCCTCTGTACGGCTCATTGCACGACCGGCACCATGGGAGCAGCTCATAAACGAGTCGGGGGTGCCGAGCCCTTCAACTATGTAGCTGCTTGTACCTTGTGAGCCTGGGATAATGCCAATCTCTCCAAGACGTGCTCGTGTCGCACCCTTTCGGTGAACGATGCAATTCTCACCAAAATGGTTCTCCCATGCCGCATAGTTATGGGCGATGTTTATCATCGGCTCAAACTCAGCGTCAGGTACAGCGTCAGCAATGACTTCCTCTATCCGCTGCATCATCAGTCGACGGTTGCACAAGCCGAACTCAATGCAGTATTCCATTTCATTCCAATACTCCTTAAACAAAGGATCTTTGAGAGGAATGAACGGCAGCATTATCTCTGACTTTACCGTTGAGAACCAGCGTCGGTTAAGCATGTCAGCCTTCTCGTTGTAATAGTCACCTACCTGCTTGCCAAGATTGCGTGAGCCGGAGTGTATCATTATCCACATAAAGCCATCATCGTCTTTCTGCAACTCAATAAAGTGATTGCCGCCGCCAAGAGTACCGACCTGCCTGGTTGCCGAGATATAGCGTCGCTTGACTATCTCCAGTTTGTCGATGTCAAAACCCTGCGGCATGTACTTTTCGTCCTGAGCCTGCTTGTAGTGCTCCTTGCCAAGCGGAATCTGCTTGCGGATGCCACGCATAATCTGCTTGCGCAACACCTCCGGCGTTACCGTCTCAACCTTGATATTGGTTTTAACTGCGCACATACCACAGCCTATGTCCACACCTACCGCATTAGGTATAACAACGCCATTAGTAGCAAGCACAGTTCCTATGGGCATGCCCTTACCTCCGTGAAGGTCTGGCATAAGCGCAACATGGTGATAGATGAACGGAAGCGAGCAGATATTTGTCACTTCCTTCCATGCATGCGCATCGCACGTCCGTGCCCACATCTTTACGGGCGTGTCATTAATCATGAATTCTTGCATATCTGTCCATTTGTTTTTATCCGACCACTATGGTCTGATTTCCGCTTGCAAAGTTAGCATGGCACTACGCAAGGTTTTTACGCAATAAGAAAAAAGTTATGGAAAAACGATAAAAAAGTTCAGTTACGCAAATAGGTTTCGTAAAACTACACTATCTTTGCATACTATAAACCAAAAACAAAGCAAAAATGCCTGCAAATAAGAACGCTTTACTACGATACAAGACCATTGACAACTGTCTCCGCAATCGTCAACGGAGATGGACTTTGCAAGACCTTGTCGATGCATGCTCCGATGCCCTGTATGACTTCGAGGGGATACGCAAGGGCATATCAACCCGTTCCGTTCAGCTTGACATACAGATGATGCGCAGCGACAAACTCGGTTACAATGCCCCAATAGAAGTTTATGATCATAAATATTACAGGTATTCCGACCCGAACTTCTCCATAACCGAGCTGCCGCTATCACAAACCGACTACGACAAACTTGCAGAGGCTGTGGATATGCTCCGCCAGTACGCAGACTTCGACTACTTCACTGAGCTTTCTGATGTAATCGGTCGTTTACAAGATACCCTTGCTATTGCTAAGAATAAGCGTGCGCCGATTGTCGACTTCGAACGAAACAGTAACCTTATGGGCTTAAGGTTCCTGAATCCACTATACAATTATATCGCCAACAAACAGACTCTAACCATTAGTTACCAGCCATTCAACAATCCGAAGCCAAAGAACTGGATAGTGTGGCCATACCTATTGAAAGAGTACCGCAACCGCTGGTTTCTGTTCTGTACAAGGGTAACAGACCACAAGCTATTCAACCTCGCACTGGATCGCATGAAGTCGATTGAACCCAACAAAGAAGTTGACTTTCAAGAAGATTCTCATTTCGACCCATCAACATTCTTCAAGGATGTAATCGGAGTAACCAAGACACGAAAGACTCCGCTTGAAACCGTCCACTTTATTGCCAATAGCGAGCAGGCTCCTTACATCGAAACGAAACCCGTGCATAGTTCACAGATGGTTCTCGAAAGAAACGATGAAGACGGGACCGTTCTCTTTCAATGCAAGGTCGTTCTCAATTTCGAGTTCTTTGCTCTTATGCTATCGTATGGGCCTGGGGTAAAGATTACCTCTCCCCAATGCGCCGTGAAGACAATAAGAAAGATGCTCAATGAAGCAGCGGAACAATACAATCCGAAAAATAATTTGTGACAGTGTATTGTTTTGTTACATCATAGAATTAACTTTGCACACATTATAAGGAAAATCAAAATGAAAGATTTTGCAGCTATAGACTTTGAAACCGCCAACTTTGAGCGGACAAGCGTCTGCTCTGTCGGAGTGGTCGTGGTCAGAGATGGAAAGAAAGTTGACCAGTTCTATTCGCTAATCCATCCCGAACCCGACTACTATAACTATGTATGCTCCAGTGTCAACGGTCTCTGCCGTGAAGATACAGAAGAAGCACCTATCTTCCCTGATGTCTGGAAGCTGATAAAGCCAAAGATAGAAGGACTGCCGCTCGTAGCCCACAATAAAACATTCGACGAGACATGCCTCAAGGCTGTCTTCCGCATGTATCAGATGGACTATCCCGATTATCCGTTCTATTGTACCCTCACTAAATCCCGGCAAGTATGGCCAGGCGGTCATCACAACCTTGATATCATTGCCGAGCGTTGCGGATACGACCTTAGGAATCATCACCATGCCCTTGCCGATGCAGAAGCATGTGCAGCCATTGCATTAAAGATTCTGTGAGTTTTTTTCTCCATAATAATTCCGAATTTATTTTACACGATTACAGTACATGCAAAATTGAGTTCCAATTCGGTATGTTTTAGCATCCAAAAGACTATCTTTTGCAGTCCAAAAGATAGTCTTTTGCAACTCAAAGCAGTATGTTTTGCAAAGACACTGATATTCAATCAATTACAAGAACAAATATTTATCCTATACAATTAGAACTTTCTTTACAATACAAAGGTTCATATACACGAAACAAAAGTCCTAACCTTCCCATCTCCTCCCAAATCCCAGGTATCCATAAGTTCGATGGGGCGCATTGGTAATCTGTCAAACGACTTACACATCATGCATTGATGTTCTTTCTGTCTGAATCGCCGATTACTCATCCGCTTCCCACGCTTCTGAGATTTACAGTCAACCCAAGTGCTGCATATCACCTCCTTTCTACTTCTACTCATCGCATACCTTTATTTACTGGCGATAATAGTAAGGAGTATCTTGTCATCCAAGCTTTCATTCACAGCTGTGTAAACAGACAAACGACTACCATCAGGAACAATACTTCCACAGAAATCCCTCAGTCTCTGTTCCTCATCCATCAGCAGAGGATGACTCATTGCATACTCAATACAGAAAGTAAAGCGAATATAATTTTCCGGCTTCATCAGAGCATACTCCTTGTATTGTCTTTCAATAGCACTTACACGCGACTCCCCAATTCTTAGGAAACGAAATAATCCTCACCTTGGCTATAGTATCAGCATTCCTCAGATAACTAAGTTTCCCCATCATACTCGCATCCTTCCGCTCATAGTCCGAAATCAGCCTTTCAACCTCATCTCTACCAACAATTTTGTTGCTTACATCTTTCTTATGTATATCCATATTATTATGTCTTATAAAGTTACAAATCACAAAGTTAAAGTACGTATGTAACAAAACACTGCACACCCTAAAATTAATTGAAGAAAAAAATATCTTTTCTTGTGACATTATAAGATTTTTGCTAAATTTGCGCCATACAACTAAAGACACTGTGGACTGTGTAGCGAAAGGCGACAACCACCGATTAACTTTGCACCGAAAATATTTCAATATGGAAAATAAAGATACAAGAATATCTACAACTTTAAAATGGTATGAAAATATTCATAAAGAAGTAACGAATTCGTTTTCAGTCTTAATTAATTTTGCGAATTCATTTCATAAATCAATTATTGAAAAGAAGAAGAAAATTCCATATAATATTAATGTTATCGATGAATTACATATAAATGAGAATGGCCATAGTAGAATATTATATAAGTTGCTACAATATGGAAAAGAAGAACATGATTATGAACTTCTCAATTCCTTAATGGATTATATAAAGAAGAAGTATCCACAAAAGAAAAGCTTTCAACGAATCCATGTAGAAAAGCCTGTGATTACACAAGAAGATAAAAGAATCGATTTATGGATTCGTGATTCTTCTTATTCCATAATTTTTGAAAATAAGATATATAATGCGATTGACCAAAAATCGCAGTTGTCTCGTTATATAGATAAAACTAAAGAATTATCCCATGGATACAAAGACTCTGATATATATATTATTTATCTATCCCAAATAGGTCAAGAACCTGAAGCTCAAACTTGGGGTAAATATAAAGACACCTATCAAACAAGGTATTTGAATCTTTCTTTTAGAAATGATGTCTTGCCTTGGTTAAAAGAAGATGTTTTGCCAAATATACGAGTAAAAGATATTTATTTACATAGCGCAGTTTTGCAATACATAGACTATCTAGAAGGTATGTTTTTCTTGCGCGATTCTAATAACAAATTGCTTATGGATTTAACCGATTTATTAAAGAAAGAACTGAAACTTGAAGATGGTAAGGGCCCAATAGAAAATTACCAAATCATTCAGAGTAAGCTAAATGACTTGAACGAAGTTGTTAATGCACTTGCTAGCATCAGTAGTAAATATAGAGATGCTATTTATGCAGATTGGAAGAAGAGAACTCACTCGATGTATCCCAAACTTAACCCTTGTCAGTACAACGACTACACTGATGTGAGTATACCATATGTAGATGGTAAGAATATCTACGTTTGGTTAGGCACGGAACCAAATTTTCCACTATTCTGTCAGGTAGAATTCAAGGGAGAAAAAGTAAGCAAAGACCAACAGGAAGGCATTATTAATGATAATCCTACTATAATGTCGCTTAGAGACCTTCTCCCTGAACCAAAGAAAGATGTTACCAATTGCATTTGGCAAAATATAGATGTTGATGACTTTGAAGGTGCCTTTCGGCTCTTCTGTCAAGTAGTAGATAGACTTGAGGCATCAATTGCCAAGAAATAACTTTATAAGAATATCCGCAATAGACCAAGTCAGAGAAAGTGTCTTATTGTAAACACTATACTATTAACATTGAGTCTTTGGCGGATATTTATTTAACTTTATTTGAGTGGTAATAACATATTCTTTAAGTGTCTACCTATTTCAGTATAAGACACAAAGCCTTATCCCAAACTGGGGTATTATGGTGGTCTGGCGCATCTTGACGGTGG
>CAYSJX010000054.1:0-9406 GCA_964431445.1 uncultured Oscillospiraceae bacterium | reverse complement strand
TAGCGGATTGCAGGTACAGGGCACCGCTAACTCCCCGACTAGTGCGACCTTGTTACGGGCCGGTCGGCCGTAGCAAGGGTATGAAATTGGGAAGCTCTTTAGTTCAGCTTCGCTTCAACAAAAGAGGCCAGCTCTCCGAAGGTGGTGATCTTGGCGTCTTCCATTTCCAGCTCAACGCCCAGCTCGCTCTCCAGATCCATGATCATCTCCACGATGTCCAGAGAATCGATGCCAAGGCTCTCAAAAGAGGACTCCGGGGTGATCTCAGAAGGATCCAGCTCCAGCTGTTTTGCCGCGTAGGAAACAAGCTTATCGTACATGATTTGCAACCTCCTTTTCTCTGTTGGAATGTTCGTCAGTTATTTTATTACAGTTTTCACGGTTTGTCAACGGTAGATTTCAGCGCCGTTGCGGCGGCGTAGGCCGTGGCCCATGCGATTTGCAGGTTAAAGCCGCCGGTGTAGGCATCACAGTCGAGAATTTCCCCGGCAAAGTAAAGCCCGGAGACAATCTTGGACTGCATGGTTTTGGGATCCACCTCCGATACCTTTACGCCGCCGGAGGTGACAATGGCCTCCTCCACCGGGCGCTTGCCGGAGATATCCAGCGAAAAGGCCTTCAGCAGCTGCACCATGGCATGGCGCTGCTGCCGGGTCAGGGCATTGGCCTGCATGGACGGATCGATTTGCAGCCGGCGCAGCACCACCGGGATCATGCTTCGGGGCAGCAGATCCGTCAGGGCATTTTCCATGGAGCGGTTTTTATACAGCTCCAGATCCCGAAGCAGGCGGGCATCCAGCTTTCCTTCCTCCAGCGCCGGTTTCAGATCCAGCACAAGGCGGCAGCCCGCCCCTTTCAGATGGCAGCTGGCGGACAGCACCGTGGGGCCAGAGACACCGAAATGGGTGAAAAGCAGCTCGCCAAAATCGGAATAGAGCTTTTTGCCCCGGCCATCGATCAGCCGCACGGCGCAGTTGCGAAGAGAAAGTCCCTGCATATCCCGGGCATCGGGCCCGGCGGTTTCCAGCGGCACCAGACTGCCCTCTGGCGCAATGACCGTATGTCCCAGCGCCCGGGCCATGGCATAACCATCGCCGGTGGAGCCTGTGGCCGGATAGGAAACGCCGCCCGTGGCCAGCAGCACGGCGCGAGCAGCAATGGTTTCCGTCTGCGTGCGGACGGCGGTGACTTTACCGTCCTTCGCAATGATTTCCAGAACCCGGCCCCGGCGGCGGTGAACGCCCGCGCAGGCCATGGCACCTTGCAGCGCATCGAGCACGCTTGCGCTGCGGTCGGAAACGGGAAATACACGATTGCCACGTTCAATTTTCAGGGGGCAGCCGTTCTCTTCCAGAAAGGTCATGATCTTTTCCGGCGGGAACGCCTGCATTGCACTGTAGAGAAAGCGGCCATTCCGGGGTACATTTTGCAGCACCTCCTGGGCGGAGCAGGCATTGGTCACATTGCAGCGACCCTTGCCGGTGATCAGCAGCTTTTTACCGGGACGGTCGTTCTTTTCCAGCAGCAGAACCTGCTGCCCCTGCTCGGCGGCTGTGATGGCGGCAAACATCCCCGCAGGGCCGCCGCCGACAACGATCAGATCATATTGCATATGTATCACATCCCCGCTTTCAACATCCGGATTTCCACATCCGTCAGGTATCGCCATTTGCCGCAAGGCAGATCTCCCAGCTCCACACCGCCCTCGCTGACACGCCGGAGGCGGTTGACATGCATCCCGGCAGTATCACACATGCGGCGAATCTGCCGGTTGCGCCCTTCCCGGATGGTGATACGTAGCAGTGCCTGCCGGTCGTCCCGGCGCAGGCAGCGTACATCCGGCGGGGCGATGGGCTTTCCATCGAGGACAATGGAGCGTTGGATTTTGTCCAGAGAAGCGATCGTGCAATCCGTGACCCATGCAAGATAGGTCTTTTCCACCTGATGGCTGGGATGGGTCAGGTATTTTGCAAGTGCGCCATCATTGGTAAAGAGCAGCAGCCCCTCCGAACTCAGATCCAGCCGCCCGATGGGATACACCCTGGCCCCGCAATCGCTGACCAGCTGGGCCGCGGTGCGCCGCCCCTGCTCATCGGACATGGTGGTCACAAAGCCCCGGGGCTTGTGCAGCATCAGATAAACCGCAGGCTGCGCCGTGGAAACCGGCTGGCCGTCCAGCTCGATGCAGTCTGTCTGGGGGTCTGCCCGGTCTCCAAGAGCTGCGATTTTGCCGTTGACCGTCACACGCCCGGCCAGCAGCAGCTGCTCGGCCGCCCGGCGGGAACAGATGCCGCCGGCGGATAAAATTTTCTGTAAACGTTCTATGCCTCAGCACCTCCAAAAAGACGCTGCCACAGCGATGGCCGGGCAGACGCACGCATTTGCACCGTGTCCCCATAGCAAACGGGAACACGCCCGATGGTGTGCCCATCGATACAGATATAGGCAAAACCCGCATCCGCGCCCCGGAAAACCGGCGCAAAGACAAAGCTTTTGGCGGAAATGCGGATACAGGGCTGCTCCTGCTGCCCCACGGGGCAGGAATAATTCTCCATGGCAAGCAGTCTCACCTGCTCCCCATCGCCGCCCAGCACCGGCAGGGTGCCAAGGCACTGCCCCCGGGAGACGATCTGCCGCATCCGGTAGTTGGAAAAACCGTCCCGGTACAGGGCTTCGTGGTCGGCCCAGTCGTTGGGATCGTTCAGTGTCACCACGATCAGCCTGCGCCCGTCCCGCACGGCGCTGGACACAAGCGCGCGCCCGGCCGCCCTGGTAAAACCGGTCTTGACACCGTCCGCACCCTCCACACGCCAGAGAAGGCGATTGTGATTGGTCAGTGTCCGGCCGGAAACGGTGACGGTTTTGGCACGCACCGTAGCGGCAAAAATGGGATTTTTCATAGCGTGGGAGGCAAGGCAGGCCAAATCCCGGGCAGTGGAATAATGCTCCGGCTGATCCAGCCCGTGGGGATTAGCGAAATGGGTCTGATCCAGTCGTAAAAAGCGGGCCTTATCGTTCATCATCTGCACAAAGCCGGAGACGGTTCCGCCGCAGTAAATCGCCAGCGCGGTGGCCGCGTCGTTGCCGCTACTGAGCATCAGGCCGTACAGCAGCTCCTGCACGGTCAAAACCTCGTCCTGCCGCAGGTACATGGACGAGCCCTCCACCCCAACGGCCTCCGCCGGGATCTTCACCCGGTCCAGAACATTGCACTGCTCACACACCACCAGTGCCGTCATGATCTTGGTGGTGCTGGCGATCAGGCTACGCCTGTCCGCCTGCTTTTCATACAGCACACGGCCCGTGGTGCCATCGAGCATAATGGCAGCGGATGCGCTGATTGCGCCCGCCGGAACCGGAAACAGCACGGCGGCAGCCAGCAATGCCGCTGCCGCCCGCAAAAATCGACCTGACATAAATCTTCACCCGGTGCTAGTATGGCGCCGGTGAGATTTTTTATTCAGCCTTTTTCTCCGTTCTGGCGTCGATGAAAGCGGTGATCCGATCCAGAAGGTCGGGAACCTGCTCCACGATGCGGTCAGCCGTGGTATTGGCCGGAGCCGCAACGGGCATCATGCGCACCGCGCCGTCTTTGACAATGAGAAAGCATACCGGGGAGACCTTGACACCGCCACCGGCTCCGCCGCCGAAGGGTTCCGCGTTCTGGGGGGCGTTTTTAGAGGCAAAATCGGAGCCGCCGCCACCGAAGCCCACGCTGATGCGGGACACGGGAATGATGGTCACGCCGTCCGGCGTGGTGATGGGATCTCCGATCACGGAGTTGACATCCACCATTTCACGGATTTTGGAAATGGTGCTCTCGAGCATGTTGGGAAGTGTTTTGCTCATGTTCTATACCGCCTTTTCGATGTTTTTGAATGGTAAAATACTGATAAATTGCCTGCACACCATAGCGTAGCAGCAGCCATAACAGCCGACCGAGGGTGATGGTCAGCTTCATGCGCAGCAGCACAAGGGTCTGCGTTCCCTCAAAATCGCAGGTAACGGACAAATCCCGCTTGCGAATGACAAAGCAGCGTTCCAGCGCAGGCTGCAAATTTCCCAGCGCTGCCCACGCCCTGCCGTAATTGACCGCAAGGTCACAGGGGTCGTCCCCGGCCATGATCAGTTGCATTTGGAGACGGTTGACGCGGATTTTGCGCCGCAAACCGTTCAGCAGGGACAGAGCCGTTCGCGCAATGGGAAGAAAATCCGTCCAGGAGCCGCCGGCAGGGTCTTCTTCCGCCTTCTTCGTGGCCGCCTGCGGAGGCTTTTTCGGGGTTTCGGACTTTTTCTTCTTCTGTTCCTTTGGTTTCTTTTTTGAGGCGGGCAACAGCCGGATGCGAATGGGGCCGAATATAGCCATCAGGCGAAAGCCGGCGCTGTCATAGCGGACATCGGCCCCAAGGGGAAGAAAATACAGAAGCAGCAGCACCGCCGCAACGATGAGCCAGCTCATCCCTGCTCCTCCCGGGCGGGTTTCTGCTCCGGCTCCTGTTCCGGCTGGCCGAAGCTGACCTTCTCGATTGGGGGAAGCTCTTCCAGCGAGGCCAGGCCGAAGGTACGGAGGAAGTCCGGTGTCGTCCTGTACTGGATGGGTCTGCCAGGCACATTGAGGCGACCGGCCTCCTCGATCAGGCGCTTATTGAGCAGGGCGGAAACACTGTAGCTGCTGTCCACGCCACGAATCTGCTCCACCATAGCCTTGGTGGCGGGCTGATAGTAGGCGATGATGGTCAGCGCTTCCAGCTGAGAGGCGGAAAGCTTGGGCGGCTTACGGGTCTCCAGCGCTTTGGTGATATAATCCGCCATTTCACCGGAGGAAACCATCTGATAGCCATCCTCCAGCTTGAGAATGCGGATGCCACGGCGTTCAAAGGAGAGGCTGTCCGCCAGCGCGTCCGCCGCGGCGGCAACCTCGGCCGCGTCCGTCTCCAGGGCGGCACTGAGGCGGGAAAGCTCCATCCGCTCCCCGGCCGCGAAGAGAATCGCCTCAATGGCACGCTGCAATTGTGTTTCATCCATGGGCGGCTTCCTCCTTTTCTGCCGAACGGGTCAGGCGTATGGTGGGATTTTCCCCGGTTGGGTCATCTTCCAGACGCACGGTGTTGTTTTTGCACATTTCCAGAATGGAAATAAAGGTGGCCACAACCTCCGACCGGGAACGGTTGCCACGGAAGAGGTTTTTCAGCTTCTCAAATCCCCGCAGCAGCAGATGCCGCAGCAGTTCTCCGGTTTTGCGGGAGACGGGATAGGGCTCCTTGCCCACGATGCCCCGGAAATTATCCACCGGCAGCGGCAGCGAGCGCTGACTGCGCTCTGCAATGGCTCCCAGTGCCCGGGAAAGATCCGCAGGTTCATGCTGATAGCGGTAGCCCTGCTCCCGGCGAAGGGGTTCCGGCTCCTTGGTAAAGAGGCACCGGCCGATCTCATTACGCGGTTCCAGATAGGCGATGGCGGTGCGGATCTGCTCAATGGCTTCCTTCCTGCGCCGCTCGATGAGCGACTGGCGCAGCACATCCAGCTCCGACTGGGCCTGCTCCGCCTCGGCTGCGGACAGGAGCATTTTGGTTTTGATCAGCATCAGGTGGGAGGCCATGGTGATAAATTCACTGGCGATCTCCATGTCCATTTTCTTCATCTCGTCCAGATAGGCAAGATACTGCTCCAAAATGGCAGTGATGGACACATCCTGAATTTCGATTTTATTTTTACTGAGCAGCAGGAAAATCACATCCAGCGGGCCTTCGAAGTCTTCCAGCTCTTCCGCCCGGGTGTGGACGATCCCTTCCAGATGATATTGCGGTTCTGCCATAGCGGAACTATCCCCGATCACATAGAAATACAAGTATAGTATAGCATTTATTTCCCGTTTGCGCAAGTCCTGCGGGAAAATTTACAAATATCTTGCTATTTTCGTCAAAACATGATAAAATAGCCCCACTTAAAGAAGGAGGCGCATCCGCCATGGAGCAGAAAAACAATCGATTTCGGGATCTGGAGCAGTTTTTAACCATTCTGATTTTTGCCATGACCGCCATTTTCATTTTCTATCTGTTCATGGCCGGTTCGGGCATGACGGTGCTGAAAGTGATCGCTGTGGTGCTGATCGCGGCTATCGCGTCCTTTGGCCTCTGGCTGCTGGTGAAAAGCCGGGAGCTTCTGCGCCAGCGCAGCATCTGGATGACACTGAGCTTCGTGTGCTGCCTGATCTGCACACTGGTATCCCTTCTGACCGGATATCCCGGCCCGTAATCCGAAAATTTCAGCAACACAGAATATCAGCGGCAGAAATCACGCCTTTGCATGGTTTCTGCCGCTGTCGTTATTGCGTTACCGGTAGAAGCTGTTGCCGCCAATAAACTCCCGGATCAGGCTTGTGGGCGGAATTTCATCGTCCACATCCGCCTTCTGGACATAATTGAGAATTTTAACGATGGAACGAACCTGATCGTAGCACGGATCCTCCGGCTCCACCGCCGTCAGCAGGGGAAAAATGTGCTTTTTCAGCACTGGAAGCTCATAGAGAGTCGCGCTGTTGAAAATCACATCCGCATGCTCCTGGAAGGGGAAAATCCACTTCTTCTCTCCCCGCTGCACCGAATCCCACATGGAAAGGGTGCGCTGCACCGATGCGCCGCGGGACTCGAAATCCCGGACGATACGCCGCAGCAGCCGCAGATAGCTGGTGGGGATCCGGTTATGATCGTCCAAATTCAGGGGCAGCAGCGGGCTAACATAGAGCCGGAAGATCAGATTTTTATCCAGCCCCTCCGGCAGCAGCACCGGGTTGAGCGCATGCAGGCCCTCCACAATGATGACTGTCTCCTCTGTCAGCTGCAGCTGGTCGCCACGCCACTGACGGGAGCCAGTCTTGAAATCGAAGCTGGGCAGCTGCACCGTTTCGCCCCGCAGGAGCGCATCAAGCTGCTGCTTGAACAGCTCCGTATCGATGGTGTTGATATGCTCCAGATCCAGCTTGCCGTCCGGGCCGGGCTTGATCTTATCCCGATCCAGATAATAATCGTCCAGGCCCATGAGGATCGGCTTTTTGCCGTGTACCCGCAGCTGGGTGGCCAGACGGTTGGCAGAGGTGGTCTTGCCGGAGGAACTGGGGCCTGCCAGCATGACGGCCCGGGCCCCACGGCGGCAGATCATATCCGCGACATGGGCAAATTTCTTTTCGTGGAGGGCTTCATTGACCCGGATCAACTCCCGGATCTTGCCACTGTTGACCAGTTCGTTCAGATCGGTCACGTTTTCGCACTCCATCAGCTCACACCAGCGCTTGCCCTCCTGAAATACGCTGAGGAAATAGGGCATTTCGTGGAAATCCGCCACACGGTCAGGATTGTCGGAATCGGGGTAGATGAACAGAAAACCGCCCTCGGCCGGCAGCAGATCCCACACCTTCAGATAGCCGGTAGAGGGTGCCATTTCGCCATAGTAATAATCGACAAAGTCCCCATGGGAGTAAACATCGAAATAATCCAGCGCCCGCAGAGCAAGCAGACGTGCCTTATCCTGCTTGCCGTGGGCCTTGTAGTATTCGATGGCCTCGGAGGTGGCGATGCGGCGGCGCAGCAGGGGGATATTCTGGGCAACGATGTTGCGCATCTGCTCTTTCAGCCGTTCCACAGAGAAATCCTGTGCCCCTTCCACCTCGATAAAGAGGCCGGAGCCGACCGTGCAATTCATATAAGCCCGGGCCTGCGGCCACAGCTGCTCTATGGCGAGGAACATGACAAACTGCGCCGTGCGGGAATAAGCCTCCCGTCCGGCAGAGTCACCGTAACGCAGCAGATTGACCACACCGTCCGACGCGGCCATCGCCCGGCGCATGGAGCTGCGCTCCTGCGACACCTGCTTTTCCCGCACGGGGACATAGTTGAGTGTAAAGACCTCACCGGCGATCTTCGCGGCCAGCGGTGTGGTGGACAGGCTGTCGGTTACGAGGCCCAGTCGGGATGCCAGATCCAGCAGGCTCTCACCCGGTGCCGCGGTAATTTCCATTCCATCAATTTTCATTTTCATAAATCGCTCCTCCTTTCTGATCTAAGGAACCTCTGATTCAATCGACCAAGGACGAGTTATGCGGAGATTCCCTAACGCGATATGTCTGCGGCAAGCCGCAGATTAAAGATGGATATTTATTATATTTCACAAATTCCAAAAATGCAACAAAAAATTCTTGTTCGAAATGAACAAGAATTTTTTGCCAAAGTCATACAGTTCTTACAATTTTTCCTGAATTTCTCCGGAAAAAGTGGTCAAAACCGTATCCGTATAGTAATGAAGCAGAATCTGGCGGCAGGTGTATCCCACTTTGGCCATGGCGTTGGCGCCATATTGGCTCATACCCACACGGTGGCCGTAGCCCCGGGTACAGAAGATGATCGCCCCATCCTCTACCCGGACGGAAAACATGGTGGAACGAAGGCCAAGTCTGGTGCGAATGGCCGTGCCGCGAAAAGATTTTCCGCCGATCTCCATGGCCGCCACACCGCCGCCGGAGGTATAGGACACGGGGCCGAACCAGTCCGCCGGGTCACCGGATAAAGACAGATCAAGTTTCTTGCACAGCTGGGCAGGGGTAAATCGCTTTTCACGGTAGAAGACAGAGGCATCTTCCTCCCCGGGGCTGGACACCGACTGTAAATAGGGAATGTCATAGCCCCAGACGGCCACGGCATCCTCCGTACTGCCACCAGAGCAGGAAAAATAAGTGGCCGTGATCAGCGCCCCGTCATAGGTCAGCACCTGACCGGTGGTAGCCTCGACAGCGGAAATCACCCGGCGCAGGCCATCTTCCGTGCCACCCTTTGCAAGATAATCCTGCGGTGGGCAGTATGCCTGACAGCAACCGGCCTCGGTGCAGATGGCACCATCACCATGGCGTTTGCCGTCCAGACAGGTTTTCAGGGTGTAGGTTCTGGCAACAATTGCCTGCGCTTTCAGGGCTTCCATCTCAAAAGAAGCGGGCATCTCCCCCAGCACGACTCCGATTATGTAGCCCTCCAGCTCCATGGTGACCGGTGTTTCGTCCATCAACACCGGCACGGTCAGCGGCTCGATCTGCGGCGGATGGGTTGGCTGCGGATGTGTTGGAGGAATTGTTTGCGGCTGTGTCTGCAAAGAATCCATAGTTGTCGGAACGGTCTGCTCCGGTCTCTCCGGCTGGGTCGCCCGGATCACAAACCCGATCAGCACGCAGGGCAGCACACAGCCAACGACAGCCACCCGAATCAGCTCTTTTACGATTGGTTTCATCCTATTCACCCCCAAATGGATCATATCACACTGTCTGCGTTGAAATTTGTCAGAATTCGGAAGGGGGCGAAATCAGCACCATGTATGTGCTAAAATGATGTGAACCAAATAAAGATGAGAAGTCGCCCTTGATGTG
>CAYSJX010000053.1:0-10169 GCA_964431445.1 uncultured Oscillospiraceae bacterium | reverse complement strand
CCTTGCAGTGGCCGATATGCAGGTAGCCGTTGGGCTCCGGCGGGAAACGGGTGTGAACGGTCTGCCCCTCGCAGCGGCCGCCGGGGGCCATGTCTTCCTCGATAAAGGCGTAGATGAAGTTCTTGCTTTCGGTGATTTCAGCCATGTTTCATTCCCTCTCTTTGGTGAAATTGCTGTTTTTGCCATTATAACCCATCATGGCTGGATTTGCAACAGAAAAATGCGAAACACGGCAGCAAAATGGGACCCCGCAACCGCAGGGCCCCACCGGATATGTCATTACGCCTCCGCTTTCACTGTTCTTCCCGCTCTGCAATGTAGATGTAGCGATCTGTTACGGCAATAATCTTGGAAGAAAAGCTGCAGGTTTCTCCATCCGTGAATTCCGCCGTCCCGGAATAAACGTAGTAAGGCTGTAAGATCGTGCAGCCATCGGACATCTGGTTTTTCAGCCAGAGCTTGACCTTCTCCGCGCGCAGTGTTTCAATTTTCCCGGTCTTGCGGTCAGCGGAGAAGGCATCGGGGGTTTGAATCCGCTGGGCCGCTTCCGTAATGGGCATAATATCCATCATGCCGGACTTTTCATAGTGATACAGCTTCATCTTGATTCCCATCAGGCCGCCGCCATCGAAGCTGATCACGATACTGTCTTCTCCCGATACCGGCATGCCATCGAGAACTCTGCTGAACCCGACACCGGCGCACTCCACATGCTCACCCTCCGAATCGATCTCAACAAACGTTTCACGGACACCGGTGCAGCAATATTCGCCCTCCAGAAATGGGATTTTCCGCAGAATCTGCCACGCCTGTTCAATGGCTTCCTCGTCAGACATGGTATAGTATCCTCTGGAGTTGTCCATGAAACTAACCAGCGCATAATCAAAGAGGTTCCCGTCCAGCTCCATGCTGTAAGGGTTGCTGGGCAAATTCAGGCTTATGAGCATACTTGTAACCTGTGCATGCGTAATGATCTGTTTTGAGATGTAATAAATGGGGATCTGCGCCGGAATGGAAGCCTCCGCCTGATTGATAACGGCCGTTTGCGTGCTGAGCGTCCCGTAGCTCTGCTCACCAAGGCTAAAGGAGCTGAGAGTAATGCGGGGATATTTCGTTGCGCAGCCGGTCAAAAGCAACGCAGCCAGGCAAATCACAGCCATAACCCGGAAATAGTTTTTCATAAGTTGATTCCTCCATAGTGTTAATCTACATCCGCTGAATGGATGTGACGAGCCTGAATCTTTGCGTCAGGAGACAGCGTCCTCACCCCGAACTACATCCCTGTCCGTAAAATGCGCAATATCATAAATCGCCGCATTTGCGAAAAACGTTTCAGTAGTTACGTTATCGAGATTTGCCTCGGCATTTTTCGTGCGATAAACAATGCTGACAGGAAAACCATCAAGAATGGCGCGCCATTCCCGCGTTCGGATAACATCTCCGCTACCGGAAGCGTACTGTGAGCTGGTTTCCTCGTAAATAACAAAGCGATCGGTTATCACCTGCATGGGTCCTCGCAGGGAAGAACTTTGCTGCTCGGAAATATCCACGCTTCCGTTCGCCGGGACACCATTTTCCGAAATGCGATAGGTGATATCGACCCAGCTACGATCATCCAGATCGAAGCTGATATCCACCGTTTCCAGCAGCTTGTCTGTTTCGTAGAAATCCCCGTTTTCATCGGTTTTAATGATTTTTCCCAGCCTGTAAGAGACAGAAATATCATTGTCACCCCAAATCTGCAATAAGGGGAGCGTCTCCAGCACATCCAGAAAACGAACCAAATGCGGTTCACTGTCCGAATTCATATGCTGTTCACCAAGGAACTGGGTAATTTTGTTATTATCCCCAGCCTTTACGGCTTCCTGCACCAGACCGATTTTTTCCAACCCGAACAGATCAATCATTACCGGAGGGGGAAGGGGCTACTGATTACCCTGATTTTGTATCGGTTGGCTTGCTTCCGTTTTACCGGCATCCGGCTCGCTTGGATTTGGCGCATATTGGCAGGCCGACAGAACAAGCAGGAAAGCCAGAACAATGACAATACTCTTTTTCATGTTGCATTACCTCCTGATACGATTTTTATTGTGTTGAATGATCGCTTAAAGGCATCCGGCCAGGTCAAAAAATGGGCAACCGGCATATTCCTTTCCACAAATATTTTAATATGTATATATCTGCATGTCAACATGGCACATTGCACAAACATGAACGTTTGTCCACTCATTGCGGCCAAACGGGGACGGAACGTGCGCGAAAAGGGGACAATAAAAAACATTTTGTGAAAAATGAAAATTATGGTTGTCAATTTGCGTAAGATATATTAAAATAGGGGCAGAACGTTCAAAGGAGTGATTTGTCTTGTCCCAGCTCAGATATCAGCGTATCATGCTCAAGATCAGCGGAGAGGCGCTGGCAGGCCCGGCCCATCGGGGGTTGGATTTCGATGTGATCGGCGGCGTGTGTGAGTCGATCCGCCAGTGCGTGGACATGGGCGTACAGGTGGGGCTCATGATCGGCGCGGGCAATTTCTGGCGCGGCGTGAAAGACGGCGCTGACAAAATGCAGCGCAGTCATGCCGATGCCATGGGTATGCTCGGCACCGTGATGAATTCCATCGCCGTGGCCGATGCGCTGGAGCGCCACGGGGTCGAAGCCCGGGTGCTTTGCGCCGTGGAAATGCACAAGTTCTGTGAATACTTCACCCGTGATCTGGCTGACCGCTACCTTCGCGAGGGGAAGGTGGTCATCATCGCCGGCGGCACCGGCAATCCCTATTTCTCCACGGATACAGGTGTTGTCCTGCGTGGCGTGGAGATCGAGGCCGACGCCATCCTCATGGCCAAGAATGTGGATGCCATCTATTCGGCAGACCCCCAGAAGGATCCCAATGCCATCCGCTACACCAACCTTACTTATGCCGAGGCGCTGGCGAAAAACCTGCGTGCCACGGATATCACCGCCATGGCCCTTGCCATGGACAATGATATGACCATGGTCTGCTTCGGTCTGGATGAAGAAAACAGCATCGTGCGCGTCGTCCGTGGCGAGCCGGTGGGCACCACTGTCACCAATTAACTTTGAGGAGGATCAGAAAATGAGCGTAGATTTCAAGGAATTCGAAAGAAAAATGGGCAAGGCGCAGGAGCACCTGCTGGAAGAGTTTGACGCTGTCCGGGCCGGCCGCGCCAATGCCAAGGTATTAGACCGCATCACCGTGGAATATTATGGCAGCGAGACACCCCTGAACGGCGTGGCCACCATTTCCTCGCCCGATGCCCGCACACTGGTCATCTCCCCCTGGGATACCAAGCTGCTCAAGGACATCCAGAAGGCCATCCAGACCTCCGATCTGGGCATCAACCCCCAGAATGACGGCCGTGTCATTCGTCTGGTGTTCCCCATGCTGACGGAAGAGCGCCGTAAGGAGCTGACCAAGCAGGTCAAAAAGTACGCCGAGGATGCCAAGGTTGCCATGCGCAACATCCGCCGGGACGGCATGGACTATGTCAAGAAGCTGAAAAAGAACTCCGAAATCACCGAGGACGAGCAGAAAACCGCCGAAAAGGATCTGCAGACCCTCCTTGACCGCTATATCCGCAAGGTCGATGATGCCTACGCCGCCAAGGAAAAGGAACTGATGGCGATCTGACCTTTCATCCTGGGAACCTCTGAATCAATCGTCTGCGGCCGAGTGGCGAGTCTTTTTGTCCATCCGTGCAGTTTTGAAAGCGGGAAATACATACAGTATTCCTCCGTTTTCAAAACTTTCGTCTGTGCAAAAATCCTTCGCCATCGTCTCCTGCCGATTGAATCAGAGGTTCCCTTGACCCGCTGTGCCGGGGGCTGATTGACAGATCGGCCCCTGCACGGCACTTTTCATGATTTTCAGGATGGAGGTGCCGGTTTTGGCCCAATTGGACACTGTGCCCCGCCATATTGCCATCATCATGGATGGCAACGGCCGCTGGGCAAAAAAGCGGGGCCTGCCCCGCAACGCCGGCCATCGGGCCGGTGCCGAGACCTTCCGCCGCATCGCAAAGCACTGCAACACGCTGGGGGTCAAATATCTGACGGTGTATGCCTTCTCCACGGAGAACTGGAAGCGTTCCGAGGAGGAGGTTTCCGGCATTATGCTCCTGCTGGAAAAATATCTGACCGAGGCCCTGCGGGATATGGAGAAAAACCACATCCGCTTCTGCGCCTTCGGGGATCTGACCCGCCTGTCTCCCAGATTGCAGCAGCTGTGCCGGGAGACGATGGAGCGTTCCCGCCATTTTTCCGATGTGCAGGTGAATTTCTGCATTAACTACGGCGGGCGGGACGAAATCGTCCGGGCCGCCCGGGCCTTTGCCGCTGACGTGGCCGCCGGCCGCCGCACCCCCGAAAGCCTGACGGAGGAGCTTTTCTCCGACTATCTGGACTCTGCCGGTGTGCCGGATCCGGAGCTGGTGATCCGCCCCTCCGGGGAAAAACGTACCAGCAATTTCCTGCCGTGGCAGAGTGCTTACTCCGAATTTGTGTTTATGGATGTGCTGTGGCCGGATTTCAGCGCGGAAGATCTGGATCGGGCCATTGAAGAATACAACCGGCGCAGCCGTCGGTTTGGAGGCGTATAACATGAAAACCAGAATTATTTCCGGTGCCGTTTTTGGCATCGTCATGGCGCTGACCTGCTTTGTCGCCCCGGCCTGGGTGGCCGCCGTCACCGTTGCGGCCATGACGGCGCTGGCGTCCTATGAGCTGCTTTTCACCACCGGCCTTGTGCGGGAGCTTCGGCTGAATCTCTATTCCGCCCTCATGGCGGTGCTGGTCACCCTGTGGAGCTACTTTGGCGGCAGTTTTCCCGTGATGATTTTGGGCATACTGCTGTATATGCTGCTGCTGTTCGGGGAGCTTCTTTTCTCCTCCGGCCGCCTGCCGGTGAGCAAGGTGTGCTACTGCATCCTCTCCGGGCTTCTGGTGCCAATGCTTCTGTCAGCGCTGCTGCGCATCCGCTGCTGGGAGCATGGGCGGCTGCTTCTGCTGACCCCCTTCATTCTGGCTTACTGCTCCGATATGGGGGCCTATTTCGTGGGTGTCTTTTTCGGCAGGCATAAAATGTGCCCCAATATCAGCCCGAAAAAATCATGGGAGGGCTTTGGGGGCGGCATCGCCAGCGCTGTCGTGGTGATGGTGCTCTTCGCCCTGATTTTGAACCTGACGGGCAAATATCAGGTCAACTATCTGCTGGCCATTGTCTATGGCCTTGTGGGCTCCGCCGGGAGCGTTCTGGGGGATCTGAGCATGTCCGTGATCAAGCGCCAGACCGGGATCAAGGACTATGGCCATCTGATTCCCGGCCACGGCGGCATTCTCGACCGGTTCGATTCCGTGATGGTCACGGCCCCTCTGACCGAGGCGCTGCTGCTGATCATCCCCTTGGTGGAGTGAAAAATGGTAAAAAACGTATCGATACTTGGCTCCACCGGCTCCATTGGCCGGCAGAGTCTGGATGTGATCGAAAAACTGGGCAATATCCACGTCTGCGCCCTGACAGCCCGCAGCAGTGTCGAGCGCATGGCCCAGCAGTGCCGCCGGTTCCGGCCAGAGCTGGCCGTCATGGAAAACGAGCAGGCGGCGCTGGCGCTGAGACAGGAGCTTTCCGATCTTCCCGTGCGTGTTTCCTGGGGCGAGGCCGGGCTGATCGAAGCCGCCTCCATGGAGCAGGCCGACTGCGTGATCACCGCGGTCATGGGCATGGTGGGGCTCAAGCCGACGCTGGCCGCCATCCGGGCGGGCAAGCGCATCGGCCTTGCCAATAAGGAAACACTGGTCTGCGCCGGGGAACTGGTGATGGCCGAAGCGGAAAAATACGGTGCCGAGATCGTGCCCGTGGACTCCGAGCATTCCGCCATTTTCCAGTGCCTTGCCGGCGTGGCGGAGCATAGCCAGCTGAAAAGAATTCTTCTGACCTGCTCCGGAGGCCCCTTCTACGGCATGGGCCGTGAGGCCCTTTCCCATGTGACAAAAGAGGATGCCCTGCGCCACCCCAATTGGAAAATGGGCCCGAAAATCACCGTGGACTGCGCCACCCTCATGAACAAGGGGCTGGAAGTGATCGAGGCCATGCGCCTGTACCGTGTGCCCCGGGAGCAGGTGAAGGTGCTCATTCACCGCCAGAGCATCGTCCACTCCATGGTGGAGCTGACGGACGGCGCGGTCATGGCACAGCTGGGAAGCCCCGATATGCGCCTGCCCATCCAGCTGGCTTTGACATGGCCCCAGCGCCAGAGCTGTCCCGCCCCCGCGCTGGATCTGACGGCCTGTCCGCCCCTGACCTTTGCCGAGCCCGATCTGCAGGCCTTTCCGTGCCTTGCGCTGGCTCTCTCCTGCGCCGATGCCGGCGGCACAGCCTGCCCGGCCATGAACGGTGCCAACGAAGAGGCTGTTGCTCTCTTCCTTGCCGATAATATCGGCTTTTATGACATTCACCGCCTCGTTTTCGGCGCGGTGGAAGCGGATTCCTTTGTGCAAAACCCGACTCTGGAACAGATTCTGGAAGCAGACAGGGCCGCCCGCGCCTATGTGCGCAATCATTTCTGATCTTCGAGGACGTAACGAACCAATATGATTACTGTTATCAGCATTATTTTTGCGGTGCTGCTGTTCAGCATCCTGATTTTTGTACACGAATTCGGCCATTTTTCCACCGCCAAGCTTTCCGGCGTGCAGGTCAATGAATTTTCCATTTTTATGGGCCCCGCCATCTGGAAAAAGCAGATCGGGGAGACCCTGTATTCCATCCGCTGCGTTCCCTTCGGCGGCTACTGCGCCATGGAAGGTGAGGACAGTGACACCGATAACCCCCGCTCCTTCCAGAAGGCCGCGTGGTGGAAGCGGGTGATCATTCTCGTTTCCGGTGCCGCCATGAATTTCATTGCGGGCTTTCTCATCGTTCTGATCGTCAATTGCAGTCTGGCGGTCGTCACGCCCCAGGTCGGTGCCCTGCGTACCGGCAGCACCATGGCCCAGCCGGGCGGCCTGCTGGTGGGCGATACCATCATGGAAATGAACGGCCAGAGCGTTACCTCCACCGCCGATTTTTCCGCCATTCTGGAGCAGGATCTGTCCGTCACGGAGTTTGACGTTCTGGTGCTGCGTGACGGAAAGCAGCTTCTGCTGGAAAATGTGGTCATGATCCCCCAGGAGTTCCCCGAAAACGAAGAGGGGCAGGCCGGCACCTTCTACGGCGTAACCTGGGCGACCCGGGAGCTCACCTTTGGAGAAGCATTTGAGCGCACATGGGACGATTGCCTGTATTTTGCAAAGCTCGTGTGGATGAGTCTGGGCATGCTCCTGTCCGGTGAAGCCGGTCTCGGGGATATGTCCGGCCCGGTGGGCATTGTCGGGCAGATGACCCAGATGGCCGCGGCCTCCGGCACCCTGAAAAACGCCCTGCTGAACATCTCCTATTTCGGCGGCTTCATCGCCATCAATCTGGGTGTCATGAACCTGCTGCCGATCCCCGCGCTGGACGGCGGCCGGGTCGTGTCCCTGCTGCTGACCACCGCCATTGAGAAAATCACAAAAAAGAAGCTTGACCCCAAGTACGAAGGCTATATTCACGGCGCGGGCATGATCCTGCTGCTGGCTCTGATGGCAGTGATCATGTTCAAAGACGTCTGGACAATGATCAGGTGATAGCATGACAAGACAAATCATGGTGGGCGATGTGCCCATCGGCGGCGGGGCCCCGGTGGCCATTCAGTCCATGCTCAACACAAAAACCACCGATGTGGAAGGCTCCCTGGCCCAACTGCGTGCCCTGCAGGCCGCCGGATGCCAAATTGCCCGGCTGTCCGTTCAGAACATGGCTGCCGCCCGTGGCTTTGCCGAGATCTGTAAGGAAAGCCCGCTGCCGCTGGTGGCGGATATCCACTTTGACTATAAGCTGGCCATTGCCGCCGCAGAAGGCGGTGCGTCCAAGATCCGCATCAACCCCGGCAACATCGGTGGGGAAGACCGGGTAAAGGCCGTGGTGGAAGTGTGCAAAGACCGGCACATTCCCATCCGTGTGGGTGTCAACGGCGGCAGCCTTGACAAGCGCCTGCTGGAAAAGTATGGCCATCCCACCGCCGAAGCACTGGTGGAAAGCGCCTTTGAGCATCTGGCGCTGCTGGAAAAATACGGCTTTTACGATACCTGCCTGTCCATGAAATCCTCCTCCGTGCCCACCATGGTGCGCGCTGCCCGGCTTTTCCGCAGCAAATGCGACTATCCGCTCCACATCGGCGTTACGGAGACCGGCCCTGTTCGAATGGGCCTGATCAAATCCGCCATGGGCATCGGCGCGCTGCTGCTCGATGGCATCGGAGACACCCTGCGTGTCAGCCTGACCGATGACCCCGTGCAGGAGGTCTACGCCGCGAAGGACATTCTCAAAGCCGCCGGACTGCGCCGGGAGGGTGTGAACATTATTTCCTGCCCCACCTGCGGCAGAACCTGCATTGACCTGATCGGTCTCGTCAATCAGGTGGAGCAGGCCCTGAAAAACTGCGAAAAGCCCATTACCGTGGCGGTCATGGGCTGCGTGGTCAACGGTCCCGGCGAAGCCCGGGAGGCCGATATCGGCATCGCCGGGGGAGACGGCTGGGGCATGCTCTTCCAGAAGGGGCAGCAGATCAAAAAAGTGCCCTATGATGAGCTGCTGCCGGAGCTGCTTGCCAGAATCGACCAGATGTAACATACAGGAGAAAAATGAAGCAGTCTGTACTTTTTTTGAACATGTTCCCCGACTATGAGCCGCCTGAGGCGCTGAAAAGCGCACTTTCTCAGGCGGCTATCGCCGGTGCGGAGCTGGATCCCCAGCAGCGTTCGGTTGAGTTGCAACTGCGCATTGCCGAATATGTGCCCCTTGCGCAGCTGGAACAGGTTTCCCGGCAGCTGTGTGAGCTGTATGAACTGAAAACCATGCGCATCATCCCCATCCATCCGCCGGAGCAGCTGCACCGCATTGAAACGGCGGAGCTGCTGGATCTTTTCGTGGCGGAAAATTCCATGAATCGTAGTGCTCTGGCCGGTGCCGGCTGGAGCTGGGAGGGGCAAAACCTTACCATCCAACTGGCGGCCAATGGGGTGCAGGCCATGCGTGATGCCGTTCCCGCCGTCTGCCGCAGCCTGCGAGAGCGGTTTGAGACTGAGGTGCAGATCACCGTCACCTCCGGCGCGGCGCTGGAAGGAGACGCCCTTTTTGAAGCCATGGATCGGCTGCGCGACTCTGTTTTGCAGCAGTCGCCAGCCGTAGCTGCCGCTTCCGGTGCCCCCCGCAGCGCGCCGGCCAAACAGGAAAGCGCCGCTTTCTACGGAAAACCCATCCGCGGAACCTCGGTTCCCATGCGGGAGCTGTCGCTGGATATGGGCAGTGTCATTGTGGAGGGGCAGGTTTTCGCCGTTGACCACAAGGAGCTGAAAAAGCGCAACGCATGGGTCATCAATTTTGACATGACCGACCATACCGGCTCCATCCGTGTCAATCGATTCATGGAGGCCAATGAGGCCAAGAGCGTGCTGGAAAACGTCAAGCCCGGTGCCGTTTTGAAAATTCAGGGCAAAATGGACGTGAACAAGTACGACAACGAGACGATTTTGCGCCCCTATGCCATGCAGCCCGGCACCCTGCCCACCCGGCAGGATACAGCCCCCGGCGAAAAGCGGGTGGAGCTGCACCTGCACACCACCATGAGCAACATGGATGCCCTGACCGATGTGGCTGCGGCTGTCAAGCAGGCGGCCGCCTGGGGACACCGTGCCCTTGCCATCACGGATCACGGCTGCGCCCAGTCCTTCCCCGATGCCATGAAAGCCGCCGCCAAGGCCAAAGTTGCCGGTTCCGACGAACCCTTTAAGATCATCTACGGCTGCGAGGGCTACTACGTCAACGATGTCGACGACCGCATCGCCGTCCACGGCGATGCCGACTGCGGCTTTGACGAGGAATACGTCGCCTTCGACTTGGAAACGACCGGCCTGTCCTCGCTGCACGACAGCATCATCGAAATCGGCGCAGCCATCATGCGCGGCAACGAGGTCCTCGACACCTTCCAGACCTTCGTCGACCCGCACCGTCCGCTGTCTGCCAAAATCGTCGACCTGACCGGCATCACCGACCCGATGCTTGCCGGCCA
>CAYSJX010000052.1:0-10319 GCA_964431445.1 uncultured Oscillospiraceae bacterium | reverse complement strand
CCAGCGGCTGTCCGATGATCTGAAACGGGCCGGGCTGGACTGCGACTGCATCCACGGCGACATCCGCCAGAGCCAGAGGGAGAAAACCATGCAGACCTACCGGCAGGGCAAGCTGCCCATTCTGGTGGCAACGGATGTGGCCTCCCGGGGCATCGACGTGGACGATGTGGACTGCGTGATCAACTATGATGTGCCGGATGAAAACGAATACTATGTCCACCGCATCGGGCGCACGGGCCGTGCCAAGCGCAAGGGTGTGGCATGGAGCATTATCAGCAATTTCCCGGAGCGGGCCAAGCTGGACGAGATCTGCAAATTCTGCAATTTCACCGTACAGCCCATGGTGCTGCGGCCGGATGGAACGCTGGAGCCGGAGCAGGTCAAAGCGCCTGCCCCTGCCCGGAGACGGCTGCGTTGACCGGGCCGGAGGAGGGCTTCCTGCTGCTGACCTCCCGGCTGGGAAATCCGGAGCGCCGGGTGCTGTCGGCTGCGCAGGTGCGGGTGCTGGCGGGCCGGGTGCGGCAGGCTGAAAAGGATCCGACCCGGCGGGAGCTGGAAGTGCGGGATCTGCTGGCCATGGGCTATGGCCGGGAGGCGGCACAGCGCATCATGAAGCTGCTGGAGGAAAGGGAGCTTCTGCGCCGGTACTGCGCAGTGGCGGCCCGGTGCGGCTGCACCCCCCTGACATGGGCCGGCACCGGCTATCCCCGGCAGGTGCGGCAGGCGCTGGGGGATCAGAGCCCCGGGTGCCTGTGGTATCGGGGAGACCGGTCACTTTTGGAGCAGCCCATGGTCGCACTGGTGGGAAGCCGGGATATTTTGCCGGAAAACCGGGATTTTGCCGCGGAGGTTGGCCGACAGGCGGCGCTGCAGGGGTATGTTCTGGTGTCCGGCAACGCGCGGGGCGCGGATCAGGCGGCGCAGCGGGCGTGCCTGCGTGCCGGCGGCCGGGTGATCTGCGTGGTGGCAGACCGGCTGGATGAAAAGCCGGAGCGGGCGGATGTGCTGTTCCTCAGCGAGGACGAATTTGACGCGCCCTTCACCGCGCAGCGGGCCATCAGCCGCAACCGGGTCATTCATGCCCTGGCGCAGCGCACCTTTGTGGCCCAGTGCGGCTACCGGGAGGGTGGCACATGGGACGGAACGGTGAAGAATTTGCGGGAGGGCTGGAGCAGCGTCTACTGCTTCCACGACCGCAGCCCGGCGCAGCTGCTGCTGGCGGAAATGGGGGCGCAGACCGTCTCTATGGCGCAGCTGGGGGATTTTTCCCGGCTGGAGCGGCGCAGCGAGGGGCTGTTTGACCCGAATTACGGGGGAAAACCGACTGAAGATTCGTAATTTTCTATTGCATCTGAAAAATCAGCGTGGTATAATTTACCGCATAAAACGCAAAGCGAAAGTTTGGAGGGCCGAAGGATGTGCGGAATTGTTGGATATGCGGGCAAGCGCCCGGCGGCACCACTGCTGCTGGGTGAGCTGGAAAAGCTGGAATACCGGGGCTATGACTCGGCCGGACTCTGCGTCCACGGCCCGGAGGGCATGAAGCTGGCCAAAAGCGTGGGCCGCCTTGCCAATCTGCGGGACAAGACGGACAACGGCGCCGCACTGCCCGGCGGCGTGGGCATCGGCCACACCCGGTGGGCCACCCATGGCGCGCCGTCGGAGAAAAACAGCCATCCCCATCTGTCGGACGATGGCATGATCGCCGTGGTACACAACGGCATCATCGAAAACGAAGCACCCCTGCGGCAGTGGCTGCTGGAGCGGGGTTGCCACTTTGTGTCCGAGACGGATACGGAAGTGGTGTCCAACCTGATCGGCTGGTACTTCCGGGAAAGCGGCGATTTTGTGGGCAGTGTGCGGCAGACCGTGGCGCGGCTGGAGGGCAGCTATGCGCTGGGCATTCTGTGCGCGAAAGAGCCGCAGACGGTGATCGCCGTCAAAAACAAATCGCCGCTGGTGTTCGGCTACGGAAAGGGCGAAAATTTCATTGCCTCCGATGTGACGGCAATTTTGAAGCATACCAGAGAGGTTTCCTATCTGGAAGACGGGGAAATGGTGGTATTTACCGCAAAAACCGCCGTTTTCAGCACTGTCACCGGGGAAACGCTGGATAAAAAGCGGGAGACCATCACATGGGGCGTTTCCGCGGCGGAGCGGGGCGGCTACGCGCATTTCATGCTCAAGGAGATCATGGAGCAGCCCAAGGCCATCCGGGATACCATCAGCCCCCGCATTCGCAATGGGCAGGTGTGTCTGGACGGTATTTCTCTGCCGGAGGAATATCTGCGGGGCCTGCGCAAAATCTATCTGGTGGCCTGCGGCTCGGCCCATTATGTGGGGGAACTGGCCCGGCACACCATTGAAAAATTCTGCCGGATCCCGGCGGAGGCCATGCTGGCATCGGAATTCCGCTACTGTGACCCGGTGGTGGATGAGCGAAACCTGGTGATCATCATCAGCCAGTCCGGTGAGACGGCGGATACCCTGGCGGCTCTGCGGGAGGCCAAGCGCCGGGGGGCCAGAACGCTGGCCATCGTCAATGTGGTGGGCTCCGCCATCGCCAAGGCTGCGGATCAGGTGATTTACACATGGGCCGGGCCGGAGATCGCCGTGGCCACAACCAAGGCGTTTTCCACCCAGCTGGCGGTGATTTATCTTCTGACGCTGTACATGGCGCAGACACTGGGCACCATTACCCCGGAAAAGTATGCTTCGCTGGTGGCCGCGCTGGAGCATCTGCCGGAGGATGTGCAGAAGGTGCTGTCGGAGCAGAATGTCCGGCTGTGCCGGGAGTACGCGGAGAAATATCACAATGTCCACGATGCTTTTTATATCGGCCGCAATCTCGATAGCGCCATCTGTCTGGAAGGCAGCCTGAAGCTCAAGGAGGTGGCCTACCTGCACAGCGAGGCGTACCCGGCCGGAGAGCTGAAACACGGCCCCATTTCCCTGATTGAGGAGGGGACACTGGTGGTGGCCGTGGCCACGGTGGAGTATCTGTTCGACAAGACCATGGCCAATGTCCGGGAAGTGGAGGCCAGAGGCGCGGATGTCATGTGCGTCACGCTGGAGCATCTGGCGGGGGATATTTCCCGTCCCAACCGCAGCATCGTGGCGGTGCCGCAGGTCAAGTCCATGCTCCAGCCCAGTCTGAGCCTGATCCCGTTGCAGCTGTTTGGCTACTTTGTGGCGGTGGCCCGGGGCTGCGATGTGGACAAGCCGAGAAATCTTGCAAAATCCGTTACGGTAGAGTGAAAAACGGGAAAAGGGGTATTGTATGAGCAGAGCAGACGAGCTGTACCGGCAGACCTGTATGGATATTCTGGAAAACGGTGTTTCCGACGAGGGGCTTCCCGTCCGTCCCCACTGGGCTGACGGTACACCGGCGCACACCGTCAAGGTGTTCGGTGTGGTCAACCGGTATGACCTGTCCCGGGAGTTTCCCATCATGACCCTGCGCCGCACCTACTGGAAAAGCGCCGTGGATGAGCTGCTGTGGATCTGGCAGAAAAAGTCCAACCGCATTGCGGATCTGGGCAGTCATGTCTGGGATGAATGGGCCGGGGAGGATGGCACCATCGGCAAGGCCTATGGCTATCAGCTGGGGCTGAAACACCATTATCCCGAGGGAGACATGGATCAGGTGGATCGGGTGCTGTATGATCTGAAGCACAATCCCACCTCCCGCCGGATTTTGACCAATATTTACAATTTTGAGGATCTGCATGAGATGAATCTCTACCCCTGCGCCTACTCCATGACCTTCAACGTGACGGGGCATAAGCTCAATGCCATTTTGAACCAGCGCTCGCAGGATATGCTTACCGCCAACAACTGGAACGTGGTGCAGTATGCGGTGCTGACCCACATGCTGGCGCAGGTCAGCGGGCTGGAAGTTGGGGAGCTGGTGCATGTGATCGCGGATTGCCATATTTATGACCGGCACATTCCGGCGGTGAAGGCCATGCTGGAAAAGGAAGGATTCGAGGCGCCGGTGTTCCGGATGGATCCTTCCGTGACGGATTTTTATGCCTTCACCAAAGACAGCTTCCGGATGGAGGGCTATCGCTACCACGATTTTCCCTATGAGATCCCCATGGCGATCTGAGGTGGTGCCATGGAACTGATCGTTGCGGTATATGACAACTGGGGCATCGGGCGGGATGGAACCCAGCCGGTGGCTCTTTCGGCGGATCGGAAGTTCTTCCGGGAAATGACCCGGGGGGCCATGGTGATCGCCGGGCGCAGGACGGTGGCGGACTTTCCGGGTGGCAGACCGCTGCCGGGGCGGGAAAATGTGGTGCTGACCCACAGCACGGAAGAAATGCCCGGCTTTACCCTCTGCAACAGCCCGGAGCAGGCGGTGCGTCTGGCGGAAAAAGCCCCCCGCGCCATGGTCATCGGCGGCGGGAGCGCGTATCGGCAGCTGCTGCCGTGGTGCGATACGGCCATTATCACCCATGTCCACTGCGCGCCGTTGTGTGACACGTTTTTCCCGAATCTGGCGCAGGATCCGGCGTGGGAGCTGAGCGAAACGCTGCAATCCGGGGTGGAAAACGGCATCGCCTATGAAATGTGCCACTACAGGCGCAAAGCGTGAGCGGCGGCAATGAATAAAAATTACAGCAGAGACGGCAAAATGCGGTCTCTGCTGCTTTTTTACAGAAAACGGGGGAGAATGTCCTGCCGGATCACGTCCACCAGCCGATCCAGCTCCTGCGCTGTGGTGTCCCGGCAGAGGGAAACGCGGAAGGTGCCGTCCACGGTTTCCGGCGGCAGCTGCATGGCAGTCAGGGCGTGGCTGCGGTGACCCTTGGCGCAGGCGGAACCGGCGCTGACGCAGATACCCGCATCCTGCAGCACGTTCAGAGAATTCTGGGTGGGCACACCGGGAATGGAGACGGAGAGAATATGGGGCGCGTCGTGGGCACCGTTGATCACAACGCCGTCCAGAGCGGAGAGCCGGGCGGCGAGGGCCTCAAGCAGCTCCTTCTCCCGGGCAGCGTCAGCCTGAAAAGTGGCGCTGACTGCGGCGGCCGCGGCGGAAAAACCGGCGATGGCGACTGTGGCCTCCGTGCCGCTGCGGTAGCCGCCCTCCTGTCCGCCACCGAGAATGAGCGGCGGGAAAGAGCGCAGCCTGGGGCTGACATAGAGGGCACCGGCACCCTTGGGGCCGTGGATTTTGTGAGAGGAAACGGAAATCAGGTCGGCCCCCAAGGTTTTGGCGGAGAAGGGCACTTTCAGAAAGCCCTGCACCGCATCGGTGTGGAAAATGGCATCGGGGCAGAAGCGGTGGGTCAGCCTGGCCATCTGGGCAATGGGCAGGACGGAACCAACCTCGTTGTTGACCATCATGATGCTGACGAGGATGGTATCCGGCCGCAGGGCCTGCCGCAGCTGCTGGATATCGATGCGGCCCAGCCGATCCGGTTGCAGATAAGTTACGTCATAGCCCTGTCCCTGCAGCTGCTTCATACAGTTGAGGACGGCGGGGTGCTCTATGGCGGTGGTGACGATGTGGCGGCCCCGCTTGCCGAGGCGCTGCACGGTGCCGAAAATGGCCCAGTTGTCCGCTTCCGTGCCGCCGGAGGTGAAAAACACCCGATCCGGTTCGGCTCCCATGGCGGCGGCCACCGTGTGCCGTGCCGTGCGCAGCTCCCGGGCGGCATCCAGCCCGAAGGAATACAGGGCGCTGGGGTTGGCCCATTGCTCCGTCAGGCTGCGGGTCATGGCCGCAACGGCCTCCGGGCAGGGCTTTGTGGTGGCGGAATTATCCAGATAGATCATAATATTCTCCAATGATGCAGGTTTTTGACTGTTTTTGGGCTGGTGGGAAGAATGGGGGATTGCAACGCCACGACCAGCCGTCATTGCGAGGAGGCGCAGCCGACGTGGCAATCCCCCGGTCAGGCGTACAATCCCAGTTATCCGACAGCCCGGAAAATCCGGGGGATTGCCACACCAGTGTGCGCACCGGTTCGCAATGACACTTCTTTTTTAACAGCACTGCGGACGGATTTGCAATGGCAGTGCGTTTTCGGCGGTCATACAACGGGCGGCCTTATTTTCCTACGCAGAACCGTTCGAAGATGCGGGCGGTGATATCTTCCCGCACGGTGGCACCGGTGACCTCGCCCATGGCTTCCATGGCCAGCTCTACATCGGTCAGAACTGCATCGGGAGTCAGACCGGCGTGCAGCCCCTGCAGCGCCTGCTCCATGGAGCCGCAGGCCCGGCGCAGGGCATCATACTGGCGGGCATTGGTTACGATGGAGCCGTCGCAGGGTGTGTTCCCGGCAAACATGGCATCCACCAGCGAAGAAAGCTGTTCCAGCCCCTGCCCGGTTGCGGCGCTGACCCGCAGGACATTTGGCAGGGACAGCACGTCGGGAGAAAATGCCTGACCCAGATCGGATTTATTGAGCAGGACGATCACATGATCGTGCCCGGCGCACAGCTGGGCGATGGCCAGATCCTCCGGCCCTGCGGGCTCGCTGCCGTCACAGACGAACAGCACCAGATCCGCCTGCTCGATGGCTTCCCGGGAGCGGGCTACGCCCATGGCCTCGATCCGGTCACCGGTGTCCCGGATTCCGGCGGTGTCGATCAGCCGCAGCCGGGTGGAGCCGAGTATACAGCTTTCCTCCACGGTATCCCGGGTGGTTCCGGCCACCTCCGTGACAATGGCACGGTCGAAGCCCACCAGAGCGTTGAGCAGGCTGGATTTTCCCACATTCGGCCGCCCCACAATGGCTGCCGCCACCCCGGCACGCAGAATGCGGCCCTGCCCGTAGGTGTTCAGCAGGGCACGCAGTGCCGCAAGGTCGTCCAGCAGGGCCTGCTCATACCGGTCAAGGCCGAAATCCTCGATATCCTCGTCCGGGTAGTCCAGCACGGCGTGGAAATGGCTGCAAAGATTGGTCAAATCGTCATAAATCGGGGCGAGCTTTTTTTGCAGTTTGCCGGTGACCTGCCCGGCCGCGTTGGCGGCGGCCTCGGCCGTTTCCGCTTCGATCAGATCGATCACGGCCTCTGCCTGAGTCAGACCCAGCTTGCCGTTGAGAAAGGCACGCTTGGTATATTCGCCCCGCTCTGCCGCAGACGCACCGGCGGCGTACAGACTTTCCAGCCCGGCGGACAGCACGGCGGGGGAACCGTGGCAGTGAAATTCCACCGTGTTTTCCCCGGTGTAGGAGTGGGGAGCCCGGCAGATCAGGACGCAGCAGTTATCAATGACCCGGCCGTGCCGGTCGTGCAGATCGCCCAGCAGCAGAACCCTGTCCGGCGCATCGGACAGGGGCGCACCGTTCTGGCGGGTGAAGACCCGCTGGGCGATGGAGATGGCATCCTCGCCGGACAGGCGGATAATGCCAATGGCGGACACGGTGTTGCCCGTGGAAACAGCGGCGATGGTTCTGGACATGGGATCACTCCGTTTCAGTAGAAAGTGGGAAATCAGCCGGCCGGAGAAATTGCCCCGGCTCAGCCGATATAAACTGCATCAGAATATACGCGCAGGGAAGTACCAGCTGCTCCTGCGCCAGAATGCGGCGGCATTCGGCTTTGTCGGCCAGAATGACCTGAATATCCTCCGAACCCTCCTGATAGGCGCAGGAGGGCTCGCCCCTGCACAGGCCGAACACGGTGGTACAGCTCTCGTCCGTCATGCCAACGGACATGTAGCAGGGCGGAAGGGTATAAAGCGGCTGTAGATGAAGCCCCGTCTCCTCCCGCATTTCCCGCACGGCGGCCTGCACAGCGCCTTCACCCGGGTCAATCAGTCCGGCGGGCAGCTCATAGACATAGCCGTCAATGGGGTAGCGGTACTGCCGGATCAGCACAAGGCAATCCTGCCCGGGGCCGTACACCCCGCAGATGATCACGCCGTCCGGCCTGCGGTCGTGGGAGGCGGCCCGGATGGCGCCGGCATCCCGGCGGCGGGAGGCCACATAGTAGGTGCCGCTGCTGCCGTCCCGGAAGGAGGCATCCAATGCGTACAGATTCAGGTGGGGATTGTCGGTCAGCTTTTGTATGTCGTGAATGCGATCCATGGGGCACCTCCGGTATCATAATTATTTCATTATACTCTTTTCCACAGCCAATTGCAAATGCTTTGGGAACTTTTCTTGCAATCCGGCAGAAAAAGCTTGCGTTGTGCGAGAAATTGCAATATTATATATGGTATAAATGGAAACAGGAGGTCTACCATGAAAAAGCGATGGATCACGCTGCTGCTTCCGGCACTGACGCTGGCGCTGGAACTGCTGCCCTGGGGCGCGGCACTTAACTTTGCGCGCGCACCGGAGCAAAGCGCTGCATGTCAGACCAGACGGCTCTATTCCTACTTTGACCTGACACCCTTCGGTTATGCCAATTTTGCGCCGCTGGTCACGGCGGTGCTGACCTGCGTCCTTTTCCTGCTGTTGGGCATTTTCTGCTGCAACGGCAAAAAAGGGGTTTCGACTGCGGCGGAAAAGCTGTGCTGGGCGGCTGCGGTGATCTCGCTGGGGCCGCTGGCGTTGGGGCTGCGCTTTATGACCGTGGTGGGCGGACTGATCACCGTAAGCCTGCTGGCCGGGGCGATTGTCCTGCATCGGGTGAATCGGAAGCTTCCCTGAAAGAAATCCGGGGAAAAGGGGCATACTGCATGTAAGGCCGGCTCTGCCAACGCGGCGGGGCCGGCTTTTTCTTTACCGGACGGGAGGAAAAATCATGCAGCCAATGTACCCGGGCCCCCTGAGCGATGGGCATATCTGCCGCATTTTTGAAGGAGCGGGGGATTTTATCCGCAGAGAGCTGCTCTGCGATGGAATCAAGCTGTATCTGTATGGGCTGGACGGACTGACCTCCGGCTCGGATACCTCGGAATATGTGATTAAGCCCCTGCTGCAGCAGCTCCACGGCGACAGTGCGCAGCAGCTGTATAACCGGGCGCTGTTTGCCGTGGTGGTCAATTCCGTGGCTGAGCCCTGCCCGGATGTGGATGCCGTGGCGCTGAAGCTGGTCAACGGTTTTTGCGTGGTGCTGTTTCCCGGGGCGGGGGCCGTCGCGTTCGAGGTCAAGACCGGGGAAAAGCGGGGCCTGTCCGGCCCGGAGCTGGAGCACACGGCCAAGGGGCCAAAGGATGCTTTCGTGGAGACGATTCGCACAAACACCAGCCTGATCCGCCGCCATCTGCGCACCCCGGATCTGCGGCTGTATGAGACGCGGGTGGGGCGGCGAAGCCTGACCAATGTTGCGGTCGTGTGGATTCACGGGCTGACCGACCCGCAGTTGGTGCAGCGAATGAAAAAGCGGCTGGACTCCATCGATGTGGATGGGCTGCTACAGCCATCGGCGGTGGAGGAGTATATTACCGGTTCCCGGGCCACGGCGTTTCCGCTGTTGCAGTATACGGAGCGGACAGACCGGTTCTGCGGCGGCCTGCTGCGGGGTCGGGTGGGACTGCTGGTGGACGGACTGCCGCTGGGCTACCTTGCGCCGGTGAACATTGGCTATCTGATGGACTCGCCGGAGGATCTGGCGAGAGATTATGTCAGTGCCTCGTGGGTGCGGCTGCTGCGCTATGGCGCACTGCTGGTGAATCTGCTGCTGCCGGGTGTGTATGTGGCGATGATGCAGTATCACAAAAATCTGATTGCCCAGCCGCTGCTGGGGGTGCTGCTGGATAGCAAGCAGCGGGTGCCTTTTACGCCCTGCTGGGAGGTCCTGGGGCTGCTGCTGGCATTTGAACTGTTGCAGGAGTCCGGTATCCACCTGCCGCAGAGCTTTGGCCAGACGGTGTCCATCGTCGGCGGGATTGTGGTGGGGACAGCTGCGGTGGAGGCGGGACTGGTGTCGCCCATTGCGCTGGTGGTAGTCAGTCTGGCGGGCGTCTGCGGTTTCGTGCTGCCAAACCGGGATCTGGCGGCGGCCATCCGGTTCTGGCGGTTTCTGCTGGCCTGCGCGGCAGCCATCTGCGGACTGTGGGGCGTTGGGGCGATGTGTGCGGCGCTGCTGGCGCGTCTGGCGGGACTGAAAAGCCTCGGGGTACCTTATTTGATTCCGGCGGCGCCCTCGTT
Source organism: uncultured Oscillospiraceae bacterium (assembly GCA_964431445.1). Classification (GTDB taxonomy): domain Bacteria; phylum Bacillota; class Clostridia; order Oscillospirales; family Oscillospiraceae; genus Faecousia. The sequence continues at coordinate 255 of CAYSJX010000052.1, read as the reverse complement.
GCTGCGCAAACGCATGGTAAACGTGAAAACCCGGGACGGTAATCTGCGCCCACAGGATCGACGAAATCAGAAATAACAGGTTTCGCAAAAAATGTCAGAAAATCGGAAAAAAGTACTTGACAATTTGCGCCGGATCTGATAGTATATCCAAGCACTTGCGGCGAGGCCCGAAACGATCTGAAAAATATTTCGGAAATTGCAAAAAACCTCTTGACAAAGCGGAATGAAAGTGCTAGAATATCAAAGTTCGCTCCA
>CAYSJX010000051.1:0-10348 GCA_964431445.1 uncultured Oscillospiraceae bacterium | reverse complement strand
ATCAAGGGCGACTTCTCATCTTTATTTGGTTCACATCATTTTAGCACATACACGGACGCAACTTTTTCCGGAAAATGCGCAATCTATCATCCAAAAGAGCAGCGCCCAAAGCAGAACCGCTTCGGGCGCTTCCCTGATGGAGCTAGTGACCTGACTCGAACAGGCGACCTTCTCATTACGAGTGAGATGCACTACCGACTGTGCTACACTAGCAAGCCTGCTCATTATACCGGGTTTGGGGCGAAATGTCAACTGCTTTTTTCCAAATTCCGTACAAAGTTGGGCGGCAACCGTCAGATTGCAATTTCTCCGCAGGGCAGTTGCAGGCTGACGGGGCAGTGGTCGGAGCCGAAAATGTCCGGGTGGATGGCAGCATCCTCAATCAAACCGGACAGCCGCCGGGAAACCAGAAAATAGTCAATGCGCCAGCCCGCGTTATGCTCCCGGGCGTGGAAACGGTAGCTCCACCAGGAATAAGCCCCGGTGGCATCGGGATGGAGATGGCGGAAGGTATCCGTAAAACCGCAGGCAAGAAGCTGCGAGAAAGCGTCCCGCTCCGCATCGGAGAAGCCGGCGTTACCCCGGTTGGCAGCAGGGTTTTTCAGGTCGATCTCCCGATGGGCCACATTCAGATCGCCGCAGACGATGACGGGCTTCTTTTTGTCCAGCTCCGTCAGGTAGGCCCGGAATGCCTGCTCCCATTGCAGCCGATGCTCCAGGCGGGCCAGCTGCTGCTGTGCGTTGGGGGTGTAGCAGGTGACAAGATAGAAAGACCCATATTCCAGCGTGATCAGCCGTCCTTCGGTATCCAGCTGCGGTACCCCGAGGCCGAGGCGGACGGACAGCGGCGTGTGTCGGGTGAATATGGCGGTGCCGGAATAGCCCTTTTTCTCGGCATAGTTCCAGAACTGCTGATAGCCATCCGTGGCCAGTTCCAGCTGTCCGGCTTGCAGCTTCGTCTCCTGCAGGCAGAAGAAATCGGCATCCATCTGCCGCAGCACATCACAAAAGCCCTTGCCCACGCAGGCGCGCAGGCCGTTTACATTCCAGCTGACAAATTTCATTTGGTTTGGGTCACATCCTTTCCCGGATCGGTCAGAAGAAGGTCGCTTCGCTGCATCTGTACCCACGGGGCTCCGTCCAGCTGTGCGCCGTCGGCACGGATGCGCACGGTTTCGGCCTGCGTCAGTTCCAGACAGGTCATGGTCAGACAGGCGCAGGCGATGGACAGCTCCAGTCCGGTGCAGGCAGAAAAGCCGGTGCTGAGCGTCACATCCAGCAGCCCATCCTCCATGGAAACGGATACAAGACCGGTTCCGGCAGGGAAGGGGGAGGAAAAGCTCTGATTGTCCTGTGGCCCCAGAAGATACACGCGCAGCAGCTGCGCAAGCTCCGTGTCAGAGATTTGCCGGTACTCCGGCTGAATATAGGCTTCCTCCATGGTGTAGGAAGATGCCGCGACGGGATAGTAAAAAGCCGTCTGCCCCTCGTGGGAGCCGGGGAAAGCGCAGGCGCACAGGGCCATACTCAGGGCCAGAAGCAGAGTAATCAGCCGTTTCATAGAGCATCCTCCTCCGTGTCAAAGCAGGGAAACGCCACCGTAAACACGGTGCCCTCGCCCACGGTGCTTTGCACATGAATTTCGCCGTTATTGCGGTTTACCATGGTGCGCACAATGGCAAGGCCGAGGCCGCTGCCGCCGGTCTGCCGGGAACGGGCCTTGTCCACCCGGTAAAAACGCTCGAAAACATGCTCGATCGCATCGGCCGGAATGCCCACACCGGTGTCGCGCACCTGCAGCACGGCCATATCCTGCTCCTTATGCATGGAAATAAACAGCTCGCCGCCGGGAGAATTGTATTTAATACCGTTTTCCACCAGATTGAACAGGATCTGATACAGATCGTCCTCCTGCACCAGCACGGGAAGATCCTGCCGGATTTCCTGATGGAGGGTGATGCCGGTATCCCCGGCGATGCCGGAGAGCATTTTGACCACCCGCTGCACGGTAGGCAGCACGTAAATGATCTCCCGCTCCGGCAGCTCCTCCATATTTTCACCCTTGGTCAGGGTCAGCAGCTTCTGGGTCATGCGGTTGAGGCGTTCGGCCTCGTTGCCGATGTCACTGACAAATTCCCGGACGGTATCCGGATCCATGTCGTTTTGCAAAATGGAGTCCGAAAGCAGTTTGATGGAAGCCAACGGGGTTTTCAGCTCGTGAGAGGCATCGGAAACAAAGCGGTGGCGCTTGCTTTCGGAGGTTTGCAGCCGGGTGGTCAGATCGTTGATCTCCTGTCCGAGGAAGCTCAGCTCGTCATGGCCGCCCAGATCCACCTTGTGGGTGTAATCGCCCCGCTGGATGATCCGCACGGAGTGCATGACCTTGCGCACTCTGCCGGAAAAACGGCTGGCATAGATCAGGGAGAACAACATCACGCACAGTTCCAGCACCAGTGTAATGATCAGAATATTATTTTGCAGCGAGGCGATCAGGGTGCCCTGCTGGGTGTCGTATTCCATCATGTAGACGCAGCCTTCAATGCTCCCACTGCTGACGATGGGAATGGCGGCCTCCGCCTGTATGATGCCGTCGCGATAGTGCCATGTGAAAATATCCGTGCCGCCAAGGGCGCATACCACCTGCGGCAGCAGGGCGAAGGTGCCGGTGCCGTTGGTGGAATCGTAGATGATCAGACCGTTTGCATCGGTCACCAGAAGCCGGGTCAGATTGGTATCACCAATTTTGCGCACGGCGGCCTCCACGCTTTCCCTGTGTATCAGCTCCAGATTTTCGATCTCCGTTGCGGTCAGGCGGGCTTTTTCCAGCATCGCGGTCTGTTTGTTCTGGTGGAACACGGTCTGGCTGATCTCCGCGCAGTAAATATTGAGGAACAGCAGCACGATGAAGGTGATCACCACATAGGTCATGGCATATCGCAGCTGCATGGAGCCGTAGCGCCGTGGCTCCGCTCTGTTATTTCCGGAAGTAATAACCAACGCCCCACTTCGTCATAATGTGCTTCGGTTCTGCGGGATTTTCCTCCAGCTTTTCCCGAAGGCGGCGGATGTGAACATCCACCGTGCGGATATCGCTGCGATATTCGTAAGCCCAGATGGTGTCCAGCAGATTTTCCCGGGAATAAACCCGGTTGGGGTTTCGCATGAGGAATTCGATCACATCGAATTCCTTGGCCGTCAGCTCCACGGGCCGCCCGTTGGAGCAGGCGTTGCGTCCGTCCAAATCCAGGGTGATGGAGCCGATGCTCAGCTCGTGTATGGCGGCCTTTTCGGATGTTCCGCTGCGGCGCAGCAGGGCACGGATGCGGGCCTTCAGCTCCAGAATATTGAAGGGCTTGGTCAGATAATCGTCCGCCCCGTGGTCAAAGCCCATGAGCTTGTCCATATCGTCATTTTTCGCCGTCAGCATGATGATGGGCACATCGGAAAACTCCCGGATTTTTCCGCAGGCGGTCAGCCCGTCCATTTCCGGCATCATCACATCCAGCACGATCAGATCCACCTGCTCCCGCCGGGCGATCTCCACGGCCTCCAGACCGTTGGAGCCGGTCATGACCTCGTAGCCCTCGTTTTGCAGGTTGAAGCGGATGCCTTTGACCAGCAGCGCCTCATCGTCCACAACCAGTATTTTTTTCATAACTCCTCCTATACGGTCAGTTGATCCAGCATGGCAAACAGCCGCTTTTCTCCAATGCCCTCCACTTTCAGAAGGTCGTTCACCCGGGTGAAGGGGCCGTTTTCCGTCCGGTAATCGATGATGCGCTGGGCCAGCACCTCTCCGATTCCCGGCAGCTGCATCAGTGTCTGCAAATCGGCGGTGTTGATGTTGATTTTCCCGGTGGGGGCGGTGGGCTCGGTGGCCTGCGTACCGGCTGCGGGCACGGTGGTTTCCCGGGTAGGTGTCACGGCGGTCAGCAGGGAAATTTCCACATCTCCACGGCGAAGATTTTTACCCAAGAAAAATCCGCCTGTGAAGGACGCAAACATGGCGGTCAGCAGAACCAGAAGAAAAATGCTCTTCATTTTCATGGCTTTGACGGCACCTCCTGTGTTGACTGGTGGAGAAAATGCTGGTATAATCGTCTTGCGGTTATTATACACGACTTTTTCCGCCGACACAAGTCCGGCGTGGCGATATTGAGGTAAAAAATGAAAAAACAACGTATCTTCTGTCTGATATTGTCGGTCATCACAGTGCTGGCGCTGGCACTTCCCGCTGCCGCGGAGCCGGTGCAGAGCGGCACCGCCGGGTGCCATGGGTTCTATGCCCAGCTGCCGCTGGCAGGCTCCGAGTCCCTTCTGCCGTCTTCCAATGGTGTTGTGCTGTTTGAACTGAATTCCTCCACCATGGTCTATGCTTACAAGGCCGATGATCGGATCAACCCTTCCAGCATGGTCAAGATCATGACTGCCCTGGTGGCGCTGGAACAGGGAAATCTCAATGACACCGTGACCGTCAGGCGTTCCACGCTGGACTCCCTGCCCATCGGCATCGTGTCTGCGGGATTGCAGCGGGGGGAGACCATTACGGTGCGGGATCTGCTGTACTGCTCTCTGGTGGGCTCGGCCAACGATGCTACGGCGGTGCTGGCGGAGCATATCGCCGGTTCGCAGGCTGCTTTTGTGGAGAAAATGAACGCCCGGGCCCGGGAGCTGGGGTGCAGAGATACCCTTTTCAGCAATGTCAACGGCCTGAACGATGATATCCAGTATTCCACCGCCCGGGATCTTGCCATCATCACGGCCGCCGCGCTGGAAAATGAGACCTTTGCCGATGCCTTCAGCGCCCAGTCCTACACGGTGCCGGCCACCAATCTGTCCGAAGAACGCATCATCCACACCACCAATTACATGCTCAGCGATCAGACGGTGCGCAACTACTATGACGAGCGGGTCACCGGCGGCAAGACTGCCGCCGCCACCCAGACCAAGCGCAGCCTGATCTGCACGGCGCAGCTGGGCACGGCCCGCTATCTGTGCGTGGTGATGAATGCTGACTCCGTCATGTCCGAGGATAAAATTTCCGTGGAAAAATTCGGCTCCTTTTATGAGACGGGCCTTCTTCTGGATTTTGCCCAGCAGGGCTATGAGCTTCGCAAGCTCCTTGACCATGCCCAGTCCTACTCCCAGCACACCGTTTCTGATGGAGAGAACGATCTGATCGCCGCCCCCGGTGCGGATGTGTATGCGGTACTGCCGCTGGAATATGACCCGGCGCTGCTGAATTTTTCCGCGAACTATGATATGTCCGCCCTGACGGCACCGGTCAAGGCCGGTGCCGTGGTTGGGCAGCTTCGGGTCACCTTTCAGGGGCTGGAGCTGACATCCTGCGACCTGACGGCCATGTTCGCCGTGGCACGCAAGGGCACCACCATCCGCCCGGCCGATCCGATCACACCGGATGAGGAGCAGGGGGAGGGCAGCAAACTCCTGCGCTGGATATTGACGGGGCTGGCCGTAGCCGCCGGTGTGGTGCTGCTGAGCCTGTTGTTCGCCCGGCTGGTGAAAAACGCCCGCATCCGGGCCATGCACCGCAGAAGAAAACGCAACCGCAGAAGGAGCCGATAACCCATGACAGACTGGAAAACACTGCAAGATACCTGCCTGCACTGCACCCGTTGCGGCCTGTGTGAGACCCGGCACAATGTGGTATTCGGTGTGGGGAACCCCAATGCCGATGTGATGTTCATCGGGGAGGGGCCGGGTGAACAGGAGGATCTGAAAGGGGAGCCCTTTGTCGGCCCGGCCGGACAGCTGCTGGATGACATGCTCTCCATCATCGATCTGGACCGGCACAGCTGCTACATTGCCAACATCGTCAAGTGCCGCCCGCCCCACAACCGGGATCCGCTGGAGACGGAGCAGGATGCCTGCATCGATTATCTTCGCAACCAGGTGGCGCTGATCCGGCCACGGGTCATTGTGTGTCTGGGGCGCATCGCCGCCAGACGGATCATCCGGGAGGATTACCGCATCACCCGGGAGCATGGCCAGTGGGTCGAGAAAAACGGGGTGTGGATGACGGCCTTTTATCATCCATCCGCCCTGCTGCGGGATGTTTCCAAGCGGCCGGAGGCATTTGAGGATCTGGTGTCACTGCGGCAGAAGCTGGCCCAGCTGCCGAGCCGGGGATGATATATTCCCTTGCAAATCCGGCTGCGCTATGCTATAATAACCTATCATGTTTTTGAAAAGGTGGTATTTCCATGCAAGATATCGGTATGCAATTTCATATCCGGTGCAAACAGGGGGATGTAGGGCGCTATGTATTTCTGCCCGGCGATCCCGGCCGGTGTGAGGCAATCGCGAAGCTTTTTGACAATCCCGTCCATGTGGGCATGAACCGGGAGTACAATATTTACACCGGTACCATGCTGGGACAGAAGGTCAGCGTCTGCTCCACGGGAATCGGCGGCCCTTCCGCAGCCATTGCCATGGAGGAGCTGGCCGCCATTGGCGCGGATACCTTCATCCGTGTGGGCACCTGCGGCGGCATCGCCATGGATGTGCTGCCGGGTGACGTGATCGTAGCCACCGGTTCCGTCCGCTTTGAACATACTTCGATGGAATATGCGCCCATCGAGTTCCCGGCCGTGCCGGATTTCGATGTGGCCGCCGCCCTGAAAGCCGCCGGTGAGGAGCTGGGCTATCGGGTGCATACCGGTGTGGTGCAGTGCAAGGACGCTTTCTATGGCCAGCACAGCCCTGAAAAAAGCCCGGTGTATTATGAGCTGCTGCAAAAATGGGAAAGCTGGAAGCGCCTCGGGGTCAAGGCCAGCGAAATGGAATCGTCCGCCCTGTTTGTGGTGGCGGCGGCGCTGGGTGTGCGCTGCGGCAGCTGCTTCCATGTGATCTGGAATCAGGAGCGGGAGAAGGCCGGTCTGGAAATGCCCATGACCGAGGATACCTCCTCCGCCATCCGGGTGGGTGTAGAGGCCATGAAGCGGCTGATTGCCGCTGATCTGAAAAAAGAGACGAAATAAGGGGGGCTATAACATGTCTGAAACAGCAAAAATCCGGGAGCGCAGTGAGATCCCGGTGGAAGATACCTGGGCAACAGAGGATCTGTTTGCCACCGATGAAGCGTGGGAGCAGGAGCTTGCCACCCTGGCCGATGTGAAACAGCAGCTGGCGGCCTTTGCCGGACATCTGGGCGAGAGCGGAAAAATCCTTTATGATTACAATGACCTGTCCGAGAAGACCAGTGTCAAGGTCGGGGCCCTTGCCAACTATGCCATGCGCAAGGCTGATCAGGATACCCGTAATTCCGTCTATCAGGCCATGAGCGGCAAGCTCAGATCCCAGATGGTTGCCCTGAGCGCTGCCACCAGTTTCTCCACACCGGAGATTATGGCCATTTCCGATGAGGATATGGAGAAATTTTACGAACAGTATCCGGCATTGGAGCGCTATCGCCGTCGCCTGACAGATCTGCGCCGCCATAAGGCCCACACCCTGTCCGCCGCGGAGGAAAAGCTGCTGGCCGCCACCGGTGAGATTTCCGAAACGGCCGGCAACGTCTTCGACATGTTCAACGATGCCGATCTGACCTTCCCGGATGCCCTCGATGGGGAGGGCAAGCACCACCCCATCACCCACGCCACCTACATCCAGTGTCTGGAAAGCGGCGACCGGGTTCTGCGGCGCAATGCCTATGAAAGCCTGTATGGTGTCTACAGACAGTTCAAAAATACTTCTGCCGCCCTGATGAACGCCCAGAACAAGCAGCTTAAGTTCGAGGCGGAGGCCCGGCATTTTGACAGCGCCTTTGAAGCATCCCTGTTTGGCACCAATGTGCCCACCTCCGTGTACCTGAACCTGATCGACACGGTTCACCGCAACATCGACAAAATGCATCGCTATGTCCGCCTGCGCAAAAAGCTGCTGGGGCTGGACGAGCTGCACTACTATGACCTGTACACCCCGCTGGTGTCCGACGCGGACAAAAACATTCCCTTTACCGAGGCGAAGCAGACCATTTACGAGGCGCTTGCGCCGCTGGGTGATGAATACCGGTCTGTGCTGCAGCAGGGCTTTGACAACCGCTGGATCGATGTGTATCCCAACGTTGGCAAGCGCAGCGGCGCCTATTCCGCCGGGGCCCGGGTGCATCCGTATGTGCTGATGAACTATTCCGGCACGCTGGACAGCCAGTTTACCCTTGCCCATGAAATGGGACATGCCCTGCATTCTTACTACTCCAACCACAACCAGAACCCGGTGGATTCCGGCTATGTGATCTTCGTGGCGGAGGTGGCCTCCACCTGCAACGAGGCACTGCTGATGGAGCATCTTTTGGCCAAAACCACCGACAGGAAGGAACGGATCTACCTGATCAACCACTTCCTCGATCAGTTCAAGGGAACGCTGTACCGCCAGACCATGTTTGCAGAATTTGAGCTGATGATGGGCCGCTGGGTGGCCGAGGGCCGCACGCTGACTGCCGATCTTCTGTGCAGCGAGTATCGAAAGCTCAATGAGTTCTACTATGGGCCGGATGCGGTGGCGGATGACTATATCGCCGTAGAATGGGCCAGAATTCCCCATTTCTATTACGATTATTATGTGTTCCAGTACGCCACCGGCTACTCCGCTGCCATTGCCCTGTCCCGCAGAATACTCTCCGGCGGGGAAGAGGCCGTCCGGGATTATCTCAACTTCCTCTCCGGCGGCTGCTCCCGCAGCCCCATTGACCTGCTCAAGGGAGCCGGTGTTGACATGACCTCTCCGGAGCCTGTGAACGCGGCGCTGGAGCTGTTCGGCCAGCTGCTGGACGAAATGGAAGCGCTGACTGCGGAGGCGTGATGGAGCGGATCTATTTGCCGACCCTGCACTGGTTTGCCATGAATAATCTGTTCACCGGCTCCTGCGATGCTCTGCGCTTCCGGGCCTGTCCCAATGTGGTGATGGCCAACGCCAAAGAGGTGGATTTTACCCAGAGCACCATCACGGCCGAGTTCTGGCACGGGCCATACTGCTATGAAAAAAGTCAGATGGAGGGCAGCAGAACATTCCCCATGACGGAGCAGGGCAGGCTGGAATTGCAGGCATGGCTGGATGAAAACATCTGATTTTTCCCGTTTTGCCGAAAAAATCATTGACAATTCCGGCATTTATGCTAGAATAGCAGCGAATATACAAAGACTATAGCAGAAAAGAAGCATACCCGGGTGCCGCCAGCGAGAGGGGAGCGGTGTAAGCCCTTGCGCCACGGGTCTGCGGGCCGCTTCTGCTGTCGCCCGGGATGACCGGGACGGGCGCTCCCGTTACAGAGCAGCCAAGAGATCCGCATTTTGTGGATAATTAGGGTGGTACCGCGGTTTTCAATCGCCCCTATCGCAGGATAGGGGCGGTTTATCTTTTTGCCACCCAAATCGAATAGAAAAACAATCTGGAGGTATTTTCCAATGGCACACAAAAACTACGGCGTAAACGAGCTGCGGGAGATGTTTCTGCGCTTTTTTGAAAGCAAGAACCATCTGCGCCTGCCCAGTTTTTCGCTGATCCCGCAAAATGACCGGTCGCTGCTGCTGATCAACTCCGGCATGGCTCCCATGAAGCCCTATTTCACCGGCGAGGTGGAGCCGCCCCGCCGCCGGGTCTGCACCTGCCAGAAATGCATCCGCACCGGCGACATTGAAAACATCGGCAAAACGGCCCGCCATGGCACCTATTTTGAGATGCTGGGCAACTTCTCCTTCGGTGACTATTTCAAGAAGGAAGCCCTGCAATGGAGCTGGGAATTCCTGACTTCCCCCGAATGGGTCGGTCTGGAGCCGGAGCTGCTGTATCCGACCGTTTATGAAAATGATGACGAGGCATGGGAGATCTGGACAAAGCAGATCGGCGTGCCGGAAGATCACATGACCCGTCTGGGCAAGAAGGACAACTTCTGGGAGCATGGCGCAGGCCCCTGCGGGCCCTGTTCCGAAATTCACTATGACCGTGGCGAGCAGTATGGCTGCGGCAAGCCCGACTGCCGTCCCGGCTGTGACTGTGACCGGTTCATGGAGGTGTGGAACAACGTCTTCTCCCAGTTCAACAATGATGGGCAGGGCAACTACACCGAGCTGGTGCAGAAAAATATCGATACCGGCATGGGCCTGGAGCGTCTGGCCGTAGTCGTTCAGGATGTGGATTCCATTTTCAACATTGATACCATCCGCGCCCTTCTGGATGAGGTTTGCCGCCTGGCAGGCACCACCTACAATGCCGACCATGAGAAGGATATTTCTCTGCGCCTGATTACCGACCATATCCGTTCGGTTACCTTTATGGTAAGCGACGGCATTATGCCCAGCAACGAGGGCCGTGGCTATGTGCTTCGCCG
>CAYSJX010000050.1:2019-10514 GCA_964431445.1 uncultured Oscillospiraceae bacterium | reverse complement strand
CGAGGACGCGGATATTCTGGTGGTGGATTAAAATATCAACCGGGAAAACCTGCTGCCCAGTGAAAAGGCCAAGGCGTACAAGCTGAAGCTGGACGCCATGAAGCGACAGGGTGCGCGGACGGATTTAACATCGGACCAAGTTGGTCCGATGTTAAGCGGAGTGCGCACGAATCAAGTGCTTGCTGAACAGGTGGCTGACAGTAAAACGCAAGTTCAGCGCTATATCCGCCTGACAAACCTAATACCGCCGCTGCTGGAGGCGGTGGACACAGGGAAGCTGAAATTCGTTCCGGCAGCGGACTATATCTCCCAACTGACCGAAAAAGAACAGACCTACCTCCAGTTCCTTATGGAGCGGGACGAGGTATTCCCCTCTGTGGATCAGGCCCAGCGGCTCAAGCAGATCAGTGCGGAGGGAAAGCTGGAAAGCAACGTCATCGACCTCATCATGCGGGAGGAAAAACCGCTGGAGCGGAAGGTGACCATCCGGAACGACCGGCTGCAAAAGTACTTTCCCGCCAGCTATACGCCCAAGCAGATGGAGGAGGTCATCATCAAGCTGCTGGAGGGCTGGCGCCGCAGACGGCAGCAGGAGCAGGCGCGATAGGCTGGTTATAAGCCATAGATAGACTTTCGGAGAAGAGGCTTGAGGCAGAAAATACACAAGTCTCTGTTTTTTGAGAAGAAAGCCGGAAAAAATTTGATTGGAAGAAAGGAAAGCGAAATGGAAGAAAAGCTGTCCGTTTTGTGCGTTAAAGTCAGGGAGAAACCCAAGCGTATTGAAGTCGAAGGTAATCTTGGCGCGCTGCAGCAAGCAGTCGGAGGCTATATTGAAGGTGTATATCCGTATGAAGATCCTGTTGCACTGATTGTAAACGAAGAGGGAAAGCTGAACGGCTTGCCGTTGAACCGTGCGCTCTGGGATGAGGACAACAAGGTTTATGATATTGTGGCGGGTTCCTTTCTGATAGTCGGGCTTGGAGAGTCTGAGTTTACCTCCTTGACACCTGCACTGATGAAGAAATATGAGGAATTATTTCGGTGTCCGGAAGCCTTTATTAAGATTGGGGAGCACCTGACAGTTATTCCTATGCCAGAGCCGCAGGCGCAAAGGCATTCAAAAGAGAGAGGTGAAGCCAGATGACCGACCGTGAGCCGGTAGATATCATGGGTGTAGTTGCCTTTCCAAACCCTGATAAGAACAAGCGCATGATCCGCTTCATCGACAGCGAATATCACACCCTGTTCAGTATTCAAGACGGAGAAAGCATCATTATTACCCGCTTTGACGGCGAAAAGATGATTTTCCCCTGCAAATACATTGACGACTACCATGTCTGTATTGGAAATTCTGCCTATCATATCTGTGAGTTTGCCGAGACACAGAAGCGCAGCGGCAACATTTATGTTCCCACCGCGCCGAAAAACAGTGACGAGATCGGAATCTATGAGGTCTACCAAATTCCCGCAATTGCTGATGTAGACTACTGCTTCCGTTCTTATGATGAGGCAAAAGGCAAACTCCAAAACGCTGATTATCGGCGTTCTTACGCCGGAATGTACGCGAAAGAAAACTCGTTAGAAAACCTTTGGCGCAAGCATAACCGAAATAGTCGGCCCTTTGGAAGGCAAATGCGAGCCTTGTCTGTAAGTGATGTTGTGGTGCTGACACAAGGCAACGAAAAGACTGCGTACTACGCGGATACCGTTGGATTCAAAGAAGTACCGGAGTTTCTGACGCAGCCGCAGCAGGCGAAAAATAAGCACAGAAAGCGAGGTGAAGCCAGATGAGCCAGTATAACGCCAGCGAGCAGAGCTATCAGGAGGTCATGATCATAGGTCGACCGGCGCTGTTTACCGAGCGTCGCATTGACAGAAGCACCGTGCCGGAGGGCGTGTATCGTTATGAGCTGCGGCACGGCGATGCGGATTGGGGCGAACCCATCGAAATCTCCAGAAGCATTGCCATCAACTTTTACGGCACTGTCCTTACCCGTGAGCAATTCCAGCTTCCCGTTGAGGGCTGGCTGCCAATGGAGCCTGACAGCCTTTCCTTTCAGGACGGAGGGTGCCGTACCCTTGCGGCGTTTCAGCAGAAATATCCTGCCAGCGAGAAGGACATCATTGACTTTTACAGCGTCAACGATCCGAGCCTGCATGATCTCTATTTCTCCCGCAGTGAAAAGCAGGACAGGGCTGCTGGCTGTATCGGCCATCTGCGGGGCGATTTCGGCAGCGGAAAGCAGTTTTATACTACATGGTGGCCCCATCAGAATGACGTACTGAACACGCCGGAGTTCAAAGCGGACTTCGGCCGCGCCGTGAACTGGCTGCGGGAGCAGCCGGACGCACCCCTGCGGGACTTCGACACCATGAAGCGCTGCTGCGACCGCTATGAGAGAGCCTGTGCCATTAAGCAGGCGATATTGCCGTCCTGCGGCTTTATGGTGAAAACGAAGCGGTATGCGTATATGCTTCGCTGTACGCCGGTCAAGGGCGACTATAATTTTTATATCTATTGCTACCGCCGTGACAGCTTTGAGCGAGCTTGCAGTGAACGGAGAAAGGATGACCATGTCCTTGCCAAGCAGAGAACATCACAGGAACGGTAGGCGTCTCTGTTGCAGAAAAAGTTTTTCGTGTTACACCTTAAAAACTCGTTGCATATCAGAATTATTTCGGGTATACTAATGCTTGTGGGGAGGCGATAGCATGATCAATAGACCTGACTATATTGCGGCGCTCCGGCCTTTTATTGATAAGCCGCTGGTCAAGATACTGGCGGGTGTCCGCCGCTGCGGGAAATCCACGATTTTCGAGATGTTGAAAGCGGAACTCTTGCAGCGTGGTGTGCCTGAACAGAATATTATCTGCAAGCGGTATACGGAAATGGACATTTCTGAAAACATTACCGCCAAGCAGATGTATGACGAGCTGACCGCCGCCATGGACGGAAAAGGGCGCTGCTACCTTCTCCTGGATGAGATACAGGAGATCGACGGCTGGGAGAAGGCGGTCAACAGTCTGCTGGAGAGTGCGGATGCCGACATCTATGTGACCGGCTCCAACTCCAAACTCATGTCCAGCGAAATATCAACCTACTTGACGGGACGCTATGTTTCTATTCCTGTTTATACGCTGTCCTTTAAAGAGTATCTTGACTTCAAAGCCGGCAGCACCCTGTCCCGCAGGGAGCTGCTGGAGGAGTATATCCGCTTCGGCGGATTCCCGATCATAGCGCTCAGCGAGTATGATGAGCAGAGCGCCTATCAGATCGTCAATGGCATCTATCACACCGTGGTTTCCCGCGATATTGTCAAGCGCCACCGCATCAACAAGCAGGATCTGTTTGACCGCGTGGTGAAATATATCATTGAGAATATGGGCAAAACATTCTCTGCCAACTCTATCTCCAACTTTCTGAAAAGCGAGCATCGAAAGGTTTCCGTGGAGAGCATCTATAACTATCTGCGTTGGCTGGAGCAGGCTTTCATCATCTACCCCTGTGAGCGCTACGATTTGCAGGGCAAGAGTATTCTGAAAACGCAGGAGAAGTATTATCTTTCCGATGTATCCCTGAAATATGCCCTGTTGGGCTACAACCGCAAGATGCTGGATGGGGCCATGGAGAACATCGTGTTTTTGGAGTTGAAGCGCCGCGGCTACGATGTGTATATCGGCAAGAATGACACCAAGGAGATTGACTTTGTAGCTGTGCGCCGGGATGAGCGGATCTATGTTCAGGTCTGCGTGCAGCTTCCGGAGGGGTCAGACCGTGAGGTAGGCAATCTAATGGAGATCAAAGACCACTATCCCAAATATGTTGTCACCCTGAACGATATGGATACCGGCATTGAAAACGGCATCCGGATCGTGCATCTTGCGGACTTCCTATTGAGTGACGCATGGTGACGGCAAACAAATCATAAACAGGAAAAGCAGTCCGAATGGGCTGCTTTTTTCATATTCCGAGAAAGGAGGAAGGCGGAATTGGCAAGTAAATTTCAATTCATCACAGAGCTATACCGTTCCACACTGGCGGGGCTGACCGACAGCCATGAAAGCTGGACGGGCTTTCTGCGGGCGGCCTGCTACAACTATAAATGCCCGTTCGACGAGCAAGTCCTGATTTATGCCCAGCGGCCCAATGCCACGGCTGTGCTGGAGCTGGAAAAGTGGAACCGGCAGTTTGGCCGCTGGGTCAACGCCGGTGCTGCCGGCATTGCTGTTATCGCGGAATCCCGCGGCAAGGGACGGCTGAAGTACTATTTTGACATCACCGACACCCACGCCACGCCGATTTCCCGTCCCGTTCCCATCTGGTCAATGACCCCGGCCTATGCCGGTCGGGTCATCGAAACGCTGGAGGCCACCTTCGGCGCACTGTCTGAAAAGGACACGCTGCCGGACGCCATACTGTCCGCCAGCCGCAACGCTGTGGCGGATAATATGCAGGACTATCTGCGGGATCTGCTGGATTGTCGCGGCGGCAGTATGCTGGAGGAGCTGGACGAGCTGAATGTAGAGGTGGCATACCGGCGGGCGCTGGAGAGCAGCGTGGCCTATATGCTGATGACGCGCCTGTCGCTGCCGGCTCCGGCGTACATTCTGCCGGAGGACTTCGCGGACATCTATTCCTTTGACACGCCATCCACCATCAATGCGCTGGGTATCGCCACCAGCGATATTGCGGAGATGGGGCTGCGTGAGATCAGCCGCACGGTGATGCAGGCCCAGCGGGAGCAATTTTTTGCAAAGGATACACAAATCGGCTATGATGCTGTCAAAGAGCAAAACCATATCGAAAAAGAAAGGAGCGGTGACCATGGAAGTGACCTATCGGATGCAGGAGGGCTTTCGCCTGCCCAACCTGATGCTGCCGCAGGAGCCGCCGGTGCATCTGGGCAAGTACGCGGAGCTGCGGAGGCAGTACCTGAAGCAGCATCGCCGGGTACTGTATACCAATCTCAAGACCAGCGGCCAGCTGGCGGCGCATCTGGCGGAGATCGAGGAGACGGCGCAGCGGATGGTGACGCAGATCGTGGCGCAGACGGCACAGGCGGAGGGCGTGACGGAGGAGCTGAAGGCCGCCGATCCCCAGCGCTGGACGGGCCTGATGAACAACCTCCGGCACAGCGCGGAGGAGACGGTGCTGAACGATTTGATCTACAACTGACAGCAAAGGCAGGAAGTGATGAGCTTCCTGCCTTTGCCGATCATAGTGGAGAGTATGCGCTGCTTGATCGTCTGCGCGCTGACTGCGATTATTTCCTTGGCGCAGGTGCGCGGAATGAAAAGCATCTATGGGCGGGCAGCGTTTACGCGCAGATCAAAAAGATGCGCGAGTTATATGCCGCACTCCCGGAAAAGCCGGAATGGCTGACCACGGATGCCATTGACCGTTATGCCGCGCAGATGGCCGCACCGTATCGCGTTACTACCTATCACCATTTTGAAAATGGTTTTGACGATAAGCTGGACTATCAGACGCTGGCAGAAGCAGAGGCAGCGGCGCAGGGTTATGTGGACGGTACAATGGATGAGGACGGCTTTGCCTACGATGGTGCTGCCGTCTACAATTTGGACACGCGCCAGCACCTTCGCATCTACGGCAATTACCCTGATGAAAAGGCGCAGGAGCAGGCGGCAGCTTTCGCACAGGCGCAGGATAGGCTTGCGGATGACGCCGCGCTTCCGGCGTTTTTGGACACCCATCTTATTGAAGCAAATCTGCTGGACGATGGCGGGCGTAAGCACAAGCGGCAGGAGATCTTCCAGTATTTTCAGGCGCACAAAAGCCTTGCGGAGCGCACGAAATTTTTGAAAAACAGCTACAACGACATATGGGTGGAGATCCTGACCGATGGTGTTCGGACAGGCTACCACGCCGAACAAGACGGACTCCTGATGTGGGAGGGCAGCTATCTGTCCCGCACGGCGGAGTCCGTTTTTTCATGGGGCGTGGTCACGGAGATGACCGAAAGCCTCATAGAACGCGGCGCATACAAGATCAGGCTGGGCTTACAGGATGTGCCGGTGATGGCAGAGCAGATGTCCTTTTTCAGCATGGCGGACAATACGGCGGTCTATGAGGCGCCGGAGGAGCAGCGGGCCGGAGAGCTGTTCCCCGTGCGGCAGGTGCCGCAGGAGGTCATCGACCAGGCACTGTATACGGCAGGCAACAGCTACGGCAGTGCGGAGCGGGTCGCGGTGTTCTATATGCGGCAATGGTCGGAAGCGGACTGCACGGCGTTTCTGCGGCGGGAGTTTGGCACCGACAACGGACGCGGCATCGAATATGAGGGGCGCAAGTACGCCGTGTGGTTCATGGAGGACGGTATTTATCTGGCGCAGGGCAGCAGCGTTCGCACCGGGTACAGCAAAACTGTGGTCACATGGGAGCAGGCGTCGGCACGGATATTGGCGCTGCTGGAGGCGGGGACATATCTCTCTGCCGCAGAGCTGGAGCAGGCGCGGGAGTTGGTGCTGCTTGAAATGGGCGATGCCCTGCTGATGACAGCCCGCGACCTGAGCGAGGAGGGCCGCGCGGCAGGGCTTTTCCCGAAAACACGGGAGATCCATGACCGGCACAAGACCTATCGGGAACTGGACGCAGATATAGTGGCCTTGGCGAAAAGCGACGGTGGCCTTGCCGCCTTAGCCGGGGAATACCACGCTTTTTTAAGCGCCTATGAACAGGATCGCAGCATCATGCGGTTTCGCGTGAGCGGCTATAATACGCACCGGATCGGGCTTATGCTGGACGGCCTTGACCTGCCGGAGCGCAGCTTCACGGCGCAGCCGGATTTTGTACGCCGGTGCAAAATGTTCATCACGCAGGATGAGATCGACCGGTTTTTCCTTGCAGATGGCGTGGACAGCCGTTTGGCGGTCTACTCCTTTTTCTGCCATCCTCATACGAAGGAGGAGCAGCAGAAATATATCAAATCCCATTTTGGCGAGTACAGCGGCGGCGGTCGAGACGGCTATCAGCATACAAAGACGGCCAAGGGGCTGATCTACCAGCGGGAATATGCCCGAAAGCAGTATGATGAGGTGAAGCTGACCATCCCCAACGTGGTCGGGGAGTACGAACAGCTTATCGCGCAGAAGCGCTTCCCCGGCGAGGATGCTGTCGCCAAAATTCCAGACTATGAGCGCCGTCAGCTGGCACGGGCGGTGTATCACGGCTTTTCCAACGCGCCGGAGCATATACCTCGCCCTTATCCGCTGAACACGGATTTCTATGGCGCGATCCCTGTCATCGAAGCGCAGCTTCAGGATACGTCCAAGGCAAAAGCGATGCGGGACGCATTGACCGCATGGCTGGAGGAGCTGGACACGGGCGATTGCAATTACGTTTCCGCCGAGAGAGCGAAGGAGCAGCTGACGGAATATGTCAACGGTACCTTCAGCCTGTTTAACAACCGGCATGACCAAGAGCTGTCGGAGCAGGCAGAAGCACCCGCCGAGGAATCTGCACCAGCAGAACCGGCACAGGAGGAAGAATCTCCAGCGCTGCCTGTACTTACCCCGCCGAAAAAGAAAACGGAGCGCCTGACCGCAGAGGAGCCATTGGACGTGCAGGGCGTCAACTACCGCATCACCGACGATGCCCTGGGCGCAGCACCGCCCAGCCAGCGCTATGCCAACAATGTGGCCGCCATCCGGCTGCTGAAGCGGCTGGAGGCGGAGAACCGCGCCGCAGTGCCGGAGGAGCAGGAGATATTGGCCAAATATGTGGGCTGGGGCGGTTTGGCGGACTGCTTTGACCCCAAGCACAGCCGATATGCGGAGCTGAAAAGCCTGCTGACCGATACCGAGTATGCTGCCGCACGGGAATCTACGCTGACGGCGTTCTATACGCCGCCTGTGGTCATCCGCAGCATCTATGCTGCACTGAAGCAGATGGGCTTTTCACAGGGCAATATTCTGGAGCCGTCCTGCGGCGTGGGTAATTTTCTCGGTATGCTGCCGGATAGCATGGCGGACAGCAAGATCTACGGCGTGGAACTGGATGACATTTCCGGCCGCATCGCCCGCCAGCTGTATCCATGCGGCAGCATTTCTGTGCGCGGCTATGAAAAGACGGACTTCCCAGATAACTTTTTTGATGCGGCGGTGGGCAATGTACCCTTCGGCCAATTCAAGGTACAGGATCGACGCTATGACCGGCTGAATCTGCCTGTCCACGAGTATTTCTTTGCCAAAACACTGGATAAGGTCAGACCGGGCGGCGTGGTGGCGTTCGTCACCTCCAGCTATACCATGGACAAGCGCACCAGCAATGTGCGGAAGTACATTGCCCAGCGGGCGGAGTTGCTGGGTGCCATCCGTCTGCCCAACGACACCTTCAAGGCGGCAGCGGGCACGGAGGTGGTGTCGGACATTCTGTTCCTGCAAAAGCGGGACAGGATGGTGGATATCGAGCCGGATTGGGTGCAGCTTGGCACCACCGATGACGGTATTCAGATGAACCGCTATTTCCTCGACCC
>CAYSJX010000050.1:0-2009 GCA_964431445.1 uncultured Oscillospiraceae bacterium | reverse complement strand
AAGATGGTGTCGGGGCCGTATGGTCCGGAGCCGACTTGCGCGCCGTTCCCCGACCAGACGCTGGACAGCCTGCTGACCAACGCGGTGCAGAATATCCACGGCGAGATCGGCGCGTATGAGCGCGAGGAACTGGAGGGTGAGGATATTTCCATTGCGGCAGATCCTGCCGTCCGTAATTTTTCTTATACGCTGGTAGAGGACAAGCTCTATTACCGCGAGAACAGCCGCATGAATCCGGTAGAGGTGTCCAAGACCGCCGAGAGCCGTATTCGCGGCATGATCGGGCTGCGGGACTGTGTGCGGACGCTGCTGGCGTATCAGACCGAGGACTATCCGGAGAGCAGCATCCGCGAGCAGCAGGCGAAATTGAACGACATTTATGACAGATTTACCCGAGAATATGGGCTGATCAACTCTCGCGGCAATGCCATCGCTTTTGAGCAGGACAGCTCCTATTTCCTGCTGTGTTCGCTGGAGGTGCTGGATGAGGAGGGCAGGCTGAAGCGCAAGGCAGATCTATTCACCAAGCGCACCATCCGCAGCCGTCGTCCTGCCGACAAAGTGGACACGGCAGTGGAGGCGCTGGCCCTATCCATTGGTGAAAAGGCCCGCGTGGATATGGCGTACATGACCCGGCTCACCGGTAAGAATGAGGAAGCACTGGCAGCAGACCTGCGGGGCGTGATCTTCCTGAATCCGGACTATGACGAAATGGGCGGCGAGAAATACCTGCCCGCAGACGAATATCTGTCCGGCAATGTGCGCCGGAAGCTGGCGGCGGCGAAAGCAAAAGCGGCAGCAGACCCGCAGTATCAGGTCAATGCGGATGCTTTGACGCAGGTACAGCCGGTGGATCTGACGGCCAGTGAGATTACCGTGCGGCTGGGAGCCACATGGCTGAACCCTGAGTATGTCCGACAGTTCATCTTTGAAACGCTGGACACACCCCGCCGCGCACGGTGGGACATTAGGGTGCATTAATCCAAGATCACCGGCGAGTGGCGTATCGAAGGTAAGAGCAAGGATAAGAGCAACATCAAGGCTTTTAACACCTACGGCACACTGCGCGCCAGCGCCTATGACATCATCGAGAGCAGCCTGAATTTGAAGGATGTCCGCATTTTTGACTATCAGTATGACGCGGATGGGCGGCGCATTGCCGTGCTGAATAAGAAAGAGACCGCCATCGCCCAGAGTAAGCAGGAGCTGCTGAAGGAAGCCTTTTCCGAGTGGACATGGAAAGACCCGGAGCGCAGAGAAAAGCTCTGCAAGGCATACAACATCCTGTTCAACAGCAACCGGCCCCGCGAATATGACGGCAGCCACATCAGCTTCAGCGGCATGAACCCGGAGATCACCCTGCGGAAGCATCAGGTGAACGCCATCGCCCACATCCTCTATGGCGGCAACACGCTGCTGGCTCATGTGGTGGGTGCCGGCAAGACCTTCGAGATGGTGGCCGCCGCCATGGAGAGCAAGCGGCTGGGACTATGCCAGAAATCCCTCTTTGTGGTGCCCAACCACCTGACAGAGCAGTGGGCCAGCGAGTTTTTGCAGCTCTATCCCGCTGCCAATGTGCTGGTGGCGACCAAGAAGGATTTTGAAACAAAGAACCGCAAGAAATTTTGTGGTCGAATTGCCACCGGCGACTATGACGCCGTTATCATCGGGCACAGTCAGTTCGAGAAGATCCCTGTCAGCATCCAGCGGCAGCGGGCCATTTTAGAGCAGCAGATGGACGAGGTGATACAGGGCATCCGAGAGGCCAAGGCGGACAGAGCGGAGAA
Source organism: uncultured Oscillospiraceae bacterium (assembly GCA_964431445.1). Taxonomy (GTDB): domain Bacteria; phylum Bacillota; class Clostridia; order Oscillospirales; family Oscillospiraceae; genus Faecousia. The sequence continues at coordinate 222 of CAYSJX010000050.1, read as the reverse complement.
TTTCACCATCAAGCAGATGGAAAAGACTCGCAAGGGCTTGCAGAACAAGCTGGATAAGCTCAACGACCAAAGCCGCAAGGACGATGTAGTCACCTTCGAGGAATTGGGCGTGGATCGGCTGTTCATCGACGAAAGCCATTATTTTAAGAATCTGTTCCTCTACACCAAAATGCGGACTGTCAGCGGCATTGCCCAGACCGAGGCGCAGAAGTCCAGCGACCT
>CAYSJX010000049.1:0-10515 GCA_964431445.1 uncultured Oscillospiraceae bacterium | reverse complement strand
AGCTCAATGCTAAGTTCCTTATTTTGCCTCTACCCCAACTATTGACATAGAACCCTTCTTTTTCTTACCATGTAAAAACCATCCGGTGGAGCTTTGTGCTTTACCGGATGGTTTTTTATGGTTTTGGGGTCAGGGTTGGGTGATTTCGTAGGCTACCAGCAGGAGCAGGGAGACTACCAGAAAGGCGAGGCCCACCAGACCGATGCAACCGGTCGGCTTGCGGTTTTCCTGCTTGCGCTGGACGTAATCATAATACTTTTCGTTCTGCTGCTCCTGCGGGCGCTTTGCGTTGGCCCCCGGGAAAACAAGGTAAAACACATAGCTGAGGCTGTAGGCCATCATATCGAAGGCACCCTTGTTGCCACAGAACTTCAAGCCGCCCACACCGGCCAGCATCACGCCGGCCACGAAAAAGCCGTCGCACAGCTGATGCAGTACCGAGAACTCGTCTGACCAGCGCAGCGTCACAACGGCGGCGCAGATCGTCAGTCCCACGAGGCAATCGATCAAAATGTTCTTTGTTTTCTCGCTCATTTCAGCATTTTGACGTAGCGCTCGAACTCGGCATCATTGCAGCGGACGAAATGTCCCGGGGCCACCTCCCGGAAGGAGGGCTGATCCACGGTATAATCGTGCTCGGCCAGCGGATTATAGGTGATACGCTGACGGCTCTGTTCATAGATGGGATCCGGCAACGGGATGGCGGAGAGCAGGCTGCGGGTATACGGGTGCAGGGGGTTGCGGAACAGCTCATCGGAGCTGGCCAGCTCCACCATTTTGCCGAAGTACATAACGCCGATGCGGTCAGAGAAATACTTGACAACGCTCAGGTCATGGGCGATGAACAGGATGGTCAGGCCGAATTTTTCCCGCAGTTCATTGAGCAGGTTGATTACCTGCGCCTGCACGGAAACGTCCAGCGCGGAGACAGGCTCATCCGCAATGATCAGCTCCGGGTTCATGATGACGGAACGGGCCACGCCGATACGCTGCCGCTGGCCGCCGGAGAACTCATGGGGATAGCGGCTGGCATGCTCCCGCACCAGACCCACCAGCTCCAGCATTTCATAGACCTTGTCCTCGATCACCTTCTTGTCCCGCTCGCCCTGAATCACAAGTCCTTCGGAAATGATCTCACGGAAGGTCATACGGGGGTCGAGAGAGGAGAAGGGATCCTGGAAAATCATCTGGATCTGGGTGACCAGCTTGGTGTTTTTGGCCTTGCGCAGAGCATCGCTGTACTCTTTTTTCAGCTGCTCCCGCTCGTCATCGGAGGAGGCGGCCAGAAGGGGCGCATACTTCTCCTTAACGGCGGCGACCTGCTTGCGGGCGTAGACCTTATCGCAGTTCTTCTGGTCGAACATGGCCTCCTTCATGGCCTTGCGCTGGGCGGCAATTTCCGCGTCCCGCTCGGCCTTCAGGGCTTCCACGTCCGCGCCGGGCTCGGCGCTGGCGGTTTTGAACTTCTCCTGCGCGGCGGCGATGGCCTGCTCATAGGTCAGGCGGCCGGCGCAGATGCGCTGATCCTTGAAATAGACGTTACCGCCGGTGATATCATACAGCTTGATGATGGAGCGGCCGGTGGTAGTCTTACCGCAGCCGGACTCGCCCACGAGGCCGAAGACCTCGCCCTTTTTGATCTCAAAGCTGACATCATCGACAGCCTTGTTTGGGCCGAAGTGCTGGGACAGATGCTCGACCCGAAGCAAAACTTCCTGATTATTCTGCATGGCTGTCCTCCCTCTTGCTCTTCATTCTGGCGATACGATCGAGAATGATCTTCGGCGGATCGACCTTCGGCGCGTCCGGATGCAGCAGCCATGTCGCGGCATAATGGGTGTCGCTGACACGGAACATGGGGGGCTGCTCCTCAAAATCTATCTGCATGGCTTACTTTTTACGGGCGGCAACGGCATCGCCCTCGGGGGGATAGATCATGTTGGGCGGCGTGCCGGGGATGGCATCCAGCTTTTCCTTGGTATCCAGATCCGGCATGGAGCTGAGCAGCGCCCATGTGTAAGGATGGCGGGGATCGTAGAAAATGTCGTTCGCCGTGCCGTATTCGACGATCTTGCCCGCGTACATCACCGCCACCCGGTCGGCCATGTTGGCCACCACGCCCAGGTCATGGGTGATGAACAGGACGGACAGGTTCCGCCGCCGCTTGATTTCGTTGATCAGCTCCAGAATCTGGGCCTGAATGGTCACGTCCAGCGCGGTGGTGGGCTCGTCACAAATCAGAATGTCCGGATTGGCGGCCAGGGCGATGGCAATGACGATACGCTGGCGCATACCGCCGGAGAACTCGAAGGGATACTGATCATAGCGCTTGTGGGGCTCCGCAATGCCCACTTCCTCCATCAGCTTGATGGCGCGGGCCTTGGCGATCTTCTTGGTGACCCGGGCCACAACGCCGGAGGCGTTGGCTTTGAGGAAATCGATGATGGCCACGGTTTCGGCAGCGAAATCCCGGTCTTCGCCACGGCTGAGAATCTGCCGGTAGTGATCGGCCAGACGGTCGATCAGGTGCAGGATATTATGGCGAACCTGATCCAGATCGGTCAGGGCCGCATCAGCAACCGTCCAGTCCGGTGTCTTGCCACGGGCAACCAGCGCGTCATGCTTGCGCTGATCCTTGTCGTGAATCTTCTGGGCCTTCACGTTCTGGCTGATGGCGTGGAAATACCGGTCGATTTCGCTCTTGACACCGCCTTCAAACGTCCATGTCAGGCTGTCACGGGTGGTGGACAGGGGATCGATGGTGGCCTTGACGGCGGCGGACATGGCGTGCAGGGTGGCATAGCTGGTCTTGTGATCCAGCTGTTCCTGCTCAAAGACGGATCTGGACTGCTCCAGCACGGTGATGGCATCCTGCATCCGGCTGTAGGAGACAGAGGCGGTGTGGCGCAGGGCCTTTTCCGCGTTGGCGATGAATTCCAGCATGAACTCCTCGTCCAGAATGGTGCGCATGTGGGCGTTCAGCTCCTCCATGGGCATATCCGGCAGGGTCTTGCTGTGGAAGGTCAGATAGTAGCCCATGCGGAAGAAATTGGGCTGGGTTTTGGCCAGCGCAGTCTCCAGCAGGGTGCGGATCTCATTCAGCAGCGCCACGGTGGCGGTGAAATCATCCTTCTTTGCATCCTGCTTCCATGTGGGCTTGAGCTGCTTGCACAGCTGAGGCAGGCGGGTGGCATCCTCGCCGTCCACCACATATTCGCTGATGGCGGTGCCGGCCAGATGGCTGATGTTGCCCAGCCGGTAGGAAACTTCCTTGCCGGCGTGCTTTTCCAGCTCGAAGGCCAGGGGGCCGATCTTCTCGATGGCTTCCTGGGCGGCCTCCACAGCGGTGTTATAGGCAGCCTCCAGCTTGGTGTGCCGGAACTCGAACTTGTCGAAATTCTTGCAGGCCGCAGTCAGTTGGGCAGCACGGTTGCTGTCGCCCTGGGCCACGGCTTCGATCATGGCACGGTTGAGCCTTTTCAGGTAGCCGTTGAAATTGCTGCGGCTCTCCCGCTGGCGGGCCTTGCCCTTGAGGATCATGGCCTCGGTCAGCTGCTTGCCGATCTTGACGATGGGGTTGAGGCTGGACATGGGATCCTGGAAGATCATGGCGATTTTGTCGCCACGGATCTTGTGGAACTCCTCTTCGGAGATTTTCAGCAGATCCTGACCGTCATAGATGATCTCGCCGGACTCGGTGATGGAGTTGCCCGCCTGAATGCCAAGGATGGCCTTGGAGGTAACGGACTTACCGGAGCCGGACTCGCCAACGATGGCCAGCGTCTCGCCGGTATCCAGATCGAAGCTGATATCCCGGACAGCCTGCACCTTGCCGTTTGCGGTGCGGAAGGAGATCCGGAGATCTTTTACCTGTAATTTCTTTTCCATCAATCTTCCGCTCCTCTCGTAGAAGGATTAAAGGCATCGCGCAGGCCGTTACCGAACAGGTTGAAGCAGATCATCAGCAGCGCCATGTAAACGGAGGGCCAGAGCATGGCATGGGGGGCCGTGGTCATGCTGGCCTGACCGGAGGACATAAGGGTGCCCAGTGTGGCACCGGCGAAGCTCTTCAGATCCACGATGCCCAGGTAGGTCATGGAGGTTTCGGAGCCGATGACGCCAGGGATGACCAGCGCGCAGCTGGTGATCATGGTGCCGATGGCGTTGGGGAAAATGTGCTTGAACATCAGCCGCTTGTCGGACGCGCCCAGGGTGCGGGCGGCCATGACAAACTCCTGACTCTTATAGCGGTAGAACTGCTTTCTGGTCAGGGCGGCCATGCCGATCCATCCCGTTAGCACGAACGCAAACAGGAACGATGGTATCGGCCCCACCTTCTCCGCCAGATGCAGCTGGAACAGTGTGGTGACCACCACGAAGGGCACGCCGGACAGAATGTCCGTGATACGGTCCATGGTCATATCCACATAGCCGCCGTAGTAGCCCTGAATGGCGCCGTAGATCGCGCCGATGGTCAGGTTGATGGCGGACACGGCCAGCGCGAACAGGATGGAGAACCGGGCGCCCACGCCAATGGCGCACAGCAGGTCACGGCCGCTGGAATCGGTGCCCAGCAGGTAGCTGGGTTCCCGGCCGTTGAGGTACTGATAATAGTTGTAGTAGAACACGCGCACCTGCACAGAGCCGGACTTGGTGCGGGAATAGATATAGCTGCCGTCGTCGCCTTCGATGCGAAGAGAATCGTAGGGCGCGCCCTCCAGCTTCTTATCGGTGCAGTACATGGGGATGAGGTTGCCATCCTTGTCCAGCACGGCATTGCCGCTGGAGTCCACCTCGTACCAGATCAGGGCCCGGTCGGCACTGGCGACGGCGTCCGGAATCAGGTTGGTGTCCACATAGGGATAAATGACCTGAATGTTGTTCTCGTTCTGCCACTTCTGCAGATCCTCGAACTGGGCATAGGTCAGGGTACGGTAGATCATACCGGTATCGAAATAACGGTTGGTCTTGATGGAGTAGGTGCTGCGCTCCACCATCTCGCCACGGATCTTGACCCAGTCTGTGGTCTTGCTGATGACCTTCAGCACCGGATCGACGCCGGTCTCTTCCTTGATGCCGCGCCACTTGTTCATGGCCGCTTCATTCTGCGAGGAAAGGGTACGGCTTCCATCAAGGAAGCCCAGATTCAGCTTGGCGATGGAAGGAATATAGGACGGGCAGTTATAGTAGATGTTATCCTCATCCTTAATGTCATACGGAGACAGCATCGGTGCAAAAATTGCGTAAAGCACCAGAAACAGCAGAATAAAACCTGCGTAAACGGAGGACTTATTCTTGCGGAAGCGAAGCATCGCATCGGCAAAGAAGCTGCGGGCTTTGGTATCCAGCTTGAGATCGTGAATCGCGCTGTCCTGCTGGACAAATGCGAACTTCTCCTGCGGAATGTGTTTCATTTCATTCATATTACTCATTTTTTCGACCCCATTCTGATACGCGGATCGATAAAGCTGTAGCTGATATCGACCACAATGCTGGCCACCAGTCCAATGGCGGTGTAGAAGCAGGTTGAGAGCATGAAGATATTGTAATCGCGACCGTTGATGGCATTGAGCGTCAGGTTGCCCACGCCGGGAATCACGAAAATATTCTCAATGATCAGGCTGCCGCCCAGAATGCCGATGAACTCACCGAAAATCGCCGGCACGACCACCACAAAGCAGTTGCGCAGGGCATGGCGAATGGTGGCCTGTGTCTTGGTCAGGCCCTTGGTACGGGCGAGCAGCATAAATTCGCTGGTCAGCACTTCCGTCAGCTCAGCCCGGGTGGTGCGGGTGAAGCTGGCGATAACGCCCATGGAAAGGGCCAGAATGGCCGGAACCATACTGTGGAACATTTCCCATGAGAAATAATCCGTTCCGTCCGCCAGCAGGAAGGGGAACCACTTGAGCTTCGCGCAAAGAAGATACTGTATCAAAAACGCATATACAAAGCTGGGTACGGATATACACACCATCGTCAATGTGGATATCGAGTAGTCGATCCAGGTATTTTTCTTCAGCGCAGCATAAATACCCAGACCAATGCCCAGCGGAATACTCAAAATAATGGAATAGAAGTTGACTAGCATGGAGAAAGGCAACTTTTCAGCGAAGATCGCCACAACATCTCTGCTGTAGTAAAGCTCTTCACTGACGCCCCAGTCGAATTTTGTCACAACATTTTTAACGAAGAAGGCAAACTGTACCGGAATCGGCTCATTATAGCCCATTGCTTCCCGCCGGGCCTGCACCAGTAAGGTCTGGGGATTCATGGGATCCAGCGGCTTGGGCGGCAGCATGCGAACCAACACGAAACACATGAAGGTTATGATGGTAAACACCAGCAGCATGTAAAAAATTCTTTGCAGTGTATATTTGAACATATGCACCCTCCTTGTGAGCATAATCTCCTCCACGGTCAGGGAAATCATGCCCTTTCGTGTGTGAGAAATATAGAAACTGACACTGTTGCAGGGGGCTTTCGCCCCCCACAACAGTGCGTTTTGGTCAGGTTGTCAACCCGGATATAAAGACTTAGTACTTCAGCTTGCCGCTGTTGACGTAGTCAGCCCACTCGGCATCGTCGTAGTTGTAGCGCAGGTAGGTGATACCACCACGACCCAGGACGGGGTTGTAGTCCTCGATAACGTAGTAAGCCTTCTGGCTCAGCAGAGCGTAGGAACCGGACTCGGTGAAGGGCAGGTAGTTGTAGCACTTCAGGATGTACTCTTCCATAGCGGCCATGACGGTCAGGCGGACATCCTGCGTGGCATTGCCGGAGCCGAAGTTGTAGGTCTTGTCGCCAACGGTGACGGTGTAGCCAACCAGAGCCTGCCACCAGTCAACCAGATTCATGGTGATCTCTTCGCCATCGATGGTCAGAGTCATCATTTCATTCTTGGCATTGAACCAGCCGGCGTCATACTGATAGCTGCTGTCCACATAGACCTGCATCAGGCCGAAGGGATCCATAGCGGAGCCAGACCAGCCGCCCAGCACGGTATCCTTCTGGCCAGCCTTGATCTGATCGGACCAGGCATCGCCCAGAGGAGCGGAAGCGACAAACTCGAAGGCGCCTTCCAGACCGGTGCCGGCAGCGGCCTCATTGGCCTTGGTGCCCAGCCAGGTCAGGATCTTCAGCATCTTCTCGGAAGCTTCGGTGGAGCCACCCAGCGCATAAGTGATCTTGATCTTCTGATCGGCCTTGCCATCGTTGTTGGTATCGGTGATGTAGCCCTTGTCGATACCCTCTTCGTAAGCCTGCTGATAGAAGGTCTTGGCGGTCTCGGGATCGTAGCCGGTGATGGTGTCAATGGCAGCGTCCAGAGAGTCGAACTTGGTGTAGTCTACGCCGTAGACATTGCACAGAGCCTTCTTGGCCTGCTCGCTGTCACGGTACTTGGCGCCGGTGTCGGGATCGCAGATGTAGGCATTGCCCACCAGACCGAAGGCCGGGCTCTGGGCGGGAGAGAACTCATCGCAGTAAGCCTGTCTGTCGTAGCTGAGGTTGATGGCCTGGTGCAGGGAGGTCAGGGTCAGCATCTCCAGATCGTACTTGGACTGATCGAAGTCGGAAGCGGCCTCGCGCTCCTTGATGGCATCCAGGTGGCCGTTCAGGATGAAGAAGTAGACGGCCTCGCCGGGGGTGAAGTGGGCGAACTCGGACTTGCCGTAGTCGGCGTAGTCATCGGACTGCAGGCCATACTGCATCAGCTGGCCGGCCAGGAACATCTGCTTGGCGGTGGCGACTTCGCCAACGACGGTGCAGTTGATATCGGTGGTGGCGAACATGTCATAGGTCTTGCCGTTCACGGGGTCAACATAGACGTGCTTGCCGTCGGTGTAGCCGTACCAGTTGGTGTTCTTGGTGAAGTGCATGTTCTTATCGGTCTGGTAGTTATCCATAATGTAGGGACCGTAAGACCAGCAGGTTTCCACGCTGGTGTTGTAGCTGGAGGTGTAGCTGGTGCCGCCGGCGGTGGTCTCTTCCTTCAGGCAGGCATCGTAAGCATCGCACTTAACCAGCCAGGTGCTGGTCAGGTTGTAGAGCAGGTCGAAACCGGCCAGGCTCTTGGCCATGACGATGGTGATCTGATAGTCACCGGACTTGAACAGGCCGACATCGTCGAAGCTGGCTTCGCCGTAAACGGCATTGTAAACCAGATAGTTGGGCAGGGAGGTGCCATCGGTCTCGTTCCATGCGGGGTTGGTGGTGGTGACATCGGTCAGCATGGCCAGGGTGTCATCGTTCAGAGGAGCAAGGCCCTCCTCGTTCATCAGAGCAACCAGCTCTTCCCAACGGGCCATGCCGAAGTAGGCATCACCGTAAGCATCCACATACTGCTTCAGGGTGTTGCCACCGCACTGCTCGAGGGCGAAGTTAACGCCGACATACACGGGCTGGCCATCGGGGGTCAGGTAGTTGCCGTCGTCGCCCTTGACAAGGTCAGCCAGGACGTACTTGCCGGTGACGCCGTTATCGGTGAGGACGCTCTGGCCCTGCAGGGCGTAGTTCTCTGCGCCGACGAGGATCATGGAACCGGTGTAGTAGCCGTTGGCACGGTAGTTGAGCAGTCTGGGATCCAGCAGCCGCTTCATGGACTCAACATAGTCGTCCGCGGTGATGGGGGTGCCATCCTGCCAGGTGGCGGCCTTGTTCAGGTCGATGGTGTAGGCATAGCCGGAGGTAGCGCCCTCGGGGATGCCCCACTTGGCATCAGCCTTCATCTGCTCGGTCACGTCCACAGGCTCGGAAGCAGCCAGCTCCGGCACGATCACGTAGCCGGCGAAGGGATCCTTGCCTTCAACGGGGTTGAGCGCATCGTTGAAAATGAAGCTGTAGAAACCCACAGTGGTGTAGTCCAGCGGATAGCTCTGATCCGTGGTCTGATAGGTGTGGGGGTTCCAGCTGGTGGACAGGGCACTGGTCCAGTCCAGATAGGTGTACTTGCCGGACTCGCCGGTCAGCACAGGAGCGGTAGAACCGGTGGGATCGCTGGGATCATTGGTGCCACTCGGATTTGTACCGTCCGTGGGGTTGGTTTCGGGCGCGCAGGCGACCATGCTCAGCAGCATGCCAAGCGCGAGCGCCAGAGCGAGAAACTTCTTCATCGTCATTGTTTTTCCCTCCATATTTTCTCCCCCGCCGATTGGCAGAGGAATTTTGTTCCGCCGCACCCGGCCGCCGGGATCCGAAGCAGTCCGTTTTCGGTGGACGCTCACGCATCGTTGGCGTACAGGCTTGGTGGAAACTATGGCGAAAGTATATCATAAACTTGCAGAATAATCAAGCCCGAATATCGAAAAAAATTCATTTTTGGGCTGGGTGAAGCGCCAAAATGTCGCATGCAAGGCACAACTTTTTTGTGTAAAACATCGAAAAAAAGGTCAAGTTTTTCCCTCGTGGCCACATTTTTGGGTATCTGTCCGCGAGTGGCGGACACGGCACATATTCATTTTATGCGCATATTATTCGTTTTGTATACATTTTGTAACCATTTTTCGGCCCCCGGTATGCCGCCCACGGACACTGCTGCGGTTGCTTTTGGGGGCGTTTTATGCTATAGTGGAAGCAACTTTTTAAGGTCTGGGGGACTGTCCATGAAACGCTGTATCATTTTCTGCGCCGGTGGATTTGACCGCATGGCGCTGCCCGCCGGGGCAGAGGATCTGATCATCGCGGCGGACGGTGGCCTGACCCACGCCCGCGCCGCCGGGGTCACGCCGGGACTTGTGCTGGGGGATTTTGACTCCCTCGGACACATTCCCGCCGGGGCGGAGGTCTATCCCGTGGAGAAGGACGACACCGACGCCATGCTGGCCGTGCGCCGGGCTCTGGCGCTGGGCTGCGACCGCTTCGAGCTGTATGGCGCGCTGGACGGCGACCGGGTGGATCACACCATGGCCAATTTTCAGCTGCTGTCCTTTCTGGCGGAGCAGGGGGCCAGCGGGGTGCTGGTGGGCCTGCGCCAGTGCGCCACGGTGGTGCGCTGCGGCGCGCTGCGCTTTGACCCCGCCTGCCGGGGGACGGTATCTGTGTTCAGCATGGGCGGCCAGGCCGAGGGCGTGACCCTGCGGGGGCTATACTACCCGCTGGAGGATGGAACCCTGTCCGGCAGCGTCCCACTGGGGGTCAGCAACCATTTCACCGGCCGGAGTGCCACCATCCGTGTCCGGCAGGGCACCCTGCTGGTCATCTGGGATCGCCAGCACTCCCCCGCCCCATTCCCGGAGATTATAGGATAGTATGCGCCCAAAACCGGCAAAATATCGCCGGCGTGGCAATTCCCCAGATCACGCTGTCACTCTACTCTTTTTCATAACAATGACATATGTTTTTTAGAGTCTCCTTCGTAGGGGCCGATTGAGGCACATCGGCCCGTTTGCACAACGTTCGACAATGCTGGCAGGTCGGTCATCGGACAGGCGGGGCGTCGTGGGCGCCGCCCCTACAATGGTTGGATAGACGTACAATCCCCCCGTTTTTCCGACAGCCCGGAAGAACAGGGGGATTGCC
>CAYSJX010000048.1:0-10541 GCA_964431445.1 uncultured Oscillospiraceae bacterium | reverse complement strand
CAAGCCCCGGCAGATCGAATTTGCCCGGCTGGGCATCGACCATACGGTGCTGTCCAAGCGCAAGCTTCGCGCGCTTGTGGAAAACGGCTACGTCTCCGGGTGGGACGATCCGAGAATGCCCACACTGTGCGGCCTGCGCCGCAGGGGCTACACCCCCGCCTCCATCCGCAGCTTCTGCGACCGTGTGGGTGTGGCGAAGAGCCCCAACACCATTGAGTACGCCTTCCTGGAGCATTGCCTGCGGGAGGATCTGAACGAGACGGCGGAGCGGGTCATGGCGGTGCTGCGGCCCATCCGGCTGACCATCACCAACTATCCCGAGGGCCAGAGCGAACAGTTTGAAGTGGAGAACAACCCCAACGACCCGGTGGCCGGTTCCAGAATGGTCAGCTTCTCCCGGGAACTCTGGATCGAAGCGGACGATTTTCTGGCCGAGCCCATCCCGAAGTACAAGCGCCTGTTCCCCAATGGGCCGGAGTGCCGCCTGAAAGGTGCATATCTGATCACCTGCACCGGCTTCGAGACGGACGAGAACGGCAATGTGAACCGGCTGCTGGCCACCTATGACCCCGAAAGCCGGGGCGGCAATCCCGCCGACGGCCGCAAGGTCAAGGGCGCGACCATCCACTGGGTGGATGCCGAAACCGCCTGTGACGCGGAGGTTCGCCAGTACGACAATCTGTTCAGCGACCCCGATCCCGATGCCGCCGGAAAGGATTTTCTGGCCTGCCTGAACCCGGAGTCTCTGACGGTGCTGCACGGGTGCAAGGTGGAAGCGTCCCTTCGCACGGCGCAGCCCGGGCAGTCCTTCCAGTTCATGCGGCAGGGCTATTTCACCCCGGACAGCCGTGATTCCTCTGCGGAGCATCTGGTGTTCAACCGCAGCGTCAGCCTGAAAGACAGCTTCAAGCCGGGAAAATAAGAATTTGCGACAACCATTGGCGTGATACTCTCAACGGAGTATCACGCCGGTTTTCTTTATGCGATAAAATAACCCCGACAGACTTTCAAAATCTGTCGGGGTTCATGCTTCGTTTTCAGCGGATAGAAAACCGCTCCATAATACGGGAGGCTTATGAACACCAGAAAATGCCGTTTTGATCTGCTGGGCCTGCGGGGGCGTCGGACAGCTCAAAGGTGGCGGCGTTAGAGCCGAGATAGACCACCATGGCGGACATGCCCTGTGGGATTTCCACATCCGCAATTTGGGCGCCGCCTGCGGTGACACGCAGGTATTTCCCGGCGATCAGATTCATGGTGCGGCTGGTGCCGAGGCTTGCAAAGTCCCGGCAATGGGTCAGTTCGTTGGTCATGCCACGGGAGGTCATGACAGCAATGACACTGCCGCCAGTATAGCCGTAGCCCTGCTCCGTATCGATGGCGGAGTCGGCGGTCGCATCGGTGAAAATCACGGTTTTTCCGCCGGAAATGACAATGCCTGCGTAGGCCGTGCGGCTGTTAGAGTCCAGACCATCGCCGCTGCAGCTGACATACACGGTGCCGCCGGAAATTTCAATCGCCGTGCCGGAGGTGGCGGTGCCGTTAATGCCATCGTCACTGGCCTGCACGGAAATGGTGCCGCCGGCAATGGAGACAATCTGCCCTTCCAGCCCCTCATAGCTCTGGGTGACGGTGACGGTGCCGCCGGAAACGGTCAGGGTGCCATCGGCGTGAATGCCGTCATCATCGGAAAGCAGGGTAAGTTTGCCCGCCTGCACCGTCACGTTTCCAAGGGCGGTTTCGCCGTTTTCCAGCGCTTCGCCGCCGTTGGCGTGGAGGCAGTCATCCTGCGAGCGGACAGAGATGGTACCGCCGAGAATGGTGAGCTGATTGTCGGCCTTGAGGCCCTTGGCGGAATAGGAAATTTTATTGGGATTGCCGTCCATCCCGCCGGGGCCGCCCATGCCACCGCCACCGGGCCAGCCGCCCATACCGCCGCCGGGACGACCGCCACGATCGCTCATGGGGGTGAGACCGGCCTCACCGGTGGGTTGCTGCGGGGGTGGTGCTTCATCCGGCGGCTGGATGCCACCACCGGGCATCTGGGGCGGTTCGTTTTGCCCGGGCTGACCGCCGAAATCGGGTCTGCCGCCCATATCCGGGGCATCTCCTCCCGGCATATCGCCCCGATCCGGCCAATTTGTGCCGAAATCCGGGGTCTGGTTGTCCCCGGCCGTGCCGCTTTGGGCAGTACCAAGACCGGCATAGGATGCCGTTTCGATGGAAAGGATGGTATCCTCCCCTTCGATCACCACATCATAGGCCGCGTCCAGACCATCGCAGGCGGCAATGATCGTGGTGCTGCCGCCGCTGACGGTAATGGTGCCACGCTGCTTTCCCTTGGAGGAAAGATCGGAATTTTTCGTCTTGATTCCGTCCCCAGCCACGGCGATCAGGGTCAGATTGCCGCTGCTGACGGTGACGGAGTCGTTACCCTTAAGGGCATTGTCCACACAGGCCACCGCAAGTGTCAGATTTTTGACTTTCAGATCGTCCTTGGTGTGGATGCCGTTGTTATGCTCGGAGACGACAGTCAGGCTTCCTTTGCCGCAAAGTTCCAGATCGGCCTTAGCGTAAATGGCACCGGAATGGGCGGTATCGTCCGTTTCGTCCACCGCCGGGCGGATATCATAGATATAGTTTTCAAAACCGGACTTGGCGCAGAGGGACACCTTGTCGGCGCTGATCACCTCAATGGCGCTGGCACTGTCGCTGACGATGGACAGGCCGTGAAGTTCCAGCTCCAGCTTGTAGTCCTCTCCCACATCGATAACGATGCTGCCCCGGAGTTTGCCGGAAACGGCATAGACCGAGTCCTCCTGCAGGGCGGAGAAGGTCAGAACGCCGCCATCGAGTGCCCAGCAGCCCTCCGTTCCGGAGACGCACTGCACGGAAATATCCGTTTCCTCCGTCTCAAAGAAACCGGCGTAGGCGTGAAGATCGTCCAGCCGGTCGGAAACCGACTGTAGCGGTTCTTCCGACACGGTGGGGCCGGTGGGATCCGGGGACGGGGCGGCTGTGGGGTCTGTAGAATCCGGCTTCGCCGCGCAGCCGGTCATTAAACCGGCCAACATAGCGGCCAAAAGGAAAAATGAAATTGCCTTTTTCATGGAAAAAGCCTCCTTACAGCTCCATGGCGGGGCTTTCCTGACAGCTGAGCATGATCTCCAGATTGCCGTTGCGGCAGCGCAGCTGATCGATCATCTCTTTTTCATTGATGGTGTCTTTCAGCGTGAGCCGGTAGGTCAGGCGGAACATACTGCCCATGTTGGTGGTTTTGACCCGCAAAAGCTCATGGGATGTGGTAAAAGCGGCGAAAATATCATCGAAAACACCGCTGTAGTCCAGATCCTCGGGGATGGTGATATGCAGAAGCTTCTCGGACTCCCCTGCCCCATGCCGGCCGAATCGGAACAGAGTGCAGGCGAGGTAGGCCCCGCACATCACGGCGGTAAACAGCACCCCGTAGGCCAGATAGCCCATACCGGTTATCAGCCCGGCCCCCATGGCCAGAAACAGAGCGCAGATCTCCCGGGCCGAGCCGGGCACACTGCGAAAGCGCACCAGACTGAAAGCGCCCGCCACGGCCACACCGGTGCCCACATTGCCATTGACCAGCATAATTACAACGCACACCACCGCCGGCAGCAGCACCAGTGTTACGGCAAAGCTGCCGCTGCAACGGCTGCGGAAGCGGTAAACGGTGGCCAGCGCCAGTCCCAGCACCAGCGCAACCCCCATACAAAGCAGAAAATCCCCAACGGAGATGACCTGTGTGGCAGTTGTATCGAAAATTCCCTTAAAAATTTGCTCCGGCATGATATGCCTCCTCCTTTATATGCCATGTACGCCCCTGCATCAGCTGTGGGCAGATCATGGTCTGATAAGCGGTTCCGTATTTTGAATAAGAAGTTTTATAGATTTTCTCCCGGGACAGGGCCTCCACCATCCAAAGGGGAATGCCACCGCTGCATTTGATCTCCATCAGCACCCGATCCGGCGGCAGCAGTGCCGCGCCCCAGGGCTCGGCACAAAGAGACAGCTGCTCCTGCCGACACAGAACGGTATCGTCAAAGGTGACCCGAAAATCGGTGCCATCCGCCATGGCGTAAGCCTCCCGCTCATAGGAAAGGAAAACACGGGGGCGAAGGGTCTGATAAAAGGCAAGGGCATAGTCGATCTCCCGGCCAATCTGGGTATCCAGCGGCGGCGGTGTGTGCCCCAACAGCCAGTCCATCGCCAGATGTTGGGGCAGGACGCAGCGGCGCTTGTAGACCACGGAGTCGTACTTCTTTTTCAGCTCCACGAACACGGGGCTGTCCGTCCCGGCCAAAGCGTAGCTTCGAAGGCGCAGCTTTTCTTTGTACACCGGGCGCTCGATGGAGCGGCGGGCCAGCAAAAAAGTATCCGTGTCGAAATAGAGATTGCGAATGGTGGTGCGCCCGAAGCGGTCAAGGGTCATGTATGGTGCCATGGCCACAAGAATGGCCTGTTTCTGCCCGGGCGACAGCATGTATTTTAATTCATAACGTTTGAAAACCGTCTGAACCGACACACGATCCCTCCTCTTTGCCGTTCTGCGGTGCATTATAGCGTGGAAATATTGAAGCTGCATTGAAAAACGCAAAGACGCTCTGCCGGAAAAGTGCCGACAGAGCGCTTGCTTATTTTCCGAAACGCGCGGCAGCGTCTTTCATCATCTGGCGGATGGGAAGGCCGTATGGACAGCGGGTCTCGCAGACACCGCACTGCACACACTCGGAGGCTTTATGTTCCAGCGCGTCATAGCGAAGACGTGCCCAGTCGTCCAGATGATAGCGGGTCAGGTATCCATCGAACAGAAAGACAGAATAAATGGAGATTCCCGCTGTACAGGGAGCGCAGTAGTTGCAGCGGCGGCAGAAATTGGTGCCCAGCTCGGCGCGGATGGAGGCGATCTTCTCCTGCTCCGGGGCTGTGAGGGGTGCTTTATTTGCGTATGCAAGCACATCCTGCCGCAGCTCTTCTGCCCCGGAAACGCCGGGAATGACCACGCTGATATGACCGTTTTGGGCAAGAAAACGCATGGCAAGATTGCCGTCATCCAGCGCGCCGCCGGCCATGGGCTTCATGCAGATAAAGCCGATGTTTTTCTCGGTGCAGCGTTGCAGCAGATGCTCTGCCTGGGTTTCCACAATGTTGTATGGGAACATAATTGTCTCAACCCAGTCAAGCTCCAAAACCTTTTCAAACAGCTCCAGAGAATGCAGCGTAATGCCGATGTGGCCGATTTTGCCATCGTCTCTGGCCGCAAACAGCGCTTCCAGCGCACCGCCGGGGGCTGTGATCTGGGCAAAGGCTTCAGCGGTGGGATTATGAAGCTGGTAAAGCTCAATGTAATTGGTGCGGAAATTGCGAAGACTCAGGGCAATGTCCCGCTCCATGGCTTCCCGCGTGCGGGCCCCGCTCTTGGTGGCAATGATAAACTGCTCTCGCATGGGGGCGATGGCCTGCCCCAGATATTCTTCACTGACGGAGTAGGCCCGGGCAGAGTCCAGAAAGTTGATCCCAAGCTCCGCCGCGGCGGTCATCAGCGCACAGGCGTCCTGCACATCCGCACGCTGGATGGGAATGCCGCCGATGCCGACCTCGCTGATACGCAGGCTGGTCTTTCCAAGGGTACGATAGTGCATTACTTTTTATCCTTTCTCTGGGCCTGCAGATGCATGGAAAGCACCGCAAGGGAGGTGGCCATATTTTCATTCTGCACCAGAATGTTGTCCGGTACGTCCAGATGGGTGGGGGCAAAATTCCAGATGGCACGGATGCCGCAGGCGATCAGCTGGTCACACACCGTCTGGGCGTGGGAGGCTGGCACTGTAATGATGCCCATGCGCACCTTGTGGGTCACACAGAACTGGCGCAGTTTGTCCATGGGCAAAATCTGCTTACCGCCACTGGTCTGCTCGAAGGCGGGGGCCAGGTCGAAGGCCGCCAGAATGCGCACGCCGTATTCTTCAAATCCCGTGTAATCGAGCAGGGCCTGCCCCAGCTTGCCGGCACCGATCAGAACGGCATCGGTGGTGTTGTCATAGCCGAGGAACTGCTCAATGTCATCGATCAGGCCCTCCCGCTGGTAGCCGATTTTGGGGCGGCCGCCATCGGAGACCATGGCCAGATCCTTGCGCACCTGCACCTCGCCCATGCCCAGCGCATTGGCCAGCGCCGTGGCGGAAATATAGGGGGGACTTCCCTCCGGCATCGCCTTGAGATAGGCCAGATACCCGGGCAGCCGCTTGAGTACCGCTTTTGAAATCTCTTTGCGTTCCATAATGCCTCCTGCTTTCGATAACGGAATGTATCGATACCGATTTATATCGATATAATTTCGTATCGATTGTATCACGAAAAATCTGGTTTTGCAAGCCCTTTTCCCTAGAGACAGCCGGTTTTGAGCAGCATTTCCTTCTTCAATCGCTCCATAATCCGCTTTTCCAGCCGGGAAATGTAAGATTGGGAAATGCCCATCACCTGCGCGACCTCCTTCTGGGTCATTTCCCGGGAATTATCAAGGCCGAAGCGCATGTGGATGATCTGCTTTTCCCGGGGCGGCAACTGAGCCAGCGCCTGCCGCAAAAGGTGCAGATCCACATCGTCTTCCAGCGCGCAGGTGACCGTATCCTCTCCGGTGCCGAGAATGTCGGACAGGAGCAGCTCGTTGCCGTCATAATCCATGTTGATCGGCTCGTCCAGAGAGATTTCCGTCTTCTGATTGGAAATTTTGCGGATGTACATGAGGATCTCGTTTTCAATGCAGCGGGAGGAATAGGTGGCAAGGCGGATATTCTTATCCCGGCGATAGGTGCGGACGGATTTGATCAGGCCGATGGTGCCGATGGAGATCAGATCCTCCAGATTGATGCCTGTGTTTTCAAAGCGGCGGGCAATAAACACAACGAGGCGCAGGTTATGCTCGATCAGTGTCTGGCGGGCCTCATCGCTTCCCTGCTCCAAAAGGGCAAGGGCCTGCTGCTCTTCCGCTCCTTTGAGCGGCGGCGGCAGAACATCGCTGCCGCCAATGTAATACAGCCCCTGTGGCTGTGTCAGGCCGATTTTATGCAGTAATTGTTCCATTTTGCTTTTCATTGAATGCCTCCTGCCAATGCGTCAAACCCGGCCCCCGCGCCGATCGGTGTCGGAGAAAAGGCTACGATGCGGGACTGCTGTCTGCCATCTACCGTCACATTGGAAAATCGGCGTGCCAGCAACAGCCCCGATTGTTGACCGACGGTGCTGTAGGGGATCAGGCGAAGACCGGAAATCCTGCCGGAAAGAAGGGTCTGGGCCGGGTCGGAAAGCTGGCTGCCGTTCAGCCCCAGCAGCGCCAGCCCGGCCTGTGGCGGGGCCACCAGCACCGGCTCACCGCTGACGGGATCCCGAAGAAGGTTCCCCGTATCCGTCAGGGCCGTCAGGCTGACGCTTTTCCCCTCATGATCGATGCGCACGCTAAGCAGCCGCCGACCTCCGTTGCCGCCGGCCAGGGCCAGCAGGGCCAGAAGCGATGCCGCAAGAACAGGAAACCACAGGCTTTTTTCCGAAATTCCAATCGCCATGCCGCTCAGACACAGCCACTGAAAGCAGAATGCCCCGCCGCGACGTAGCCAGCCGGGTTGTCCGGCAAAAGCTGCTGCCGACACGGCTGCCAGACTGACCACCAGAAAAATCGGCGCACCGAGTGCTTGCCAGCGAAGGCACGCACCTGCGAAGGCACCTCCCAGCGATGCGGCAATAAGCTGCCTGCAAAGGCTTCTCTCCGGCCCGGTCATGCGAAGCAGCAGAAGATCCACCGCAAACACCAGTCCCATCACCGCAGGCCCATACGCAACCATTGCATCGCCCTCCTTCCGATTAGCTGCCATCAGTATAGCGCAGGACAGGCAAAAAGAACGTCGCAACAGGAAACGGTGCCGCTCCCCTCTTCCGCCATAGCCCGCTTCTATCCGCCGCCATAGAACCACGGGGCACAAAAAAGCGGCAACCGATTTGCACGGTTGCCGCCTGATCAGGTCGAACTGTTCTGCTGGGACTGGATGGAGCTGATATTCTTTTCCGCCTTGAACCGGGGAGTCATAACCACATGGCCGCAGCCGAGACAGCGCAGCTTGAAATCCGCGCCGGTGCGCAGCACCAGCCAGCGGGCGCTGCCGCAGGGATGGGCTTTTTTCATGGTCAAAGTATCGCCAACCTGTATTTGCATGGTCACTTCCCCTTTATGGCCTGCCAATACTGTTTGGCAGCCTGCTCGACCTTGTTCGGGCCGTATTCATAATAGACGGTGCCCACCAGATCATCCGGCAGGTACTGCTGCGCCACCCAGTGGCCGGGATACTCATGGGGGTACAGATACCCCTGCTCCCGCTCCATGGAATAGGTATCGGCGTGCTTGTTTTGCAGATGCCGGGGGAAATCCCCGCCCTTGCCGTGCTGCACGTCCCGGGCGGCCGCGTCATAGGCCATGTAGGCCGAGTTGGATTTGGGGGAGGTAGCAAGAAAAATCACAGCATCGGAAAGGGGCAGCCGGGCCTCCGGCATGCCCAGCTGGAGCGCCGTGTCCACGCAGGCTTTGACAATGGAAATGGCCATGGGATAGGCAAGGCCGATATCCTCGCAGGCGGAGCAGAGAATCCGCCGGCAGCAGGCAGGCAGATCCCCGGCCTCCAGAAACCGGGCCAGATAATGCACGGCGGCGTCGGGGTCAGAGCCGCGGATGGATTTCATCAGGGCAGACAGGGTGTCATACTGGTTATCTCCGCCCCGGTCATAGCGCATGGAGGATTTCTGGGTGACGATTTTCGCGTCTGCCAATGTCAGGGGCAGTTCATTGCCCACGGGGCGACCGGCGGAGAACAGAACCTCCACCGCGTTGATCGCCTTGCGCACATCACCGCCACAGCAGGCGGCAATATGCTCCAGCGCACCGGGCTCCGGCACGGCCCGCAACGCTGTGCGATCTTCCATGAAGGAAACGGCCCGGCGGATGGCCTGCAGCGCGGCACGATCATCCAGCTGACGGAATTCAAAAATGGTGGAGCGGCTCAAAAGGGCATTGAAAACGTAAAAATAGGGATTTTCCGTGGTGGAGGTGATCAGGGTGATTT
Organism: uncultured Oscillospiraceae bacterium; assembly: GCA_964431445.1. Taxonomy (GTDB): domain Bacteria; phylum Bacillota; class Clostridia; order Oscillospirales; family Oscillospiraceae; genus Faecousia. Next base: position 1,404 of record CAYSJX010000048.1, on the reverse strand, counting down.
TTCCGCTTTCGATATATTCCAGCAGGGACTGCTGCTGCTTTTTGTTGAAGGACTGGATCTCATCCAGATACAGCAGAATCCCCTCCGGGGCCATGAGGGTATCCACCTCCGCCATGATCTGCCGGATATCCGAAGTAGAGGCAGTGGTGGCATTGAGTTTGTAGAGTGTGCGGTTGGTTTTCTCGGCAATAATATTGGCGACCGTGGTCTTTCCAGTGCCGCTGGGGCCGTAGAATACCATGTTGGGGATGTTGCCGGAGTCCACCAGCCGCCGCAGGATGCCGTCAGGCCCGAGAATATGCTCCTGTCCGTAGACGTCATCCAGACTGGTGGGGCGCAGCAGGTCTGCCAGAGGCTGATACATGCTTTTCACCTCTCGAAAATATGTTTACATGATAATACCATTCTTTTTCCCGTCCGTCAAGCCGTGAACGGAAAAAATGCTTGCATTTCGGGGCAATATGTGCTATGATTTGACTGATATGCAAAGGCGATGATCGGGTTGTCCGATGCCGACAGCGTTTTCACAGCGAGGGCGGAATGGTGTGAGCCGTCCGGAACGTGGCAGAGGGCCTTCCCCCGGGAGCTTCCAGCTGAAGTTGAAAGTAGGACTGGACGGGTGACTTCGTTAACGGTCGTCGGCGTGTCTGCGCCGGAGAAGCTGCGCTCTTGAGCGAATTGCGGGTGGTACCGCGGAAGGTTTTGCCTTTCGTCCCGATCTGGGACGGAGGGTTTTTATTTTTATCAACAACCTTTGGGAGGAAATATCATGAAGCAACAACTGGAAAATATCCGGCAGCGGGCGCTGGCGGCGCTGGACGAGGCCAACACCCCCGCCGCGCTGGAAGAACTGCGCATTCAGCTGCTGGGCAAAAAAGGCGAGCTGACCGCCGTGCTCAAGCAGATGGGCAAACTCTCCGCGCAGGAGCGCCCCGTCATGGGTGCGCTGGCCAACACCGTGCGGGCCGACATTGAAAGGAAGCTGGAGCAGCGCAAGGCCGCGGCCAACGCCGCCGCGCTGGAGGCCAAGCTCCGCGCCGAGGCCATCGATGTGACCATCCCCGGAAAAGATGTGCCCATGGGGCACCAGCACCCCATGAATCAGGTGCTGCAGGAAATCCGGGAGATGTTTATCGGCATGGGCTACACCATTGTGGAAGGCCCGGAGGTGGAGCTTGCGGACTATAACTTCACCCGACTGAACACGGAAGAGGGGCACCCCGCCCGGGACAGAAGCGACACCTTCTATTTTACGGATGATGATTCCGTGCTGCTGCGCACCCAGACCAGCTCCATGCAGGTGCGGGTCATGGAAAATCAGAAGCCGCCCATCTGCATTCTGGCCCCCGGTCGCGTGTTCCGTAAGGACGAAGCCGATGCGACCCATTCCCCCATGTTCCACCA
>CAYSJX010000047.1:0-10950 GCA_964431445.1 uncultured Oscillospiraceae bacterium | reverse complement strand
TACATAACGAATGAGTCGAAATGAAAGACAAAATGAAAATAAAAAAATCGAGTATCCATAAAGTCAAATCCCTTATGAATACTCGATATGGTGCGGGCGACAGGACTTGAACCTGCATGCCTCTCGACATATGAGCCTAAATCATACGTGTCTGCCATTCCACCACGCCCGCATATGAACAGCCAGAGAGGTTCTTCGGCTGTTTTTTTATTTTACAAAATTGTCCGTAGGAAATCAAGCGGAACTAGAAAAACCTTCACTGAGGTGACAGCACCTAAATCCACCGAGTCTACCAATTCCACCACGCCCGCATATTCAGTTGAAAGTGTAAAGTGGACAGCTTCTTTTCTGCTGCTTTCCACTTTCAACTTCAAACCCCGGCACGGCCGGGTCAGTTGACTTTCTCGTATTGTACCATTTTCCTTCCGGCTTGTCAATCCAAAACGGGAGAGGCCGTGATTTTCCGGTCTCTCCCGCTGTTTGCGCCGATGGGACAGATCATCCCGCTGCTATCCTCACACGCTTGCCGGCAGGATTGGAGCAGCCGATTCTTTTCGCGTCTACTGATTCCGTTTGGCGATTTCGTGGCAGAGGGCGCGGTAGATGGCGTCCGCGATCTGTTTATAGCCTGCTGTGGTGGGGTGGATGCCGTCGGTGCCCACGATTTCCGTGGTGTCATTGCGGTCGTTGACCGGCATTTTCTTGCTGGGCATGTTGTTATCCGTGTCAAACTGGCCGGCGATGTCCACGTATTCCACAAAATCCGCGTACTGCTCCAGCGCGCACAGCCGCTCCAGCCCGGCATTGTAGTGCATGGCGGAGATCAGCATGCCGTAGCTGTCGCTCATGCCGCCGTCCGCGCCGTAGCCCGCAGCCAGACCGCCCCGCTGGCAGGGGATCTGCAGCCCCATCACCCGCACGGTGGCGTTGGGATACTCGCTGTGCAGCACATCCAGCAGCTTTCTGGCGTTGGCAAAATGGCCGCCCTCCAGATTGACATAGGTATTGGAGGGTGTGCTCTGGTAATTCCATGTCAGCATGACGCACAGCACATCAATGCCGTCGATGCCGTTTTCCCGGCAATAGGTCTTGAAGCTGATGGTGCCGGTCTGCTCGTCATAGAAGGGGCTGTTTTTCCCCAGATAGCTGGCCCATGTCCAGCCGCCGGTGCCTTCATAGCCGATGGTGGTGCTGCCGACTGTTGCAGTCTTGGTGCCCACAAAATGGATGTTCTTCAAACCGCTGCCGGCGGGACTGCCATCGCTCGCCGTCAGGCGGCGGTACGCCTCGGCCGGCCAGATGCCGTTGGCCGTCAGGCTGTCTCCGATGCAAAGGACATTGATATCCTGTTTTGGGGAAACCGCCTGCCTGACGATCAGGGTGGTGGTATTCTCCCCCAGCAGATTGCCGTTGTTGTCCAGCACCTGCAACTGAAGTTCATAGCTTCCCACATCGCCGGTGCCGGGCTTCCACTCGAAATAGCGGGGGTAGGCCTTTCCCTTGGGGCACACCACCCGGATGTGATAGCCGTAGGGATCCACCGCCTGCACCACGCCCCGGTAGAACAGCTGGAAATTGTCTCCGGCCACCAGTTCATACCGCTCCGGCAGGAATACATTGACCTTCGCCTGCGAAGCCGTCACCGCCGGATCCCGGTACACATACACATCCCGCACCCGGCCCAGCTCTACATACAGATACCATGTGGGCTTTCCGTTGACATTGCTCATTTTCGACGGGGAGCTGAGCTGGCGGCCGTTGGTGGTGTAGGTTGCGGAAGCCTGATACTGCCCGGCTTCGATCACATTATCGCTGCCGCAGTTTGACCACAGATCGCAGCTCTGATCGCAGTTGAAGGTAAAATACAGGGATTTTCCCCCATCATTGCGGTATATTTCCGGCAAAGTCCAGACCACATAGCTCTCCTGCTCCGCAGCGATGCTGACATCCAGCGTCTGGCGATAGAGAACCGTGCCGTTTTTGTCATTTTCCGACAGGAAAACCTGTATTTTCGTGATGGCCTGCCCGTTGGCACGGACACGGAAGCGGATGGACTCCACCGTGGCCGGTGCGCCAATGCTGCCGCCCCAGCCGCTGAAAACATTGTCCGTATAGCACCAGCCGGGATTACCGCAGGTCTCGCTGTCCCGGATGAAATAGTCCTTTTGCAGCTCGAACAGGTATTCCAGCGCCGCAGAGCTGCCGCCGGAGGCCGTGGCGGAGACGTCCGTCTTCACGCCGTCCAGAATCCAGCAGCCATCTGCACCGATTTCCAGCCGGGTGCCCCGGATGGAGGCCAGCCACTGCTCCTCGGTGCCCACATAACCGTGATCCACCGCCACCTCATAGGCCGATTTGCCGGGTACCGGGATGTAGACACTGTCCGACCCGGCCGTGGTGGCCGTCAGCAGCAGGGCCACGAAATCCGACTCCGTGCCCGCATAGCCCATGGCAACGGCATCCCGGTAGGCGCTGCTGCTCCCCGCCGTGGCGCTGACACCCATGGAGCACCAGCTTTCTCCGTTGTCATAGGACACTTCCCACATCAGCGTCTGTGAATTGATGCGCAGCCGGGGCGTGATGCCGTCCACACCGTCCGATGCGCAGCCCGCCAGCAGCAGTACCAGTGCCAGCAACAGGGCAATCAGGATCCTTCTGTTTTTCATATGGGGCCTCCGCGTCAATCAAGTTTCTGTATCTTCATTATACCCTGCCGCAGCGGTTCCGTCAATCGCCAATTATTCCACGGCGCAGGCTGGACAAGCGGCGCAAATTGCGCTAGAATAACAGCAGAAAGGAGGCGATGCCATGAAACCGCGCCGGATTTTATCTGTCACCATACTGCTGGCAATTCTTGCCACCCTTTGCCTGCCCATTCGGGCAAAAAATTCCATTTCCTGGAGCCTGACCGGGGGCACGTTGACCGTCACCGGCTCCGGGCCCATGCCGGACTATGAAAGCGGCGAGGCCCCATGGTACAGCCGCCGCGGCGAGATCACCGCCATCGTCATCGCCTCCGGAATCACCGCCGTGGGCAGCAACAGCTTTGTCCACTGCGATGCCGCCGCATCCGTTTCCCTGCCGGAGGGGCTGACACGCATCGGCCGCAACGCCTTCTGGGGCTGCGCCGCACTGACCCGGCTATCCCTGCCAGAGAGTCTGGAATGCATGGAAAGCTGCGCCTTTTTCGGCTGCGGCCTGACGGAAATTGCCATCGGTGCCGGTGTCACTGCGCTGGAGGAGGGTGTCTTCGCCCAATGCGCCCGGCTGCGCCATGTCACCCTGCCGGAGGGGCTCGACTCCATCGGCAAGGATGCCTTTTCCCGGTGCTACTCGCTGGCGGAGCTGACCATCCCGGCCGGTGTGCAGCGGATTGGGCCGCATGCCTTTTTCGCCTGCGCGGCCCTGTCGGAGCTGTTTCTCCCGGCGAAGCTGGAAGCGCTTGACTCTGCCGCCTTCTACGGAAGCGGACTTGGGCAGCTGAATTTTGCCGGAGGTGCCCCCGATTTTGCCGCCGATGCCCTGCTGGGGCTGACGGCTGTGGCCCGCTATCCCGAAAATCTGGCGGGATGGGCGGAGGCCGTGACCGAAAGCTACGGCGGCAGCATCACATGGAGTCCCTGCTCTCACCGCTACGACAGTGTTTTTGTGCAGCCGACCTGCACCCAAATGGGCGGATTCCTCTACCGCTGCGGGCAATGCGGCTACAGCTATCTGGATGGAAGCGTGGCCGCACTGGGTCACAGCTTCACAAAATATGTCAGCGATGGCAACGCCACCGCAACGCAGGACGGCACCCAAACCGCCCAATGTGACCGGGGCTGCGGCGCAACGGACACCATCGTGGAGGAGGGCTCCCGGCTGCCGGGTCTGCTAAGCTCCGACCGGTATGTGATCGACACGGATACCATCCACGCCATCCCCACAGGCACCACGGCAGCGGAATTTCTCTCCCACCTGACCGCCGGTGGGATATTGGAACTGCAAAAGGATGGCCAAGCCGTCCCGGCGGAGGCAGTGGTATGCACCGGCATGACCCTGCTGCTGGGCTCCGGTGCCGGCAGCGGCAGCCGCTGGACGCTGATCGTGACCGGAGATCTCAACGGTGACGGTGCCATATCCGTCACCGATCTTGTGGCTCTGAAAGCGCACCTGCTGAACAAGGCCCTCCTGACCGGCCCCGCCGCCCAGGCCGCCGACACAAACGGCGACGGCCACATTTCCGTCACGGATTTTGTCCAGCTCAAAGCCCACATCCTCGGAAAATCCCCCCTCACCCCCCGCTAACGGCAGCACAATATCCTCGCACCATCCCACAATCGCAAGTGCAAACTCCCAGAAACAATGTGTCACTGGCGTAGCAATTCCCCAGTATGCCCGGAACCCGGTGCAGGGGCTGACGAAAGATCTTTACACGTCTGTCGGCCACCGCTGCGGCAAAAGTGGCCAGCAAGTGGAGCGCAGCATCCGCGCAGCCATTGCCTTGGCGTGGACGAAAGGCTCGCCGGAACGCTGGCGGCAATATTTCCCCACCGCCCCGGATGGCACCATTCCCCGCCCTACCAACGGCAATTTCATCGCCCGCCTGGCACCCCTGCTGGTCGCAGAGGCTGGGAGAAAGTAGGAAAGTACGGTCTGAATCCAACGTCTTCCCAACAATCATCTTTACGCACACGAAAAAAATTTCGGAAGATCTGAAAATAATTCAACCGAAAGAGCTAAGCATGGCCATCGGCGTGTTTTCTTAGCGACTTTTCGACTCCCGTACAGCAAAGTGGTTCTACGTCAATAGTTGGGGGGCAGGCGATGAGCCTGCCCCCCAACTATTGACGTAAAATCATTATTTATCTGTGCTCGCCGAGGAAGAACAGGGACAGGGTGCCGGGGCCGGAGTGGGAGCCGATCACCGCGCCGGTATAGCCGATGAACACTTCCTCCACGCCAAGCCGCTCCCGCAGCAGCTGTTCCATATAGCGGGCATCGTCCAGGCTGTCGCCATGGCAGATGAACACTGTCTTGTTCTCGCCGGGCAGGCCAAGCTTCTGCATTTGCTCCACGATGGCCTGAATGGATGCCTTGCGCCCTCGGGCCTTGCTGACGCTGACCAGATGGCCCGTGTCGTCCATGTGCATCACGGGCTTGATGCCCAGCATGGTGCCCAGAATCGCCGTGGCCGCGCCAATACGGCCGCCACGCTTGAGATACATCAGATCGTCCACCGTGAACCAGTGGCACAAATTCAGCTTGTGGGTCTCCACCCAGTCGGTCAGTTCCGCCAGGGTCAAGCCGGCATCACGCATCCGGCAGGCATGATGCACCAGAAGCCCCTGCCCCAGCGAGGCACACAGGGTATCCACCACATGGATCTGCCGCTGGGGATAGCGCTCGCGCAGCTCCTGCGCGGCGATGACGGCGGACTGGTAGGTGGTGCTCAGGCCGGAGGAGAAGCACAGCGCCAGCACATCCTGCCCCGCTTCCAGCGCAGGCTCCATCACGCAGACCCATCCCTCGGGATTGACGGCAGAGGTTTTGGCCTCTTCCCCGTGGCGCAGAGCCTGATACATCTCGGCAATATCATCCGACACGGAATCCGGCAGGGTCTGCCCCCGGAACAGCAGGGAAAGGCGGGCGCATTTGACATTGTATTCTTCCAGCTTCTGCACCGGCAGGTCGCAGGCGGAATCCGTAATGATCTGATAATTGGGCATATGGCTACTCCTTAATTGCGATAATTCCAGGAAACATCTGAATGAATCGGCAGGAGCCGATTGCGAAAGATTTAACTCAGACGATTGATTCAAAGGTTCCCTAATGTTATTTCTCAGTAAATTATATGGTGCCGCCGGGCAAAAGTCACCCTCCCGCCGGGGTTTCGGGCTCTATCAGCGGTAGAAAACGGCACTCTACTGTCAGTAGAGTGCCCGGTAGAACGCCAGAAAGCGCTACTTGGCCCCCTTTTTCCGGCCGGAACGGCTGGCAAACAGCAAACATGCCCACAAAAACAGGGACAGCACCCAGCTCCCACTGCACAGCATCGGCACGGACACCAGCGCCAGCAGAATATGCAGCAGCGTGCCCACCGTCTCCGTACTTGCCAGCACGGACAGGAAATTAGCCACCAGCAGCACCGTGGTTGCACCGAGAACACCGGCGCTGACACGCCGCAGCAGCCGCAGCAGCGGCTCGTCCCCTTCCAGCCGGGCCAGCACCAGCAGCCACACCGGCGGCACAAAGAACAGCAGTCCCATAACCGCCATCAGCGCCAGACTGAAGCTGTCGTCCGTATTGAGAAAGCCCAGCACACAGCACAGAATATACATGCCAATCCACAGGGCCTTGAGCAAAGCCTTTTTCATGGAATTCTCCTTCATAACAATTCTCAGCGCAGGGTATACAGCGGCGGGTGGATATAGCGCTCATGGCTCTGGGGCGCGGGGCGGGCGTGGACACCGGACACCAGCCCCATCATGGCAAACAGGGAGGCTACGGAGCTGCCGCCATAGCTGATAAAGGGCAGTGTCAGGCCGACGATGGGCGCAATGCCAAGGCACATGCCCACATTGATCAGGGTCTGGAAAATCAGCACCGAGGCCACACCGTAGCACAGCACCCGGCGATAGTAGTCCTGAGAGCGGTTGCCCACCTGAATGCAGCGGAAAATGATGGCACCCAGCAGCGCCAGCACCAGCAGGCAGCCCAGAAGCCCCATTTCCTCCCCGATGGCGGCGAAGATAAAGTCCGTATGCTGGGCGAACAGCGCGCCCGTCTGGGTGCGGTTTCCATTGAACAGGCCCTGCCCCGTCAGACCGCCGGCGGTCAGGGACATCTGGGCCCGCACGGCGTGATAGCGTTCGTTCAGGCCCAGCGGATCTACCGTGGGATCCACCAGAACCAGCAGGCGGTTTTTCTGCCGGGTGGTCAGCCGGGTCCAGATCAGGGGCGCCACAGCGGCCACACCGCCGCCGGCCAGTGCAAACCAGCCCCAGTGGACGCCGCCGGCGAAGGCCATGATGGCAAAGGTGACCACGAAAATCATGGACACGCCAAAGTCCTTGGAAAGCAGCAGATTCAGCCCCGCCACCAGCGCCAGATGCAGCGCCATATGCATCACGGAGGTGATGTGGGACGGCCGGTTCTGGTGCGCCGCCATCACGGAGGCGAGAATGACCACGAAGGTGATCTTACAGAATTCCGCCGGCTGAATATCAAAGGGCAGGAAGGGGAAATCGACCCACGACCAGTTGTTGGAGCCATGGTCAGTGGCCCAGGGGGAGCGCAGCAGGCTCAGCAGCACCGTGTTGAACACCACCAGCCACACCCGATGCTCGGAAATAAAGTCCGCATTGACCGACGACACGATCACATAAAGAAAAATCCCCAGCACCACGGCCGCCACCTGAATGACCACATAGCGCAGCGCGCCATCGTAGTTTTTTGTGCTGGCCACCATCAGGCAGCCGAAGGCGGAGGTAATCACGCAAAGCAGCAGCAGCACAAGGTCGCCCTTGCGCCAGAAGCTCTTCAGTTCCAGAAAAAATTGCCGCATGGTGTGCCTCCTGTGCCGGGTTTTCGGGACTATTGTACCATTTCCCAGCGGGAAAGTAAACAACTTTTCTGTGAACAAAGGAAAATTGGAAAAAAGTTATTGACCTGATTGCGTTTTTCGGTTATAATACCACAGAATGCCCCCGAATGGGGTGCCTGATATTGTTTTGCTGCGGTCAAAACATTTGACTGTCGAGCATATAGAAGATCTTATTATATGTAGGAGGTGTATCACATGAAGCGTACCTATCAGCCCAGCCGTCGCCACAGATCCAAGGTTCACGGTTTCCGCCAGAGAATGGCCACGTCCAACGGCCGCAAGGTTCTGGCTCGCCGCCGCGCCAAGGGTCGTCAGGTTCTGTCCGCCTGATTGCTGTGGCAAGCAGCAGCACCCGTACAGGGTGAAACGGGAGTTGTGTGCGGGGCGATGAGCGCCCCGCTCCCTTTTTCCGGAAACGCACAGGAGGCCCCATGAAGTATTCCACCAGCCTGAAGCTCAATCATATCTTCCGCCGACTGTATTCCACTGGCGGCTATGCCAATGCCTGTCTGGTTCTCTATGCCCGGCGCAACCGGCTGGGGCAGAACCGGGTTGGCATCACCACCGGCAAGAAGCTGGGACACGCCGTGGTCCGCAACCGGGCCCGCCGCCGCCTGCGGGAGGTCTACCGCCTGCACGAGGAGCAGTTCCAGTGTGGCTGGGATATCGTTGTGGTCGCCCGGCACCGCTGCCTGAGCGTGTCTTTTCCGCAGCTGTGCGAGGCCTACCTTTCTCTGGCCCGGAAGGCCGGGATCCTCCGTCCCCAGAAGGAGCAGCCATGAAGAAGTTCCTTCTGTACCTGATCCGCTTCTATCAGAAGCATATTTCCCCCGCGTTTCCGCCCCGCTGCCGCTACTACCCCACCTGTTCGGCCTACGCCTATCAGGCCATCACCAAATACGGGGCCGTCAAGGGAGGTTTCCTGGCTCTGCGGCGCTTTCTGCGCTGCAATCCCTTCTCCCGGCACGACTATTACGACCCCGTTCCATGACTTCCATAACAAGTAGGAGGAACGTCAATGCTACTGGCATTTCAGTTATCCGACATCGTGACCGTGCCCTTCGGTTGGCTTCTGGGCTTTTTGTATGAGCTTCTGGGCAACTATGGCGTGGCCATGATCGTCTTCGCCGTCATCGTGCAACTGGTGCTTCTGCCCATCACCATGAAGAGCAAGAAGAGCATGATGAAAATGTCCCGCCTGCAGCCGAAAATGCAGGAGATCCAGCGCAAATACGCCAACGACCAGCAGAAGCAGAATGAAGCACTGCAGCAGCTGCAAAAGGAAGAGGGTGCCACTATGGGCTGCGGAGGCTGCCTGTGGAGTCTGGTGCCCATGCTGATCCTGCTTCCGCTGTATACCGTCATCCGCCAGCCCATTGTCTACATTCTGGGCGAGTCGCTGGAGACGGCAGAGAAAATCATCGAGACCGTCAAGGGCTTGGAGCCTGCCCTGTTTGGCAACACCGGTTATGATCAGGTGGTCGCCGCCCAGGCCATCTCCAAGTACGCCGCCGAAATTGCCGCCGCCGTGCCCGGCCTCAGTGCCGAGACGCTGGCCGGTATCAATTTCGAATTCCTTGGCGGCATCAACCTCGGTTCCATCCCCCAGTTCAACGTGTTCAAATGGACGGTGTGGAACTGGCCCACCATCGGCGCGTTCCTGATCCCCGTCCTGTCCGCCGCCAGTCAGGTGGTGCAGATGCTGATCTCCCAGAAGAGCAACAATTCCGTCATCACCGATGAAAAGGGCCTGCAGGACAAGGAAACCGCCAAAAATTCTCAGTCTGCTCAGCAGACCAAGATGATGCTGTGGATGATGCCCCTGATGAGCCTGTGGATCGGCTTTACCGTGCCCTCTGCTCTGTCGCTGTACTGGTTTGTGGGCGGTGTGGTGCGCACGGTGGAAGATCAGCTCCTGACAAAGCATTACCGCAAGATCTACGATGCGGAGGATGCCATCCGCCTCCAGCGGGCCATGGAGCAGGAGGCCATCGAAGCGGAAAAAGAGCGCATCCGCGCTGAAAAGCGGGCCGCCAACCCCGATGGAATCACCGCGAACACCAGCAAGAAGAAATTGCAGCAGAAGCAGAAGGAAGCCGACGAGGCCGCCAAAGCCGCCGCTGCCCGGGAATACGCCGCCCGCAAGGGTCTGGTGGAAGAACCGGAGGAAGAGAAGTTGCCCCTGTCCGGTATTGCGGACCGGCCGAACTGCAAGGGGCGCGCATACGATCCGAACCGTTATCATTCTGCGGAGGAATAAGCTGTATGGAAAAAACGCTGATCATGTCCGGCAAGAGCATTGACCTTGCCGTGGAAACCGCCCTGGCCCAGCTGGGTCTGGAGCGGGATGACATTACCTATGAAGTGCTGTCGCTGCCCAAAGCCGGTTTTCTGGGCTTCGGCGCGCAGCCTGCCAAAATTCTGGTGAAATATCAGGCCGCCGATCCCGTGGAGGAGGCTCCCGCGCCCCAGACACCCAAGTCTGCCCTCGGCTCCGCCTCCCGCTCCAAGCCGAAGACCGCTCCCGTCCGGAAGCCGGAGGAGCCCCGTCCCCAGCCCCAGCAGGAAGCCCCCCGGGCCGAGAAAAGCGCACCCCGCGTCGAAAAGCCCGCCCCCCGGCAGGACAAGCCCCGGGCCGAAAAGCCCCGTCCCACCCCCGCCGCGCCGAAGAGCTATCCCGCTGCTGCGCCCGGCTCCGTGGAAGAGAAGATCGAGACCTTCCTGAAAGGCCTGCTGGAGAACATGGGTTCCGCCGCCGTGCCCCATGCCGTCTGCACAGAGGACAACACCTATCATGTAGAGCTGACCGGTGATGATCTGGGCTACCTGATCGGCCGCCGGGGCGATACCCTCGATGCCATCCAGCGCCTGTGCAACTACGCCGTCAACCACGGTACCGAGGGCCGTATCCGCATCAATGTGGACGCGGAGGACTACCGCGCAAAGCGGGAGGACAGCCTGCGCAAGTACGCCCGCAAGAAGGCGCAGCAGGTGCTCAAAGCCCGCCGTCGCTGCTCTCTGGAGCCCATGAACGCCTACGAGCGCCACGTGATCCACGCTGCGCTGCAGGACATGGAGAACATCACCACCTACTCCACCGGCACAGAGCCCAACCGCCGCGTTGTAATCGAATACGTCCGCTGACTCTCCGGTGGACATAGCCTGCTTTTCAGCAAAGGCACCACACATTCTGCACATCGGCCGATCCCATAAGGGTTCGGCCGATGTTTTTTAAAAAGCACCACGAAGGGAGACACTCCGTAAGGAAGTTGTCTCCCTTCGACTTTTGTAGTCAGTCAGAATGATTGAAGGTTCTATGTCAATAGTTGGGGTAGAGGCAAAATAAGGAACTTAGCATTGAGCTG
>CAYSJX010000046.1:0-11470 GCA_964431445.1 uncultured Oscillospiraceae bacterium | reverse complement strand
TTCTTTTATTATACCAGAAACAAGGCCATATTGGAAGTTTTTTGACAGTCTGAAAATGTGCGGCGATTTTCCTGTGAAAATCGCCGCACATTTTGGTGCCGGTGACCGGGATCGAACCGGTACGCTTTTTAGGGCGAGGGATTTTAAGTCCCTTGTGTCTGCCTATTCCACCACACCGGCGGATTTGGGGGGCAGGGCTGCCTTTGGGTGTCATTTTAGCACAATCTGCCCCCTGCGTCAAGAGATTTTCCGGCCGGGCGGGCGTGCAAAAATGTGAAAAAGCTGTTGACAAAGCCGTTGTAAATTGTTATAATATGTTCAGTTTGTAACACCATTTAACATGTGAGGAGCGCGTATGAACACCCTGCGGCAAACCCGGCTGAAAGAATATATCGAGCATAAGAGCGTTGTGACCATTCGGGAGCTGCACGAGCTGTTTCCCGAGGTTTCCCTGATGACCATTCACCGGGATCTGGACGCGCTGGAGCGGGCCGGTGCGGTGATCAAGGTGCGCGGGGGTGCCAAGGCCATTCGCCACACGGCGGATCTGGGCTTCGACATCCGGCTGGAGGACAATATCGACGGCAAAACCGCCATCGCCCAGAAGGCGCTGTCCCTGATCCAGCCCCACAGCTCCATTTTTCTGGATGCCGGTACCACCAGTCTCATTCTGGCCCGGCAGCTGCCGGACATCAGCCTGAACATCATCACCACCGGCCCCAATGTGGCCATCGAGCTGTGCCATCTGAGTAACCCCACTGTGACCGTCTGCTGCGGCACGATCAACCGGAAAAATCAGGCACTTTCCGGAAAAAACACCCTGGAAATGCTGGAAAACATCAACATTGACACCGCTTTTATCGGCGTTTCCGGATGCTCGGCGGAGTCCGGCTTCACCTGCGGCACGGAGGCAGACATGCTGGTGAAGAAGCTGGTGATCCAGAAAGCCCGCACCAGTGTGATCTTGTGCGACCACACCAAATTCAGCCGGCTGATGCCCTACACCTTCGCCTCCTTCCGGGACGTCAGCTGCCTGATCTGCGATGGGGAAGCGCCACAGTCCATCCGGGACGCGGCAGCGGAGCGCGGTCTGACCATTCTGTAAATAAACGGCGGCAGTCACGGAGCATTCCAAAGACTGCCGCTGATTTTTGTTGACTATTCCTATTGACATCGTGTTATAAAATGTTATAATTAACGTGACGTAACAATCGGGCAATCCGGTTTTCACCCCGGGCCCTGAAATCAAAGGAGGAACTATTCATGGCAAATGCCGTAATCATGCCCAAGGCGGGCATCACCGTGGAAAGCTGCATCATCGGTCAGTGGATGAAGAAGGTAGGCGACCACGTCAACGTGGGCGATGTCCTGTTCACCTACGAAACCGACAAGGCGTCTTTCGAATGTGAGTCCACCGCCGAAGGCACACTGCTGGAGATCTTCTATGGCGAGGGGGATGAAGTGCCCTGCCTGCTCAGCGTCTGCGCCGTTGGCAATCCTGGTGAGGACTGCTCCGCCCTGCGGGGTGTTTCCGGTGCCGAGGCGACCGCTGCCGCGCCGGCCGCAGCGCCTGCCGCCGCTCCCAAGGCTGCCGCTGCCGCCACCAGGGCGCAGGCCGTCATCATGCCCAAGGCGGGCATCACCGTGGAGAGCTGCATCATCGGCCAGTGGCTCAAGCAGGTGGGCGACCATGTGAACGTCGGCGATATTCTCTTTACATATGAAACAGACAAGGCTTCCTTCGAGTGCGAGTCCACTGCTGAGGGTGAGCTGCTGGCCATTTTCTTCGGAGAAGGGGACGAGGTCCCCTGTCTGGAGAACGTGTGCGCCGTTGGCCCCCACGGTGAGCCTACGGATTGCCTGAAGCCCGGCGCGGAAGTGCCTGCCGAGGAGACTCCCGTGGCCGCCGAAGCCCCTGCCGCTGCCGCTCCCGAGGCTGCCCCTGTGGTCGGCGCTCCCGTATCTCCCAGAGCCGCGAAGCTGGCCAGAGCCCACGGCATCGATGCCTCCGCCGCCATCGGCACCGGCCCCAACGGCCGGATCATCGAGCGGGACGTGCAGGCCCTGCTGGCCAGCGGTGCCGCACCCAAGGCCGCCGTTGCCGCGCCTGTAGCAGTTGAAGAGGAGTACGAGGATGTCAAGTTCAGCGGCATCCGCCGTGCCATCAGCAAGAGCATGCACAACAGCCTCTCCACCATGGCGCAGCTGACCCACAGCACCTCCTTCGATGCCACCGAAATTCTCGCCTACCGCAAGGCGCTGAAGGCCGCCGGCGGCGACTATGCCGGCATCACCATCGGAGATATCGTGCTCTATGCCGTTTCCCGCACCCTGCTCAACCATCCCGACCTGAACGCCAACATGCTCGATGACAATTCCATCCGCCGCTTCCACCATGTCAATCTGGGCGTGGCCGTAGATACCCCCCGTGGCCTGATGGTGCCCACCATTGTCCACGCGGACGAAATGAGCCTGCTGGAGATCTCCCGGGCCGTCAAGGCGCTGGCCGCCGAATGCCGGGACGGTGCCATCAGCCCGGACAAGCTCTCCGGTGGCAGCTTCACCGTGTCCAATCTGGGCAATCTGGGCGTGGAAAGCTTCACCCCTGTGATCAACCCGCCTCAGACCGGTATTCTGGGCGTTTGCGGCACCACGGATCGGGTGCGCCGGGCCGCCGACGGCTCCATTGAGCTGTATCCGGCCATGGGCCTGAGCCTGACCTACGACCACCGCGCCGTAGACGGCACCCCCGCCGCCCGCTTCCAGCATGAGCTGTGCGCGAATCTGGAACATTTCACCACGCTGCTTGCAAAGTAAGAGGAGGAATAGATTATGCCTAAGAGTTTATTTGTGGATCCTGCCGTGGTTCGTGCCCCCGGCAAGGTGACCTTCCAGGACATTCCCGTCAACCAGTACAACAAGACCGTGGAGGAGGAGCTGGCCTCCGGCAAGTTCACGAAAGAGGATCTGATCCGGATTTTCCGGGATATGACCGTGCTGCGGGAATTTGAGACCATGCTCAACCTGATCAAGACCCAGGGCGGCTACAACGGCATCGACCACACCTACCCCGGCCCGGCCCACCTGTCCACCGGTCAGGAGTCCGCCTGTGTCGGTCAGGCTTATCTGCTGGACGAGAACGACTTCTCCTTCGGCAGCCACCGTTCCCACTCCGAAATTCTGGCCAAGGCCCTGTCCACCATCAACAAGATGAGCGACGAAAAGCTGATGGAAGTAATGGAAAACTTCCTCGACGGCAAGTGCCTGCGTGCCACTGAGAAGCTGGGCCCGACCAAGGATGTCAAGGAGTTGGCCATCCGCTTCATCCTCTACGGCACCCTGTCCGAAATCTTCGCCCGGGAGACCGGCTTCCACATGGGCATGGGCGGCTCCATGCACGCCTTCTTCCTGCCCTTCGGTATTTATCCCAACAATGCCATCGTTGGCGGCAGCGGCACCATTTCCACCGGTGCGGCCCTGTACAAGAAGATCAACAACAAGAAGGGCATCTGTGTCTGCAATGTCGGTGATGCCGCCATGGCCCGTGGCCCCGTGTGGGAAGCACTGAACTTCTCCGCCATGGATCAGTACAAGACCCTGTGGGAGAGCCACAACGATGGCATGCCCATCCTCTATAACATTTTCAACAACTCCTATGGCATGGGCGACCAGACCCGTGGCGAGACCATGGGCCAGGGCTGCATGAGCCGGATCGCCTCCGGTGTCAGCCCCACCCAGTTCCACGCCGAGACAGTGGACGGCTTCAACCCGCTGGCCGTCATCGACGCCATGGAGCGCAAGCTGGAGCTGCTGCGCAACGGGCAGGGCCCCGTGATGCTGGAAACCCTGACCTACCGCTTCTCCGGCCACTCCGTTTCCGACCAGAACGCCTACCGCACCAAGGAAGAGATCGATGCGTGGAAGGCGGTTGACCCCATCCTGACCTATCCGGCCAAGCTGGTGGATGCCGGTGTCATGACCCAGGCCGATGTGGATGCCATCCTGAAGGAGACCTCCGACCGGATGACCATGATCTGCCGTGCCGCTGCCGACCCCGAGTTCAGCCCCTACTGCGATTTCAAGAAGGATCCTGCCGTGGTGGAGCGCCTGATGTTCTCCAACCAGAAGGTGGACAAGATGGACGACCGGGCACCGGAGTTCACCGTTCCCAAGGAAGAGGCCGAGGGCTACAAGAAGATCAAGAGCAAGGAGCGCAGCCCCATCGGTGCTGATGGGAAGCCCGTCTCCAAGATGAAGCTGTTCAACCTGCGTGACGGTCTGTCCGAGGTCATCTGGGATCGGTTCTACGAGGATCCCACGCTGGTGGCCTACGGTGAAGACTGCCGTGACTGGGGCGGTGCCTTTGCTGTGTACCGTGGCATGATGGACGCTCTGCCCCACAGCCGCCTGTTCAACTCCCCGCTGGCCGAGGGTGCCATCGTCGGCACCGCCGTGGGCTACGCCCTGTCCGGCGGCCGCGCGCTGGTGGAGCTGATGTACGCCGACTTCATCGGCTGCGCCGGTGACGAAATCTTCAACCAGATGTCCAAGTGGCAGGCCATGTCCGCCGGCATTCTGAAAATGCCGCTGGTGCTGCGTGTCTCCGTCGGCTCCAAGTACGGTGCCCAGCACAGCCAGGACTGGACGGCCCTGTGCGCCCATATCCCCGGCCTGAAGGTCTGCTTCCCCGCTACGCCGTGGGAGGCCAAGGGCCTGATGGAGAGCGCCCTGCGGGGCACCGATCCCGTGGTGTTCTTCGAGAGCCAGCGGATCTACGACGTGGGCGAGCAGTTCCACGAGGGCGGCGTTCCCACCGAGCGATATGAGATCGAAATCGGTGACACCAACAAGGTTCGCGACGGTAAGGACATCACCATCATGACCATCGGTGCCGCCCTGTACCGTGCCGTGGACGCTGCCAAGCAGCTGTCCGAGAAGTACGGTCTGGAGGCCGATATCATCAACATCCACTCTCTGGTGCCGCTGGACTACACCAAGATCCTCGAGTCCGTCCGCAAGACCGGCAAGGTGGTACTGGTGTCCGATGCCTGCGCCCGGGGCAGTTTCCTGGACGATGTGGCCCGCAACATCACCGAGCTGTGCTTCGACGATCTGGATGCGCCTCCCGTGGTGGTCGGCGCCCGCAACTGGATCACACCTCCCTTCGAGTTTGACGAGTTCTTCTTCCCCCAGGCCAGCTGGATCCTCGATGCCATCCATGAAAAGCTGGTGCCGCTGGCCGGTTACACCGCCGAGCGCAACGTCTGCGACGAAGCCGAGACCATTCGCCGCGCCAGACTGGGCGTGTAAATGGAGCTCCGACGGACAGCCAACGCAGGCTTCCTGCTGCGGCTGGACGGCGTGACCATCGCAATGGACGGTGTCTGCCTGGAGGTTCCACCCTATCAGGCAACACCTCCGGCGGAGCTGGCCCGTTTGCAGGCTGCTCCGCCGGATTTGCTTACCTTCACCCATGGCCACGCCGATCATTTTGACTCGGCCTTTGCCGCCGCCTTTCCCGGCCCCATTATGGGCCCCGGGTCGCTGCTGCCGGGCAGAGCCGTCACCGACGGCCCCTTTTCCCTGCGGGGGGTGCGGATAATTCCCGTTTCCACCCGGCATATCGGAAAACCCGGCTTGACAACGGCCCACCGCAGCTTTATCATAGAGGGGAGCCGCCGTATCTGGTTCACAGGCGATGCCGCGCCCACGCAGCTGCCTGCTCTCGCCCCCTTCGGGCCGGTGCAGGTGCTGATCGCCCCCTTTGCCTATGCCACCGGTGCCGGTGCCGTGGAACTGGTCAATGCCGCCGCGCCGCAGCTGCTGGTGCTGACCCATCTGCCGGAGCAGGCGCAGGATCCTGCCGGGCTGTGGCCTGCCGTGCGGGCGTTTCTGCCGCGGCTTGCCATGCCGGTGGTCATTCCTGCCATGGGGCAGACCATTGCCATCTAGAAACCAACAAAGAACAGGAGAAACACACATGATTCACAACCGCATCATCGTTGCAAAGGATCCCCAGGAAGCCGGACGTCTGGCTGCCGACATTTTCGAGAGCGTCATCGCCGCGAAGCCTGCCTGCGTCATCGGTCTGGCCACCGGCTCCACCCCGTTGCATCTGTATCGGGAGCTGGCGCAGCGGGAGAAGGAGGGGAAAATCGATTTTTCCCGTGTCCGCTCCGCCAATCTGGATGAATACAAGGGCCTTGCCCCGGATCATCCCCAGAGCTACCGCCGTTTCATGCAGGAAAACCTGTTCGATCACATCTCCATCCGGCCGGAGAACACCATCGTCCCCGATGGTCTGGCGCAGGATGTGCAGGCCATGTGCAGTGCCTACGAAGCCCAGATTGAAAACTGGGGCGGCGTGGATCTGCAGCTGCTGGGCATCGGCCACGATGGCCACATCGGCTTCAACGAGCCGGAGGATCACTTCCCCGGCATGACCCACGAGGTGCAGCTGACCGACATGACCATCGATGCCAACAAGCGCTTCTTTGACTCCATTGATGATGTGCCCCGCGCCGCCTTTACCATGGGCATCGGCACCATCATGGCCGCCCGGAAGATCGTCATGCTGATCACCGGCGCAGACAAGGCTGAGATCCTGAAAAAGGCCTTCTTCGGCCCCGTGGATCCTCAGGTTCCCGCCTCCATCATGCAGTTCCATCCCGATGTGACCCTGATCTGCGATGAGGCAGCTTACCAGCTGGTCAAATAATCACGAATAGAGGTAAAATATGAATTCTGTTGAAAAAAAGCAGCTGCAAATCACGGCCTGCAAGGTTCGCATGGGCGTGATTGAAAGCACCCACGGTGCCAAGGCCGGTCACCCCGGCGGCAGCCTGTCCGCTGCGGACGTGTATACCTACCTGTACTTTAAGGAAATGAACATCGACCCCAAAAATCCCAGGTGGGAGGATCGGGATCGTTTCGTCCTGTCCAAGGGCCACACCACCCCGGGCCTGTACTCCGTGCTGGCCCAGCGCGGCTTCTTCCCTGTGGAAGATCTGCCCACCTTCCGCCACATCGATTCGTACCTGCAGGGTCACCCCAATATGAACATGGTACCCGGCGTGGATATGTCCACCGGTTCTCTGGGTCAGGGCATTTCCGTTGCCGTGGGTATGGCCATCGGCGCCCGCCACACCGGCAAGACCAACCGGGTCTACGCCCTGCTCGGTGACGGTGAAATTCAGGAGGGTCAGGTCTGGGAGGCCTGCATGGCTGCCGCCCATTACAAGCTGGACAATCTGTGCATCGTTGTGGACAACAACGGTCTGCAGATCGATGGCAAAATCAGCGATGTCATGAGTCCCTATCCCATTGTGGATAAGCTGACGGCCTTCGGCTTCCATGTCATCAGCATCGATGGCCACGATTTCGACCAGATCGAGGCCGCTTTCAATGAAGCGCGCACCATCAAGGGACAGCCCACCGCCATCGTCATGACCACCACCAAGGGCAAGGGTGTTTCCTACATGGAAAACAAGGCCGCAGGGCACGGCAAAGCCCCCAACGATTCCGAGTACGAGCAGGCCATGGCTGAGCTGAACGCCCAGCTGAAAGAACTGGAGGGTTGATCAATGGCAGATATGAAGAAAGTCGCGACCCGCGATTCCTACGGCAACGCCCTGGCTGAGCTGGGTGCGGAGCATGATAACCTTGTGGTGCTGGATGCCGACCTGGCCGGTGCCACCAAGACCGCCGTATTCCAGAAGGCGTTCCCGGAGCGCCATTTCGATTTCGGCATTGCCGAGGCCAATATGATCTGCGCCGCCGCCGGTATGTCCACCACGGGACTGGTGCCCTTTGCCTCCTCCTTTGCCATGTTCGCCGCCGGGCGCGCCTTTGAGCAGGTGCGCAACTCCATCGGCTATCCCCATATGAACGTGAAGATCGGTGCCACCCATGGCGGCATTTCCGTCGGTGAGGACGGCGCCAGCCACCAGTGCTGCGAAGATTTCGCTCTGATGCGCTCCATCCCCGGCATGACCGTCATCTGCCCTGCAGACGATGTGGAGGCCCGGGCCGCTGTGCGGGCCGCCTATGAAATGGAAGGCCCCGTCTACCTGCGCTTCGGCCGTCTGGCCGTGCCGGTGTTCCACGGGGATGACTATCATTTCGAGATCGGCAAGGGCGAAGTGCTGCGTGACGGCTGCGATGTGGCCATCATCGCAAACGGCCTGCTGACTTACGAAGCCATCGTGGCCGGCGAGGTGCTGGCTGAGCAGGGCATTCACGCCATGGTGATCAATATGCCCACCATCAAGCCGCTGGATGAGACTCTGGTGGTGGAAGCCGCCCGCAAGTGCGGCCGGGTCATCACCTGTGAGGAGCATTCCATCATCGGTGGCCTGGGTGAAGCAGTCTGCTCCTGCCTGAGCGAGCACCACCCCGTCCCCGTCCGCCGCATCGGTGTCAACGATGCCTTTGGCCACTCCGGCCCCGCCGCCGCCCTGCTCAAGCAGTTCGGCCTGACCAGTGACCATATCGTGGAAGTCGCCAAAGACCTCTGCGGCAAATAACCCAACCGGACAATTTCCCCATAAAAAATCCCTCGGTTTTCCGATATACAACTCGGAAAACCGGGGGATTTTTTATGATAGTAGCGCGGGATGCAATGGCCGTGTTTTAGCGTAGCGGGCTTACTGTTGTTCGAATTTTGTGCGCAGGGTTTGTTGGGTTTCATCCAGCTGGTTCCACAGTTCCCGGGCGGAGCAGCGGAGTTGGCCGCTGCGCAGGCCGGCCATCTGCACCAGTGCGTCCGATGTGGCGATGCGCACCCGGTAGTTTGGCCCGATCTGGGCCGCCAGCGACTCGATATAGGCATCCGCCGTTTCGTTTTCCCGGGTGAACACCACCCGGATTCCGGCATATTCCTGCTTTTCGCCTGGATTTCCCCGCACCCGGTAGCCGTCAAATACCACCACAAGCTGGCAATCGCGATAGGCCGCGTAGCTGCTGAGCCGGTCGCACAGCTGCCGCCGGGCGGCTTCCAGATCCGCGCGGGCCAGCTGCGCCAGCTCCTCCCGGGCAAAAATCATATTATATCCGTCCACGATCAGAAACTGTGGACTGGGCGGCCGGATGGGCAGCTGCTCTGTAGCCGGGGCACTGGTCGCGCCGTACTGGGGCCGCCGGATGGGGCCGAATTCCCGCTCCATGATGGCCTCCAGCTCCTTGTCCTCCACGCTGAGATTTCGCAGCAGCAGCTGCGGCTTTTCCGGCCTGAGGCAGCTTTCCAGATGCATATAATCCCGAACCTTGTCCCACGGCACATAAAATCCCGCCCCATGGGCGCAGAAAATAGAGCCGGGAGAGTCCTGCGTGTCCGCCTCGGGGTCATAGGCCGCCTGACGCACCACCTCCTGCTCGTTGTGACAGGGAAGATAGCCGTGCAGCGACAGTTGCAGCTGCCCCCGGCCCCGGGTGTAGGCCGCCACAGTCTGGGCATAATCCCCCACCTGCGCGGCCGGAACCAGTCCCGTCAGCACCGACACATCCCCTTCCGTCCGGGGATTGTCAAACTCGCCGGACATGGCCCGGATATCCGTGATGGCGCGGCCGATCCGATCCGCCGGAACCGACAGGCAAAAATCGTACCACGGCTCTAAAAGGCGGGATTTTGCCTGCATCAGCCCCTGCCGGATGGCCCGGTAGGTGGCCTGCCGCATGTCGCCGCCCTCGGTGTGCTTGAGATGGGCCCGCCCGGCCACCAGCGTCAGCTTCACATCGGTGATGGGCGCGCCGGTCAGTACCCCCCGGTGCTGCTTTTCCCCCATGTGGGTCAAGATCAGCTTTTGCCACACCGGTTCCAGCACATCACCGGAGCAGGTGCTCTCCAGCCGGATGCCACTGCCCCGGGGCAGTGGTTC
Organism: uncultured Oscillospiraceae bacterium; assembly: GCA_964431445.1. Classification (GTDB taxonomy): domain Bacteria; phylum Bacillota; class Clostridia; order Oscillospirales; family Oscillospiraceae; genus Faecousia. Next base: position 1,595 of record CAYSJX010000046.1, on the reverse strand, counting down.
AAGCAGAATGTGAACCTCGGCATAGTGGCGCAGCGGCTCATAGTGGCCGATGCCCTCCACCGTATTTTCAATGGTCTCCTGATAGCAGATGCGGGGCTGGGAGAAGGTGATCTCCATGGAAAACCGCTGCCGCACCAGCTGGCACAGTACTTCCAGCTGCACCTTGCCCATGACCTGCGCGGAGATCTGCCCGGTCTCCCCATCCCACAGCAGGCGCAGCTGGGGATCCTCCTCTTCCAGCTGCCGCAGCAGCGGCAGGGCCAGCACCGGCTCCCGGTCGGGGATGATCCGGCAGCTCATGACTGGCTGCAACAGCGGTTTCGGCGCACCGGCGGCGCAGCCTAACCCCTGCCCGGCCCATGTGTCACTCAGCCCGGTCACGGCGCACAGGGTACCGCAGGGCACCTGCTCGGCGGTGGTGAAGCGCTCGCCGGTGTACAGGCGGATGGCCTGCACCTTTTCCTCCCGCTGCCCGGTGTGCAGGCTCTGGCGCACCCGCAGGCTGCCGCCGATGACCTTCAGCCATGTCAGCCGGTTGCCCTGGGGATCCCGGGAAATTTTGTAGACCCTCGCCCCAAAATCTTCCTGCATGGCTTGTACCGGGGCCAGATGGGTTAGCATCCGGGTCAGGGTATCGATGCGCTGCAGCATTCTGGCTGAGCCGAAGCAGCAGGGAAACAGTTTACGCCGGGCGATCATCTGCCGCAGCAGCGCCTCCTCGATCACGCCGGATTGCAGATACTGCTCCAGCGCGTCCTCCTGACAGAGAGCGGCGGCCTCGTAAAAATCCTCCTGCGCGCCGCTGTAATCAGCGCAGCCGGGATCCAGCCTGTCCCGCAGCTGGCGCAAAAGGGCCGCCCGATCCGTATCCGGCAGATCCATTTTGTTGATGAACAGGAAGGTGGGAACCTGGTACCGCTCCAGCAGCCGCCAGAGGGTCAGGGTGTGGGCCTGCACCCCGTCCGATGCGCTGATGACCAGCACCGCGCAGTCCGCCACCGGCAGCGTCCGCTCCGTTTCGGCGGAAAAATCCACATGGCCGGGGGTGTCCAGCAGAGTCAGCTGCCGCCCATCCGCGCAGAACCGGGCCTGACTGGAGAAAATGGTGATACCCCGCTGCCGCTCCAGCGCATGGGTATCGAGATGGGTGTCCCCGTGATCGACCCGGCCCAGCTCCCGCAATGCACCGTTTTGATACAGCAGCGCCTCGCAAAGCGTCGTCTTCCCCGCATCCACATGGGCCAGCAGGGCAATACCACAAGGTAGCTTATCCGGTTGTTCGGGCATGGTATCCGCCCCCTCTCTTGGAAATGTCAGGTTATTATACCATGAGATAGCGGTAAACGTCGAGGGATAAACCCGGATTTTTGAAAAATGTTGCGCTGCTTGCTCGCTTCATTTCCGGATCTGAAATTCTGACTGCGATCTGGGATGGCAAAATTCTGTTCTGGAAATGATCAAAACGGGGATTGCCGCATCAACCCGGTGCCGGCATTGCGGGGAAGCCGCAGACCGACGTGGCAATCACCCTAAAATTACACTGTCATTGTTATGAAAACAATGTAGCAGTGGGAAGAAGCGCAAAAAGGGTACCC
>CAYSJX010000045.1:0-11488 GCA_964431445.1 uncultured Oscillospiraceae bacterium | reverse complement strand
TTTGCGTTATTCAATTTACAAGGTACATTCACACGCCCGCCCCGTGGAGCGAACTCGTTGAGTATATCACACTTTTCGAAGTTTGTCAATACCCAATTTTGGTTTTTTCAAACTTTATTTTGTGGGCCGTCCTCCCAAGCCGGAAGAGCCGTTCATCGGACAGCTTGTTCATTATACTTTGAAGGTTGCGATTTGTCAAGCATTATTTTACAAATTCTGCAAATATTTTTCGGAGGCTACACCGCGGCTGATCCGCTCCAGCGCCTCAGCCGCATCGGGGCTGCAATCGGCCGCTCCGGCCAGATCCGCAAGGGTGACGATACCACACAGGTGCCCCCGGTTCACCACCGGCAGGCGGCGAATTTGCCTGCGGCCCATTAGCTCTGCCGCCGCATGAACCTGCGTGTCCGGCGTAACGGCGGTGATGCCCGTGGTCATCACATCCTGCACCAGAAGCCCACCCGGATTGCCGGAGGCCATGCAGCGGGTCACAAGGTCTCTGTCCGTGACCATGCCGCACACGCGGCCGTCCTCGGTGCAGACCGGCAACGCTCCTATATTATAATGTGTCAGCATCCGTGCCGCCACGAGTGCCTGCTCCGCCGGGTGAATGTGGATGACCGGGCTTGTCATGATCTGGGATATTTTCATCTGCTCACATCCTTTTCCGGAAGTGTTGCCTGTTTTTGCGGATTTCATCCGGTTTTCTTGCCATTTTTTCAAAAATATGCTACAGTAACCGTAAGATTTTTCCCCAAACCGACAGATAATCAGCAGGGAGGGATTTCAGATGGATGACAAGCAGATTATAGCCCTGTTCTTCCGGCGCTCGGAGGAGGCAATCGGTGCCCTTGCGGCGCGCTACGGTGCGCTGCTACAGCACATTGCCGTCAACATTCTGGGAAACGCGCTGGACGCGCAGGAATGCGTCAACGACACCTATCTGGCGCTGTGGGACAGAATTCCGCCGCAGGAGCCTTCGCCGTTGCGGGCCTACGCCTGCCGGGTCACGCGCAACATTGCCCTGACCCGCCGCCAGGACGACCACGCCGACCGGCGAAACAGCCAGTATGACCTGTCACTGGAGGAGCTGTCCGCCTGCATTGCCGGCCCCGGGCTGGATGAGCAGCTGGACGCCCGGCAGCTGGGGCGCGCCATTGACGCGTTTCTGGACACGATTTCCAGGGAAAACCGGATCATCTTCCTGCGGCGGCACTGGTTCGGTGACAGTGTGGGCGACATTGCCGCCCGCATGGGCCTGAAGGAAAACACCGTGTCCGTCCGTCTGAGCCGAACCCGCAGCCTGCTCAGGGCCTACTTAGTTCAGGAGGGATATATACATGAAGGAGCATGAGAAAATTTCGCAGGCGCTGGCCGAGATCAGCGATGCCCATATCGATGAGGCCGCCGAGCCCCGTTCCGCCAAGCGCCGGGTCTGGCTGCGGATCACCGCGCTGGCCGCCATAGCCGCCCTTGTGATTGCCATCGTGCAGACACAGCTGCCAACGGAGGTCTCCGCCGACATGCTGGTCAGTCAGGCCGGGACCTGCCGCGCATCGCAGATGCCCAACCGGGTCGATTACGACTCCGTGGAGGCGTATCGGGCCGATCTCGATCGCTGGTTGATTGAGTGGGATCAGCGCAGTGAGACCGTGGCAACCGCACTGGAGCAGCTGAGCGGTTTCTTCACCGCGGGAAACACGCAGTTTTTGACCGGGGACAAGGAAAATACCGCCTGGTCACCGATCAACGCCTACATCGGCCTTGCCATGGCGGCCGAGCTGGCGGCCGGAAACAGCAGGCAGCAGATTCTGGAGCTTTTCGGTGTGGACAGCATTGAGGCGCTGCGCAGTCAGACTAGCACCATCTGGGAAAGCACCTACACATATGAAGACGGCCCGGAAGCCTGCACGCTGGCCAATTCCCTTTGGTTACAGCAGGGGCTGCAATTCCGGCAGGAGGCCATGGACGATCTGGCCTACCACTATTATGCCTCCGTGTATCAGACGAATCTTTCCAAAGCCGGTACGGCCATTTCCAACTGGCTCCGAAAAAATACCGGCGGCATTCTGAAAAATTACGATGTACAGCTGCCGGACAGCGCCGTTATGGCTCTATATTCTACGATTTATTTTCAGAGCAGGTGGACGGAGGCTTTTGCCGCCTCCGCCAACACGGAGGATGTGTTCCACGCCCCCGGTGGGGACAAAACCGTGACCTATATGAATAAGTCGGAGGTAACACTCACCTATCACTATGGCGCGCATTTCAGCGCCGTGGCACTGAGCCTGGTAAATGGGAGCAAAATGTGGTTGATTTTGCCGGACGATGGGTACAGCCCAGCCGATGTGCTGGCAGAGGGAGAATATATGGATATGCTGCTGCATCGCCGGTGGGAAAACCACAAAACAGTAAAAGTCAATCTTTCCATGCCGAAATTTGACATCAGCGGCGACAGCGATCTGGCATCCGGGCTGAGGCAGATGGGATTGACGGACATTTTTGACACCGGGAAGGCCGATCTTTCTGCCGCTTTCCCGCAGGAGCGTGTATTCTTTACCGCAGCCACGCAGGCCCTGCGGGTGCAGGTGGATGAGGAAGGGATCAAGGCTGCGGCCTATTTTGGGCTGCCCGGTGCCACATCTCCGGTGCCGCCGGATGAAATCATCGATTTCGTGCTGAACCGGCCGTTCCTGTTTGTCATCAGCCGCAGCGATATTCCCCTGTTCACCGGCGTGGTCGCCAATCCGTAGGCAGGGGCCGTTCCTCGAATAAAAGTAACATCCCCCGGTTTTCCGATACACAGCTCGGAAAACCGGGGGATTGCACATGAAGCTTTTGGATTTATTCTTCGGCGCTTTTGGCCGGTTTGCGATGATTGCGGCGATGGTTGGGGCGGCGACGGGGCTTTTCCCCCACTGTGGGAGCCGGGGACTCCTGCTGGGCCGGTGCCGGCTGCTGGGGCTGCTTCTTTTGCTTCGGGGGCTTCTGCTTCGGCTTTTCCTGCTCTTCGGGCTGTGGCGCCTGCGCCGGTGCCGGGTTCTCCTGCTTCGGGCCCTTGCCGCGGTTTCTGCGGCGGCGGTTTTTCTGCTTCTGCTCCTGGGGTGCGTCCTCTGCCACCGGCTCCTGCTCCGGCATCACCGGATCTTCCGTAATCGTCTCCTCGCTGTAGCGGAAGCGGATGGGGTCAAGGAACCGGGGTGCGCTCTGCTCCGCCTTGCGCTCCCGCTTGCCGTTGCCGGAGATGGGAGCCCAGTCCGCAGGAATCGGCGCGTCCGTCTTCTTGGCCTTGCCGTTGCGGTAGACTGCGATCTCCTCGTTGGGGAAGGCGCTGACCGTTTCCGGATCGCTCTCCATGCGCACTTTGACCTGCTGGCGCAGCAGATTGACCTCCACCACGGTGCCACGTCCCTCCGGCGTATCCACGAAGGACTCTTCTCTGGGGCTGCGGCGGATCAGATCCTCATAGGCCTCCTGCTCGTATTTCAGGCAGCACATCAGGCGGCCGCAGGTGCCGGAAATTTTCGTGGGGTTGAGGGAAAGGTTCTGGGTCTTAGCCATTTTGATGGATACCGGCTGGAAATCCTCCAGAAAGCTGGCGCAGCAGAAGGGTCTGCCGCAGATACCCAGACCGCCCACCATTTTGGCCTTGTCCCGGACACCGATCTGGCGCAGCTCGATGCGGGTGTGGAAATTGGAGGCAAGGATTTTGACCAGCTCCCGGAAATCCACCCGCTCGTCCGCCGTGAAGAAAAACAGCATTTTGCTGCCGTCAAAGGCGCACTCGGCCGAAACCAGCTGCATGTCCAGCCCCAGCTCCTGAATTTTCTGCTGGCAGACGGTGCAGGCGTTCTGCTCTTTCTGGCGATTGGCCGCCACGATTCTCTCATCCTGTGCCGTGGCCACCCGCAGCACCCGGCGCAGCGGTGCGACCACGTCCTTCTGGGCGATGGTGTGGTTGCCGCCGGCGCAGATGCCAAACTCGGCCCCCCGGGCGGTATCGATGATCACATGATCCCCCTGCCGCAGCTGCAGCCCGGCGGGATCAAAAAAGTATACCTTCTGACCCGGGCGGAACTGGATGTCCACGACCTCCACGTCCGCCTGCGGGGCCGCTTGTGTAAGATTCTCTTCCATAATTTTGGGTACTCCTTATCTATATCGATCAGCGCAGCGCCCACAGCAGCCATCCGCACACGGCGGCCGGTGAAACATTCTGCTGGGCGCACTCGATCGCTTTGTTCAGATTTTCAATGGCGGCATGCAGCTGCACACCGCTGCGGGTCGAGGCGATCTGCGCCGCCTCCGGCTGCGCCATCTGCACGCCGGCACGGCACAGCTGGGCGCTTTGCACCACATTCAGCCACTGCTCCAACTCCGGGATCAGGGCATCCCGCTTCCATTTTTCCATGGGCACCAGTGTCTGGGCCAGCAGCAGGGCATCCGCCTGTGAATAGGCCCGGATAAACTGCTCCGTCTGGGCCGAGCGCTCCGATGACTGGCGCAGCAGCGCCACCGCCTGCCCCAGAAAGCCGCCGCTGCGGGCGATGGCCGCAGAAATGGCCTGCTCCGTCTGCTCCGGGAACTGCGCGCGCAGATGCCGGTGCAGCAGCTGCTCTTCCAGCGGCAGCAACCGCAGCTCCACACTGCGGGAGCGAACCGTGGGCAAAAGCTTCTCCGCCTGATCCGTCAGCAGCAGAAACACCGCATAGGCCGGCGGTTCCTCCAGAATTTTCAGCAGGGCATTCTGCCCCTCCGGCCCCAGCTCCTGGGGCAGCAGATAGATCTTGTGCCGGCCCTCGTTAGGACGGATGAACACATCCTCCCGCATCTGGCGCACCAGCTTGACCGCCACCTTCTTATGCTCCGGGTCGGTCAGGGTGATCACATCGGGATGGCAGTGGGACAGCACCTTGCGGCAGGCTTCGCACACACCGCAGGGGGCATTTTCCCCCTGACATTGCAGCGCCGCCGCCAGAAGATCCGCCAGCGTATGCCGCCCGGAGCCCTCCGGCCCGCAGATCAGATAAAAATGGGATGCCCGGCCACTGCGCAGACTGTGTGTCAGATTTTCCTTCAGCTGCCGGTTCCCCAGCAGCGCTTCAAAGCCCATAGCGTGCCTCCCTCGACCGTGCCATCAGCCCCACAGAGCCGACAGCATGGGAATGACCTGCTTTTTCCGGCTCATCACACCGGGCAGGAACAGTGTATTGCCCTTGGGCATAATGCCGAAGGCCTGATGAATGGTTTCATCATCCCCCAGATAAATGATCTGGCTTCCTTCCAGCAGCACGTCCGTCAGCATCAGCATCACCAGCGACAGCCCCTGCTCCGAGGCGATGTTGCCCATCAGCTGCAAGAACTCCTCTTTGCGGTCAAGCAGCTCCTGACTGTCCACGCAGGTGATCTGGGAAACGGTGAAATCATGGCCGGCGATGTGGAAATCCTTCATATCCGTGCGGAACATTTCCTCTGCTGTCTTGCCGCCCATGGAGGCGGAGAAGATTGCCTTGCCCAGCTCGTCCAGCGAGACATTGGCAATGCGGGCCATACGCTCCGCCGTGCGCACATCCCGGGATGTGCAGGTGGGGGATTTGAACATGACCGTATCCGACAAAATCGCCGCCGCCATCATGCCCGCCATGGCCGCCGAGGGCAGCAGCCCCCGATCCTGGAACATGCCGGCGATGATGGTATTGGTGGAGCCGACCGGCTCATTGCGGACATAAATGGGATTGGTGGTCTGAATATCGGCCAGGCGGTGGTGATCGATGATCTCCAGAATTTCCGCCTCTTCCAGACCGGGCACGGACTGGGCGGCCTCGTTGTGATCCACCAGCACCACCCGTTTTCTGCGCGGACGCAGCAGATGGTAGCGGCTGAGCAGGCCCACAACATGCTCATTTTCATCCAGCACCGGGTAGGAAGAGAAGCGGTGCTGCAGCATGATATCCCGCACATCGTCCACCCGATCCTCCAGATGGAAGCTGATCAGCTCCCGCTTGTTGCAGATGCGGCCGATGGGGGTGGACTGGAAAATCAGCCGGGCTGCCCGGTAGACCTCCAGCGGTGTGGCGATGACGCAGGTGGTGGTGGGGATCTCCCGCAGCTGCTCCGGCATTTCCGCCTGACACAGCACCAGCGCGTTGACATTCATTTCCAGTGCCCGCCGGATCATATCCGGCTGCTGGCCGCAGAAAACCACCGTATCCCGACTCTGGAACAGCAGATTTTCCCGGCTCTGGGGCAGGGCAATCACCACTTCGCCGCCGATTGTATCGGTATTCTCCCCGGCCTCGTTGAGAATTCGGCCCTCCAGCACGGAAAGCACATTGAAAAGAGGCACCGGATTGAGAATGCCGCTGTCCACCAGCGCCATATTATAGGTGGCCACGTCCTCCCGGGACAGCAGGCCATAGAGGGTGCCGTCTTCATTGGCGATGGGCACGGCGGAAATATTTTTCTGCTCCTGCAGCACCTTCCATGCACGGCCCTCGGTCACGGCTTCGCTCAAAATGGGCGGGGTGTCGAAATCCAGATCCCGCACCTGGGTGTGCATATCATGAATGCGCTGGGGTGCCTGAAAACCGAACCGGTCAAGGACGATCTGTGTCTCGTCCGACACGCGGCCCAGACAGGCCGCCTCATATTCCCGATCTCCCAGCGCGTTGCGCAGGGCCGCGTAGGCCATGGCCGCCACGATGGAGTCCGTATCCGGATTGCGGTGGCCGGTGACATAGATAGGGTCCATAGCATTACCTCCAAAGTGATCAGACGGAAACCTCTCCCGCCAAATTCCGTTCAAACAGCGCCGCAACCTCCTGCGGTGTCATATCCTGTCCCAGCGCCCACATCAGCTTGGTCATGGCCGCCTCTGTGGTCATATCCCGCCCCTGAATAACCCCCAGCTCCAGCAGCCGGGTGCCCACCTGATAGACCCCCAGATTGGAAGAGTCGTACAGGCACTGGGTGGTGATCACCACGCTGACCCCCTGCTCCACCGCCCGGTGGATGCCGGAAAGTCCCTGATGCAGCACATTCACGCCCCCGAGGCCGAAAGCTTCGATGACGATGCCCCGATAGCCCATCTGCACCAGCACATCGAAAATATCCGCCGAAATGCCGGGTGTCAGCTTCAGCAGGAACACATTGGGATCCAGCTTCGGGCAGAGCCGGGGGCGAAGCGGCTCCTGCTGCGGCACCTCCGGATTGATCGACAGGCCCCGGTTGCTGACCAGCGCAGCATAGCTGGCATTGATGCTTTCAAAGGCGGAAAAGCCGGAGGCCCGCACCTTCACCGCCCGGCAGCCCAGCATCACCTTCCGGTCAAAGGCCAGATAAACGCCCCGGCAGCCGGAAGCGGCCATGGCAAAGGCGGTGCGCAGATTGTCCGGCCCGTCGGAAAGCATGTCCGACAGGGGCAGCTGCGAACCGGTAAACACCACCGGCATATCGATATAGGGCAGCATAAAGGTCACGGCGGAGGCGGTGTAGGCCATGGTATCGGTGCCGTGGGAGACCACCACGCCATCGTAGCCCACCCGTTCCATAAAAATCGTCCGGGCAATCAGCTGCCACTCCCGGGGGGTGATGTTGGACGAGTCCAGACAGATCAGATCCTTCACATCGATGTCATAGTAGGTGCGAAGCTGATCCACCTCCCGCTCCATTACGCTGCTGCGGTGCGGCTCCAGCCCCTCCCCGCCGGGGACGGAGGCAATGGTGCCGCCGGTCGTCAGAAGCAGAATTTTCTTTTTCCGCGCCATAAAGTCCTTCCTTCCGCAGCCGGTTTCCCGGCGCATAACACTCCTTCTTACATTATACCTGCATTGGCCGGAAATAGCAAGAAAAATCCGCGCACCGGGGAGGATTTTTCCGCCTTTCAGGCCCGCCGCGCCTGCCATAACACGGAAAAAAGCCGTTTCAGACCCACACCATGCTTGCATTTTCCCCGGGTGCGCTGTATAATGGAGGCAGCTTACCGATCGGAGGATATTTTATGAACGTACTGGTCACCGGCGGTGCCGGATACATCGGCTCCCACACCTGTCTGGAGCTGCTGGAGCATGATTTCGGCGTAATCGTCATTGACAATCTGTGCAATTCCAACCGTGTCAGTCTTGACCGGGTACAGGAGCTGACGGGCAAAAGCCTGCGCTTTTACGAGGGCGATGTGCGCGATGCCGAGCTGCTGCACCGGATTTTTACGGAAAACGAGATCGGCTGTGTCATCCATTTCGCCGGGCTGAAGGCCGTGGGCGAAAGCGTTGCCAAGCCGTGGGAATACTATGACAACAATCTCAATTCCACGCTGGTGCTGACGCATGTGATGAAGCAGTTCGGCATGAAGAACATTATTTTCTCCTCTTCCGCCACGGTCTACACCGCCGGAAGTCCCATGCCTCTGCGGGAGGACAGCCCCACCGGCGGCTGCACCAATCCCTATGGCTGGACGAAATACATGTCCGAACAGATTTTGCAGGGTCTGGCCCATGCGGAGCCGGACTGGTCGATTGCCCTGCTGCGGTATTTTAACCCCATCGGTGCCCACGAAAGCGGCCGCATCGGAGAGGATCCCCGGGGCAGTCCCAACAACCTGATGCCCTTCATCACCCAGGTGGCCGTGGGCCGCCGGGCGGAGCTGAGCGTCTTCGGCAATGATTACGACACGCCGGACGGCACCGGTGTGCGCGATTACATCCACGTGGTGGATCTTGCCCGGGGCCATGTGGCGGCGGTGCAGTACGTTACCGGCCACACCGGCTGCGAGGTGTTCAATCTGGGCACCGGCACCGGCTACAGTGTGCTGGAAATGGTCAACACCTTCACGCAGGTCAACCATGTGCCTGTCCCCTACCGGATCGCGCCGCGCCGCCCCGGTGACATTGCCCGCTGCTACGCCGACCCCGCCAAGAGTGAAGCCATGCTCCACTGGCGTGCGGAGAAAACCCTGGCCGACATGTGCCGGGACTCCTGGAACTGGCAAAGCCGCAATCCCATGGGCTACGATGGCTGAAAACGAAAAACTGCCGGGAACCAATCCTTCCCGGCAGTTTCTTTTTATAATGTGTAAAAATTCCCCTTGTAGGGGGCGGCACCCTCGACGCCCCCTACGGATGCGTTATCGAAGCAGGTACAACAAGCCGATTGAGGCGCATCGGCCCCTTATAAAAAACGATTGTAGTCAAACGCCCAGCAGCACTTTGGCGAACACGAAATATACCAGCAGGCTCAGCGCATCTACAATGGTAGTGATAAATGGGCTTGCCATCACCGCCGGGTCGAAGCCCAGCTTCTTGGCCAGCATGGGCAGCATGCAGCCCACCAGCTTGGCAATAACCACCGTCACCGCCAGCGTCAGGCACACGACACCGTTCACCCATAGATTGATGCTGGTATTGCCCATGAGGAGCCTGTCCACCAGCAGAATTTTCAGGAAACAAACCGCCGCCAGCGTCACCGCGCACAGCACGGCGGTGCGGATTTCCTTCCAGATCACCTGCACCAGATTGCGAAATTCCAATTCTCCCAGACTCATGGCACGGATGACCATCACCGAGGACTGGGAGCCGCAGTTACCGCCGGTATCCATCAGCATGGGAATAAAGGCCGTCAGCACCGGCAGCGTCCCCAGCGCTTCCTCAAAAGAGGTGATGATCAGCCCCGTAAAGGTAGCCGACACCATCAGCAGCATCAGCCACGGGATTCGGTGGCGGAACAGATCCAGCGGCGTATTTTTCAGATAAGTCTTTTCCGAAGGGGTCATGGCGGCCATGATCTCCATGTCCGCGGTGGCCTCTTCCTCCATGACGTCCATGGCATCATCGAAGGTGACGATGCCCACCATACGGTTTTCCCCGTCTACCACCGGCAGGGCGAGGAAATTGTACTTGCTGAACATCATGGCTACTTCTTCCTGATCCGTGTGGGTAGTGACGGAGATCAGGTTGGTTAACATAATATCCTTGATTGCCACATCGTCATCCTCTGCCAGCAGCAGATCCTTTACCGTGACCAGACCGATCAGGGTTCTGTCCACGGTGACATAGCAGGTATAGATGGTCTCTTTGTCCACGCCCTGCCGACGGATGCGCAAAATCGCCTCTCCCACCGTCATATCCGGGCGGAGGGAGACATATTCCGTGGTCATCATGGCCCCGGCGGAATACTCCGGGTAGCGCAAGATCTGATTGATGGAGGTGCGCATTTCCGGATCCGCGTTTTTCAGGATCCGCATGACCACATTGGCCGGCATTTCCTCTACCAGATCCGCCGCGTCATCCACATACAGCTCGTCCAGCACTTCCTTCAGCTCATTGTCCGAGAAGCCCCGGATCAGCAGCTCCTGCGCGTCCGGCTCCATTTCCACAAAGGTCTCCGCCGCCTGCTCCTTGGGCAGCAGACGGAAAAGGACGGGAATCTGCTTTTCCTCCAGCCCGTCAAACAGGGCGGCCACGTCCGCCGGGTTCATGGTGGAAAGGATATCCCGCAGGGTTGCGTACTTTTTGTCCTCCAGCATGGTCAGGAGGGCCTTTTCTACAATTTCAAACCGTTCTGCCATTTCTTATCCTCCCTATTTTTCAATATGGAGCGAAAACGGCGCAGCCCACCATGGACTGCTTTGCCCGTCTACTTCGCCCTGGTTGGCTACTGCCAGCGTCCATGGTATCCCCCCTTCAGATAGATGATAACGGTTCGTTCTTATTTTAGCGCGCCGGGGTTCCCTTGTCAATCAAATTCTGCCCGCTTGTCAAGAAATAAAAACCGTGCTATAATGCAGAAAATGAACAGGAGGCAGTTTTATGGAACGGGATCATCAGGCGGCACAGCTGTTTTTGCAGGGTTACAACTGCGCGCAGGCGGTGTGCATTGCATTTCACGATTTGACGGGTCTGACAACGGAACAGGCCGCGAAAATGGCATCGGCCTTCGGCGGCGGCATGGGCCGGATGCGGGAAGTCTGCGGCGCGGTGACGGGGATGTATCTGGTGCTGAGCCAGCTCTACGGCTATGACAAGCCCGATGACACAGCCAAGCGGGCACTCTATGCCGATGTGCAGGCACTGGCGGCGGATTTCCGGGCCCAGGCCGGGAGCATTGTCTGCCGGGAAATTCTGAAAAATCCCCCATCCGACCCAAATCCCACTCCCCGCACGGCGGAATACTACAAAAAGCGCCCCTGCGCCCGAATGATCATGCTGGCCACCCAGCTGCTGGAAGCCTACATAGAAGCCCACCCCCTGCCGTAAGAGAAAAGCTGCGGTGGCAGTACAAGGCGGCTATCGAATTAGCGTAAAAAAATGCTGTCCTTGCGCACCGGTGCGCAAGGACATGTTTTTTGGGGCACATCACGACCCGCTGTCATTGTGAGGAGGCGTAGCCGACGTGGCAATCCCCCGGATAGACGCACAATTCCCCCGTTTTTTCGGCAGTCCGGAAGGACGGGGGGATTGCCACACCAGTCTGCGGACTGGTTCGCAATGACACT
>CAYSJX010000044.1:0-11814 GCA_964431445.1 uncultured Oscillospiraceae bacterium | reverse complement strand
TCGTCGACCTCAAGGGCGTCTGCTGCGTCACCACCGCCTACATCCCCAAGTTCCTGCTCGAGGTGGTGACTTTGGAGAAAGTCTGAGAGGAATATAACTCTACGATCATCTTCCTTTTTCTACATTCCATTGGGTAGAGTATAGCATTTTCTTCATAATCTACTTCAACTGGAAAACCTCTTTCATAAATAGCATATTTTCCTTATAGCAACCGCAAAACATGGATGTATTATGCTATTCTTAATCAGTACTTAATCAGTAGTCAGACGCAACATCTATATAATTACATAAACAAAGAATAAGTATTAACAAGTTGCCGAAATATCCTGATATAAATTCTACAATACAGAATACTCTGTAGAATGATAAGATATAATAACATATCAGCACAAAAAATTTCTTGGTTAAAATCGAACAAGAAATTATTGCAGAAGAACAGCAATGCTATTAGGACTTTAGTATATCCTGAAAGTATTAATGAATTGGAGAAGATTGTCAAGGCTTTATATTCACAGCACAAGAAATTTGATATAATAGGCTGGTCATCTAACACACTATTCATGCCCTCGTATAAAATAGATTATCTTATTTGTACGAAGAAATTAAACGAATGGGAAGAAAAGGACAAACTTATCATTTGTGATAGTGGCGTTTCCATTTCAAAACTGGCAAGAGAATGTGTCAAGAAAGGCTACAAAGGTTATTATGGTCTAATTGATCTTCCTGGTACAATCGCAGCTGCCGTGTATGGTAATTGTGGATGCTTTGATTGTTCTATTATTGAACTCCTTGATCATATAACTCTTTTAAATGAGGAAGGGAACGTAGTCGAACTATATCCAGAAGATTTAAAGCCCACTTTACGCAGTTCTGTTTTAAAAAGGAAAGAGATAAATGGAATTATTACTAAAGTTTATTTAAAGATAAACAAAGGTAATGCTGATGAAGAGATAAAAAAAGCTAACAAAGCAAGAGAAATTCGTCAACATACTCAGCCTAATGGTATCAACAACTTAGGCTCAACCTTTGTGCTTGGCAAAGAACTCAGCAAAAAAGGACATCGCTACTATTGGATAGTGAGTAATCTTCGAAAATGGCTTAGGATTAAGAATGAAAGAATTATATTTTCAATGGCCTTAACATTAATTGGGGGGCATAAATTTACACCATATTTATTTGATTTGGGTAGATGGATGTTTTACGACACAAAATCATACGACTTGTTATTCAAGTATGAACGTTTCATAAAGTCACTCTTCCCGAAAGCCCATCTTGAAATAGAGGTTAGAAAATAGACTACAAGTGAAATCTCTTTCCGACAACAAACGATTGGTCAAGAACACCTTGATGTTATACGTCCGTACATTCATCATGATGATTATTGGCTTTTTCACCTCACGCTTAATCTTGAATGCGCTGGGGATAGAAAACTATGGCATAAATAATGTAGTGGCAGGCTTTATTGCAATGTTTTCTGTGGTGAATACTACTTTAACAAACTCTACCACACGTTTTATGACATTTGAACTTGGCAAAGGAGAAAATGCGAACCCACAAAAGGTATTTGGCATAGTGATGACAATTCATATTGGTCTGGCGGCTTTCATGGTACTCTTGCTCGAAACTGTAGGCCTATATTTCCTTAACCATGGATTGAACATTCCTCCATCACGCATGTGGGCTGCAAACTGGGTTTTCCATTTTGCCATTATATCCATGTTTATTGGCATAATAAATTCTCCTTATACGGGTCTCATAATCGCACATGAGAGGATGAGTGCCTTTGCATATCTTTCTATGCTTGACGTGACAATCAAGTTACTTATAGTTTATCTCCTTTACATCACCCCCTTTGACCGACTTGTTACCTATTCAGCTTTTTATCTGTGCACGAACTTTATAATTATAGCCATTTACCACATTTATTCTCGAAGAAAATTCCCGGAAGCTAAGTACCGATTCGTAAAAGATAAAAAAAGTTATATTGAAATATTCAGGTTTGCTGGCTACAACTTTGCTGGTGGGATTGCCAGTATGCTTAGCACCCATGGTACAAACATTCTTATAAATCTCTTTTTTGGCGTCACACTTAACGCTGCCATCGGAATAGCCAACCAAGTACAAGGATTAGCCACAAAGTTCGTTGGCGATTTCATCACAGCCCTTAAGCCGCAGATTACAAAGGAATATGCAGCTGGCAACATCAGCAGGTCTATGAGACTTGCTTTCCGAGGGTCAAAATTCTCTTTCTATCTTGCCTTGCTACTCGCCATACCGATAGTGATACGCACCCCTTACATATTGACGTTTTGGTTAAAGATATACCCTCCAGAAGCAGTTGGATTCTCAAGACTCATAATAGTTCTGACTATGCTGGCTTTGCTGTCTGACACTTTGGTTACTGAAATGCTGGCATCTGGCAGGGTAAAGACTTTCAATCTTTGGGTTGGAGGATTGAGGTTGCTAATTCTTCCTTTAGAATATATCGTCCTTACTTTGTTTCATATTCCATATATGGTCGTGAGCGTACAGATTTTCATAGAAATTATCTCTTTGCTTGTAAGACTTCGCTGTTTGGAAAATGTTACAGGTAGAAATCACATCATTCCCTTCATGAAATCTGTCGCGGCACCCATTTCGCTGGTCACCACAATCTCTGTAGGCTTGAGTCTTACATTGAACTCACACATACCTGACAACTTCATAGGCTTGTGCCTGTTCTCTGCCCTAACGATGATAGCATGTATCGCATCCATCTATTTCTTAGGAATTACTGCCAGCGAAAGATCTACTATCCAAAGTGCGGCCGTCAACAGGTTGAGAAAAATTGGTATAATTCGCACTTGACATGCATATAGGAATCCTGACTTTCCATCTTGCCCACAATTATGGGGCTGTATTGCAGTGTTACGCCCTGCAAGAAGTGCTGCGAGGTATGGGGCACGACGTGTGGGTCATCAACTACCAGCAGCCATTCTTGTCAGAATGGTTTCGACCAAAACGACAGTTTGGTGTTAGAAGCTTTTTGAAGGCACTTAAAAAAGGCAGTCTTGCTGAATACATGGGTAAAAGCATGCATCCTTACAAAGTGGCACATCAATTCGAAGCGTTCAGGAAGAAATATTTGCGGCTTACGGAAAAATGCTATGGAGTGGATGACATTCCCCCGATGGATTTATACCTCGTTGGAAGCGACCAACCTTGGAATCCTGATCTCACAGGTGGGACAGATATGGTTTATTACGGACAGTTTCCAAGGCCTTCTACTTCCCAACTCGCCACTTATGCCATGAGTGGTTCGATAGAGGCGATAAGCAAGGTTGGCTGGGAGAATGTCAAGCAGTACACTATGAGTTTCGATGCTCTGTCTTTCCGCGAGGCGAACCTCGCAAAGAGTATTTCTGAGTTGACCGACCGCCCATGCGAAACCGTTCTTGACCCAACTCTACTCGCAGACGCATCCTTATGGAAGCCTATGATAAACAAGCGTTGGTCAAAGCACAATTATGTTCTGCTCTATCATGTCGGCGGGCCTAAACATGTTATAGAAGCCATAACAGAAAAAGCAAAAGCTATCGCGAAGTCTGAAAAACTTGAATTCATCGATGCCAGTCACTATCAATATTCCCCTTCCGATTTTGTCTCCATCATCCGGCATGCTCGCTATGTGATTACCGCTTCTTTCCACGCGATGGTGTTTTCCATCATCTTCCACCTGCCATTCGTAGTGGTCAAGACAGGACAGGCGTCTGATGCACGATTCACCAACCTATTAGATTCTTTGGGCATTACCGGCGATGTCTTAAGAGTTCCAGAAGACATCAGAATCCCTGCACGGATAGATGACATCGCCATAAGTAAGAAGCTGGAGAAAGAGAAACAGGTCTCCCTCAACTTCTTACATAAAATATCATCCTAATGCGACAACGCAAACTGAACATTGAGTTAATACGCATCTTTTCGATGATGCTTATTTTGCTTTGGCATATCTCGAGCCACCTGTTGCCTTTGTTACCAAGCGGAGTAAACCACGTGGGAGCCCCGCTCAACTACATCAATCTGTTTATCACTTTCCATGTAGACCTTTTTGTAATAATCACAGGCTATTTTGGCATTCATCATCGTGGCAGGTCACTTATAAAGATTATCTTATTGTGCCTGTTCTACGCATGTTTGCTAAACATTATACCTTTACTGAGAGGAAATGGAATAAACTGGAAAGATTTTCTGCTATTCAGCAACAGCCCTTGGTGGTTTATGAAAGTCTATCTGCTTCTACTCTTGATAGCTCCCATACTTGAACGGTATATGAGCATTTGTTCCCATAAAGAGTTCTACGCGATGCTCGCTATTGCAGCATTTGTAAGTGTATATATGGGATGGTTCATGCACATATCACCATATGACAACCACGGCTATGACATTTTCAATTTTATCTTGCTGTATATCATTGGGCATTGGCTAAGGCTAGAAGACCGAATAACTATGAAGTTAAAAGCGGATTATAAGATTCCATTGGCCATATTTCTCCTTTGCTGTGTTGTGCGGTACAAAGTGCAACCCATAAGCGGACTAAACTGGTTGGACTATTCATCCCCACTCAACATCATCATGGCAATATGCGTATTCTGCATGTTCTTAAAAATTAGAATTTCCCAAAAGTTATCACGTATCATCTTATTCTTCTCTTCTTCAGCCATCTCGGTATATCTTGTGACAGACTATCCAGACATGCGTCTTTTACTCGCACGAGTCTTAGGCCAAGGGATGGTCGCATTCCCAACCACTCCAGGACAACTTGTATGGATTCTGGCATTCATTTTAATTTGTTTCACCATATGTAGTATCGTGGACAAACTTAGAATTTATCTGGTTGATGCGCTAACGAGAAGGAAAGGATAGACTCCTATTTTGTGACGGCATCTCCCCGACGATTCATCTAAAGCGCTACTATACAGCATCCTTTCTTAGAGCGGATCAGATACCAAGCAACAATCTTGACGTTCAACATCACAGGGTTGTAAATTCCCAAAATAATCGATGAGAATAAAGTTTTTAGACGGTCTGAAAGGATTAGGGGCTATTATGGTTTATTTGAGCCATTATAGCCTGATGAATTATTCTCTTCCATCATGGTTTAAGGAAGGCTACGTTTCTTCTGTTTTTTTTAATGGAGGAAAGGCTGTTGGGCTTTTTTTAATTATCAGTGGCTTCCTCGCGTGGCTTTCGGCTGACAGGAAAACTCATAATTACAAGAGCATCAGTCAAATGGTGGTCAACCGCTATTTTAGGTTTGCAATCCCTTTTGGAATAGTGTTTATAATCCTTTATGCCACTTATTTTATGGGAATATATTCTTGGCATACAGAGGCAGGCTATATAACAAAATCTACAATTCTTCAAACTGCTTTTTGGCCAGTCAACATTATCGGTTTCATCAAATCTGTAATATTAAGCCCCGTCAATCCAGACTTCTGGGATGCGCCATTATGGATGATGAAGTATGTGTTCCTTGGTACTTATATAGCATTGCTTCTCCAATTGGCTATTAAGGGCGTGGACAATAAAAAGCGGATTTACATATTATTGTTTTGCTCTGTAGTCTTGACACTCTTGGACAAATTTTATCTAGGTATCATGATAGGACAGATATTGGCGTTCTTATTTGGCAAATATGGTAAGAATTTCCATAAGTCTTCACAACCCGCTTTGGGGGTATTCTTCATCTGCCTTTTCCTTCTTTTGTGTTACAAAACATTTCTCCCTATAAGTACCGAGATTAAAAACTTCCTTTGGGCGATGATACTAGTCATGGCCGTTTACACTACTCCGTTTTTGCAAAAGTTGTTTGAATCCGATATCATGCAAAAACTAGGAAAAATAAGTTTTAGCATGTTTATTTGGCATTGGCCAATATTATGCTCCTTAACCAGCCTGCTCTGCGTGAAAACACAGTTCCAACCTTTTTACGTGGCTTTTACAATTCAGTTTGGCGTCACAAGTTTCGCCGTCATCATAATTTCATATCTTTCACAAAAGTTTATAGAATCGATGTTGTCGACAAAGCTTATACATTTTATAGATCATAAACTTTTTGATTAAGTTTACGTTTCAGCATGGATTTACAACATTTCGACGAATTCGTTATTAAAACTTCCGATAGGATTCTCCGTAAGATACTGCGTGGGAAATGGAATCGAAACAGCAATCAACGGATGCGTTCGTGGTATTTTTCCAAACATTATAGCTACCTCATTGACCATTATCGTGACGCACGGATTCCCCAAGGAAAGAACGAAGGCCCCATTTGGATGTTTTGGTGGCAAGGCAAAGAATCGATGCCACCTATCGTGAAAAAATGCTATGACTTGGCAGTGGCTCATGCTCCAGAAGGTCATCCTGTTATATTGCTAACGAAACAAAATTACAAGGAATATACCGATATACCTACATACATCATTGACAAAGTCAGTCGCCATGTCATTTCGCTTACCCATTTCTCTGACATTCTCCGCATGAGTTTGCTTTTCAAACATGGAGGCCTTTGGATGGATGCCACAATGTACGCAGCTTCAGACATTCCCCATACTATATTTGAAAAACCTTTCTTCTCTGTACGCACGCCCAACGACGGGCAGTGGGTTTCGCGTTGCCTTTGGACTGGTTTCTTCATTGGCGGAATCAAAGAGCATCCACTATTCGGCTTCCTTCGCGAGTTATTCTTCGACTATTGGAAAGACCACGACGAACTGCTCGACTACTTTCTCATTGATGTTGGCATCGTAATGGCATACGACAATTTACCTCAAGTAAAAAAGTCGGTAGATAACGGTGTATGGCACACCGACAAGCTCTTTTTTCCACAAAACCACATTGATCAACCGATTGACATTCAGGCTTATCAACGACTTGTGAAAGAATGGCCCTTCTTTAAGATGACTTACCGTGACTATTTCGGAAAATTGATGGTCAAGAATGACAAAGGGGAATACACCTGGTATGGATACATGCTCACCCATTAGGCTTTCGGTCATTGTTCCTGTCTATAATGCAAGTGCGACTCTTCGTTGCTGCATAAAGAGCATCTTGCAAAGTGATGAGGAAGACATGGAAGTCATTCTTATCGATGATGGCAGCATCGACAACTCATCCGACATCTGTAAAGAATTTGCACTACAGGACAAGCGTGTAAAGGCTTTCCAAAAGGGTAACGGAGGGGTAAGTTCTGCCCGCAACCAAGGCTTGGATACAGCCACAGGCGAGTGGGTCACTTTTGTAGACGCCGATGACAAAGCAACGCCTTCCCTCCTGTCCTACATACCCCAAGACGACAATGATCTTGTCTGTTTTAATTGGAAGTATACCACTGGAGAAACAGAGAATGAGCAGTTACACAGTGCCACCTACAGCGGAAAAGCCCAAAAGGAATTTTTAAATCAACACTTGGTCGACTATATTTTCCGTTGTCCATGGGCAAAACTATTCAAGAGAACGGTTATCAAAGACCACCACATCCGTTTTGACGAACGATTCCATTTGGGCGAAGACAATCTTTTTGTACTCAATTACCTTCGTTATTGCCAAGCTATTTCCACGGTGAACGACACTGGCTATATCTACTTGCGCCCAAGCCAATCAAAATACACTTTGCCATTGAATGCAGTCGCCGAATACCTCTCGGCTTTTATGAGCAGTTATCATGCGCTGGACATCGACTGTAAGCCCTTGCTCCTATTGCTGGAATACTATTATTCCATGAGAGTGAACGACAACAAATGGAAAACAAAAATCAAGTGGGAAAAGATTTCTGCTGTTAGAGATATTCGACGCACCTGTTGGATGGAATACGGCAAGAAAGAAAAAGCATATATAGCCATGAGGAGACTGTTAGCCCCTCTTTTTCATTGAAATGGTGAACTATAAAGTCAGCATAATTGTGGCTGTCTACAACGTGGAGCGATACATCCGTCGATGTGTTGACAGCCTTTTGGCACAGACCTATCACAATATAGAGGTCATCCTCGTTGATGATGGGTCTACAGATGGCAGTCCTGCCATTTGCGATGAATACGCTTCGATGGACCACCGGGTTAAGCTCATCCACAAAACGAATGGAGGAGTAAGCACGGCGCGGCAAGCCGGACTTAATGCGGCATCAGGCGATTACATCATCCATGCTGACCCCGATGATTATGTTGAAACAACAATGGTGAAGGAATTGCTCGATGAGGCTTTGCGTACAAATGCAGACATCGTTACCTGCGACTTCTTCATGAATGAAAAGCTAAAAGAACAAAACTACACCGATAGCGCAGACCTTCTCAAGAGGCTCATAGATGTCAGTTGCATTTGCGTTTGTTGGAACAGTTTTATTCGCAGACAATTCATAGTAGAGCATGGAATTTCGTTCTCTCCCAGTTGGCTTTCCATGAGCGAGGACTTTCTATTCCTCATCCGGATGCTGGTGGCAGGGGCGGCGGCCGTCCATCTGCACAAGGCCTTCTACCACTACTGGGTCAGCAACGCCAGCAGCCTCTCCAACCGACATTCCCCCAAGAAGCTTGAATCCATCAAGGCCGTCATCAGCGAGATGGACAAGTTGGTGGTTGCCAAGGATTACGACGGATTCTACAACCGGAAGAAGTATGCCATCATGTACGCCTACCAAGGCAAGATGTTCAGCATCGTCCCAACACTTTACCCGGAAATTCACGACAGGTTGAAGGCAGGAGGCACAAAGGACAGCTGCTACGGTCTTGATTGGCAACTGTCGCATGCGCTCGACCATCCACGCTCGACATATTATAAATCACGGATTCGTCATTATCTCCATCGGCTGATAAGGAGAAAATAAGGTGAAAGAACGAATCCACTATATAGATGTGGCCAAAGGAATTCTGATTACTTTGGTTGTAATGCACCATCTGTATTTGGAGCTTGCTGCAAAAACACCATCAAACACTTTTGCATGGGCCCTCAGAAACTATTTCAACGATTATATCGCCTTGTTCTTCATGCCGGCATTTTTTGTCATAACTGGGATGTGCTCCAATTTTGGCAAAAGGTTTAAAGATTATCTCGTTTCCAATCTCATTGGTCTGAAGGCACCCGTTTTCTTCTTTGTCGCATTGCCAGGGGCTTTGGGAGGAATCATCCCTGCATATGGTTTTTCCCCATTAAGCCTGAAAGGATGGCTCACTCGCTTGTTTGATACGGGCGTGTGGTTTCTTCATGCACTTTTTCTTGCCAAGATTGTTTACTGGTTTGTATACAAAATAAGGAAAGAGTGGATAAGATGGGTGGTGATAATCCTTCTATACATTGCGGGGATGTCCGCATTCATGTTGCACCTTCCCGAGTTTGGCTGGTGCTACCATGCTTGTGCATTGATCGTATTTCTCCAAATCGGAACATGTCTTAGGAAGTTCGAATTCAGCAAGCGGCAAACACTTGCCAGTTCTCTCCTTTTCCTCTCTACAGCCGCCGCTTTGCGAATGGGGGGGGTAGACTCGCCCTGCATCACTCAAGCTGTCCAATGCTGCCACTGGTATGACCCCTTATTGATTCTGTGGTTCTCAACAATTGGCACAATGGCACTATTAGGCATTTGCAAGATTATCAACCACCAATGCGTCATAGAGCGAATAGGCAGACACACTCTTGTTATTTATGTGCTGCATGACTATTTCATCCGCTTCTTCTATAACTTTTGGCCACAAGATGCTTTTGTGAACGTTGCCTTAACTACGCTGGCCTATGTTCTCACTATAGTAGTTGTAATAGCCTCCTGCCTTGTAGCAGCAACTGTCCTCGACAGACCTTATCTGAGAATCATCATCGGTAAAAGGCCATAAACCTCTGAATCAATGTCTCTGTTAGCAATCATCGAACACACTCGTGTGAAGATCGACAGTCTCTATGATCATGCAGTGCGCCACCGCTTCGCATCCATCGGCAAAGGTGTCTACATCGGCCGCCTCGCCCAACTTGTCGGGCCGCAGCATATCCACATCGCCGACGGTGTCTCCATTGGCCGGGGATGCTTTCTCCTTGCATTAGACAACTATCAGGGACAGCACTTGATGCCTTGCGTCACAATTGGCAAGAATGTCATCATCGGTCCCTGCTGCCACATCACATCCATCAATGGAATTACCATCGGCGACCACACCCTCATCGGCAAATGGGTGACCATCACTGACAATGCCCATGGCAGCACGCCGGAACTATCTACCCCCCCCATTCTGCGTCCATTAACTTCTAAAGGCAAGGTAACAATCGGTCGTAATGTATGGATAGGTGACAAGGCTACCATTTTACCTGGAACTACTATCGGAGACGGAGCCATTATAGGGGCAAACGCTGTCGTCACACACGATGTACCACCTCTTAGTGTCGCAGTCGGCAATCCCGCAAGAATAATTGAAAAAACAAAGAAAAATGAGCAAACCTAGATTGATAGCATTTTATCTACCACAATTCTATCCAACAAGAGAAAACGATGAGTGGTGGCAACCTGGATTCACAGAATGGACCAATGTAGGACGGGCCAAACCCCTTTTCCCTGGTCATCATCAGCCCAAAGTCCCAAGAGATTTAGGCTATTATGATCTACGCGTTCCCGAGACCCGAGAGAAACAGGCCGAACTTGCCCGTGAGGCTGGCATAGAAGGCTTCTGCTACTGGCATTACTGGTTTGCCGGTCGCCGATTACTTGACAGAGTGTTTCATGAGGTTGTGGAATCGGGCAAGCCCGACTTCCCCTTCTGCCTTTGTTGGGCCAACCACTCGTGGTATAAGAAAATTTGGGATCCGTCCAAACCCAACACCCTCTTAATAGAGCAGACTTATCCTGGGAAACAAGATTTCATCGACCACTTCTATGCCATGCTCCCCGCATTCAAGGATCCTCGATATATGAAGCGTAATGGCAAGCTCATATTCGGACTGTTCGCTCCTTTAGATATGCCAAATTTCAAATTGTTTAAAGACACTTGGAATCAACTCGCCAAGGAAAATGGACTTGATGGGTTTTGGTTTTGGGGATTAAGCGTCGGGATGGAAAATGGCGACAAAGTCATCAACATGGGGTATGATACCGCTTGTGTAGATTACATGCAAAAGCAAAATGTTATAACCAACCCACTCAAAGACTTCTTTTGGCACGTTATCAGAAAGTTCACACCGTTTCCTAAATATATGACTTACAGTCATTATGTAAAAGATATGCTCAAGCATTTCAAACCCAAAGAGGGGTTTATACCCTGCTTAGGGCCCAATTTCGACCATTCTCCCCGCAGCCATAATCGGGGTGTAATACTTTTCGGATCTACACCCACAAAATGGAAGCACTTCTGTGAAAAGATTTTTAATATGCAAAAAGATCGACCTCATGAAGAAAATATCATATTTATAAAATCTTGGAATGAATGGGGAGAGGGGAATTACCTGGAACCTGATTTGGAACACGGGAAAGGGTATATCAAAGCGCTGAAAGAGGCTTTGGCAAGTTCCTAAACCACCCAGTCTCCCCCAAAGGCATTAAGAAAGCAGCTCTTACACTTCCAAGCGCACTCTACTGGAACTTTCAACCATGCTTGAAAACGGCTAAGATTGTGAAGCGCGAAATGTACTTGGACTTTGAGTACGACATCCACGACATAGTGGAAAAGGAAGATGCACTCAATTCCTGACTGCCAAACTTCACTTATGAGAATTCTTTCCAAACTTATCAACCTGCCCTCATCGTTAAGTATCCGCTTCTGGACGTGGCTGAATCCCATACTGCTTCGAAGCCTGGGAGCCCACATTGGG